>NZ_JBHXSK010000002.1:0-406284 GCF_042716195.1 Streptomyces sp. NPDC058683
CGTGCTCACGGGGCCGCTTGGCTGCTGGGCCAGACCCGTTGCCGCAGGTCTCCCGGAGTGACGGTGCCCTGTGGGTACTTGGTGCCGTCACACGAGCCGTCCTTGAAGAGGCACACCGCGTCCGCGAGCCCGATCAGTTCCGCTTCCTCCGTGAATACGACGATGACCGCGACCTTTCCGTCCTCAGCCATCGCACGGATCAGCACCTGGATCTCGGCCTCCGCCCCGATGTCGACGCCCTTGGCGGGTTCGTCAAGCAGCAGTGGTCGGGGCTGCTGCACTGCGGCCCGGGAGAAAAGCACCTCCTGCTGGTTTCCACCGGACAGCCGAGTGATGGGCTGCTCGGGCCCTGTGTGCTTCACCGGCCCTGGCCGGCACCGTCCACGACATCCGGGCCACACGCGAGCACGGCATCATCGACCTTCTCACCCAAGCCGGCATCAGCTACTGGGCGGACAAGGGCTACCAGGGCGCAGGCGACACGGTCCGGCTCCAAGCATCAGTCGAGTGCACTATCGCCTGGCTTCACGGCTTCCGGCGTCTACGCATCCGCTGGGAACGGCGAGCCGATATCCACGAAGCGTTCCTCAGGCTCGCCTGTTGCCTCATCACCCACCGGCAACTCGGCCTGCTGCGTTAGCCGTTGCTCTCCGCGGCGGACCGGAAGCCACGGTCTTGAATCACCGAGAAGGCTTCCTGCGTGGTGGCAACCCATACATCGATCTCGTCATGGGACGCCCTGATGGCGCTGATCAACCTTTCGAGCACGGCCAGCTTCGGCTCGCGGACGTTCAAGCTGAGCTGCTCCATCGATACCTGTTGGTACGGCATGCACAGCTGCCACCAGAACCGCATGAGATAGCGGCACTCCTGCGGCTCGCGGTCGTCTGCAAGGCGATCATGGATGACCGCCTGGACGCGTCGCCGCTGATCATCGTCACGAAAACCATGGCTGAGGTCCGTCAAGGTCACTGTCGGACACTAGCAACCAGAAACTCGGCAGGTCATTCCGTTAGGACCTCTCAGTCCGTGATTTCCTTGGCGGCGCGAATTCCCGAGAGGTAGGCGCCGTGGACGGTCTGGTAGGAGGCGCGGTGCGTCGCCTCGCCGGCGAAGTGCACATACTTGTCGACGCTCGCGGCGAGATGGTCGCGCATGGCCGGCGTGGAGCCGATCTTGTTGTACGAGTACGAGCCTCGCGCGTACGGGTCGGACGCCCAGCGGGTGATCTGGTAGTCGACGGGGGCGGGGATGTCGCTGCCGAAGATGGTTTTCAGCGTTCCCATGGCGCTGTCGACGATCTGGGTGTCGCTCCAGCCTTCGATCGTGCGGCCGAAGTCGGCGGCGTTGAAGCCGAGCAGTACCGGCTTTCCGGTGGGGCGGGTGATGTTGATCCACTGTTCCCACTGGCCGTACTTGTCCAGCTCCGGGATGTAGGTCATCCAGTCGGTGTTCGGCCAGAACACTGTGGGGAAGCGCAGGTAGCACTTGTTGAGCACGCCCATGCCGAGCTTGGCGATGGCGGTGCGCTTGTTCGAGGGCAGGCCGGGTCCGAACGTGACCGCGCCGCCCTGCAGCACGCCGAGCGGCAGCGTCACCACCACATGGTCGCCATCGAAGGTGTCCTTGTCGGTGGTGACTGTCACGCCGCTGGAGTCCCAGTCGATGTGCTTGACCACGTGCCCGGTGCGGATGGGCAGCCCTCGTGCGAGCAGATCGGTGATCTGGTGGTAGCCGCCAGGGAAGAGCACGTCCTTGCCCTTGATGTCCGCGCCGCTGTCGAAGTACAGGGCCGACATCTGGTTCACGCTGCCCGAGTACTCGTGCTCGTAGTCGTTGAGCCCGAAAGAGGCCAGGGTCTTGTCATTGTCGGACAGCGAGGACCAGTTGAGGGCGCGTTCCACGACGCTGCGTACCGAGGCGTCCTTGTCTGCGTTGTCCTGGTACGCAGCGAGGGCGTCCTCCGTTTTCGTCTGCCATCCTTCGAGCACCTTCGCCTGGGCGTCGTCGACCTCGGTCCCGTCGGGAAGGTAGTTGGTGGAGCTGTCGGGGTCGGTCACTACCGTCCGTGCCTTGGCCTTCGCGGCCAATGCGGCGATCGGGTTGTTGTCGATGCCGTGGATCCAGGAGGCGCCGAGGTCGAGCGGGAGGCCGACCCATTTCTCGCTGGTCCAGATGCGGCCGCCGATACGGTCGCGCGCCTCCAGGACCACTACGTCCAGACCGTGGTCGGTGAGGTAGCGGGCCGCGGCCAGACCGCTGATCCCGGCACCGACGACGATCACCTTGTCCCGATCGGACGAGGTCGACGTGGAACCCGAGCCGGTCGGGTTGACCCTGCACGCGGCCAGAGAGGTGATTGCGGCGCCAAGGCTCGCGCTCTGTAGGAAGCGTCGACGGTGCACGGTCATGGGTACGCCTATCTGTGATCTGGCTGCTACAAGCATTGCGAGGAACACCCCGCCGTCCGCGGTGGGCTGTCCGAGGGGAAAGAAGCCGACCAGGCCTCAAGCGGCGGCGCCGCTCTTGTCACGAATCGCGTCAAGGCCGGTATGGACTGGTGCCCGGTCCGCACTGCCCGCTGCACGGACGCTGTCGAACCGCGTACGGGCGGTCATATGCCGCTGACCGGGCTGTTGAAGCGTTGCTGGAACGGGCATGTGTCAGCGCCGCCGCGCCTGCGCGGCGTCGTTGGCGCACGGGGCGCGGCCGCCTTGGGCGGGGCTCTGTCCGCCCTGCTGGAGGCCGTGAAGTCCCGCCTCGCATGCGCGGTAGCGCACGGCGAAGAGACGGCACAGGAGTGTGGTGACCGCATGGCTGGTCAAGCTGCGGGACAGCAGAGGCACCCCTTTCAGTACAATGCCGCTGACGCAACAGAGGATACATTGAGGCATCGATGCTTCAAAAGAGGCAATGGAGGATGGCGTACATGCGTACCCCCGCAGCGGAGGTACTGGAGTCGGCAACGGCGGTCCTCGCCAAGGACCGGGGGGCGTCGATGCAGGTCATCGCCGCCCGAGCAGGGATCAGCCGGGCCACCCTGCTCCGCTTGTTCCCCACCCGCCAGGTGCTGGTCCAGGCGATGGCGGAGAAGATCCTGGACGACTGCGACCGGGTTCTGACCCAGGCCGAAGCCGACACCGCGCCCATGCAGCAGGTGCTGGTCGCAGTGGTCGCCGAGTACACGCCGTTCGCCCAGCTGTGGAACTTCGTCTACGTCGAGCCCGAGGTCCTCGGCGTGCCCGAGGCCAGCGAGCGGGCCTCGGCGATCTTCGAGCGGACCACCGCGCTCGTCGAGCGCAGCCAGAACTCCGGGCTGCTGCGGGGCGACATGCCGGCCACCTGGCTGGCCTCGACGTTCTGCGGTCTGGCCGAGACCGCCTGGGAGCTGACCCTCGAGGGCCACATGGGCGCCCGCCAGGCACCGGACTTCATCACAGCGATCCTGCTGCACGGCGCGACCGCCTGACTCAGCAGACCTACGGCGAGTGGCCACACCAGTGCCTGCTCGGCGAACCGCCCGGCCGCCACGCCGGCGGTGACCGGCACGGTGAGGTCACGCCGTAAGCTGCGCCGCGGCCGTCGCGACGATCCAGAGCCGGCGAGAAGGCTGCCGCTGGCGGCGCGTCCGCAGCTGTCGGACGCAGCCATCGACAGTGCGGCTGGCGCTGTACGGGGAGCGTTGAAGAAGGCGGCGCGAGAGCGGACCACGACGTCGTGGGATAAGTTGCAGCGGCAGCTCAGCTCCGCCCTGCCCGTCCTGCATGGAGACGAACGCTTCCAGGTTCTGGCGCGCGTCGAAGGCGACGCAGCGGACGACGAGCCGCTGCTGGTGGCGCTGCTGGCGGTTGCTGACCCGAAGGGCGCGAAGCTTTATCGATGCGTCGCCGCTGCCGTCAGCCGCACGGTGCCGCGGGACAGCGGCGAAGCACAGGCGCTGTGGCAGACGGAAGTGCTAAGTCGTGCATCAGACCTGGCGCCACAAGTAGTCGCGGGAGCGGACTAGGGCGTGTGTCGAGTCGTGATCAATAGGTGGTCCGGATGAGGACTTTGATCCAGATCATGGAGGCGCGCAGGTGGAGGCCGGCGAGGTAGCCGTCCGGGGTCTTGTCGTAGCGGGTGGCTATGCCTCGCCAGGCCTTGAGCTTGTTGATCAGGCGCTCGACGGTGTTCCTCTCCTTGTAGAGGTCGGCGTCGTGGCCGATGAGCCGACCGCCCCTGGAGCCCCTCTTCTTCCGGTTCGCGGTCTGATCCTTCTTCTCTGGGATCACTGCTTTGATGCCCCAATTACGCAGGTGGGCCCGGTTGCCACGGGACGAGTGGGCTTTGTCCCCGGCGACCGCGTCAGGGCGGGTGCGGGGACGGCCGACGGGCCCACGGACCCGGATCTTGTTGAGCACAGCGATGAACTGCGGGCCGTCCGCGGCCTGCCCCGCAGTCAGGACGATCACCAGGGGGCGGCACTTGCGGTCGGTGGCGAGGTGGACCTTGCTGGTCAGCCCATCCCGCGAGCGCCCCAGGAGGGCGGCCTTCAGCCGGAGCTTGCGGCGACGCCGGATGCGTCGCTGCTCCTCGCGCTTGGGATCTGCTTCGACGCCCCGCCCGGTCTGTCCCTCAAGGCTGCCCCCTTTGACCTGGCTTTCTCTTCCTCAACCGCGCCTTTCTCCAACGCGGCAAGGATGTCCTCGCTGAGGTGCGTCCCGGCGGCGTCGTGGTGAGCGCGCGCGGTGGTGGAATCGATGCTGACCAGCGACAGGTCCACCTCGCCCCGCTTCGCGGCTTCGGCGATGGCGCCCTCCAACAAGGCCTCGAAAACGCCCGCGTCACGCCACTGCCGAAAACGGTTGTGCACGGTCGACCAGGCGCCGAACTCCTGCGGCATCTCCCGCCACTGTCCGCCGGTCTTGAACCGCCACATCACGCCCTCGAACTGCTGCCGCAGCCGCTCGGGGTACGGACCGTACTCGCCGATAGGCAGGTACGGTCCGATGAACTCCCACTCACCGTCAGTCAGTTGCACTCGCGTCACGCAAGAAGATCTATTCTCCCCGGGCGCGCCGGGAGGGCGAAATCTGGGACTGCCACCATCCGCCATCGAGTCGAACTGGGTTCAGCCGAGACCGCGATGCGCGGCCCACAACCCCCCGGCACGGCTGGCAGCTTCGGCGACCAGGGCTGCCAGTTCGGGTCTGTCTGGAACGGGGAACGAGACGTACGCCCCCCGACCACCACCGACTGGGCGGCCATAGGCCTTTACGGCGAGGTGACCGTCCGGGAGAAGCCGGACGTTGAGTGTGGTCAGCGTGAACGCTTCACCGCGTCGAGTGTCCGTCCAGCGGAGCGCCTGCGGGATCGTGACATTGATCGCCAGAGCACTCACTTCCAGGTCGCTGCTCATGGACGGATGATCTCACGCGAGTCGCCGCAGGCGGTCGCCACCGGCTTGTGCAGCAGACAGTTTGATCACGGCTCGATACGCGACCTAGATGTTGATGCCGAGACCGCGGGCGCCTGCGATCGTCCATCGGTTGATGAAGGAGGGCGGGTCGGACACCTTCTCGGCCTGCAGCAGGTAGGTGACGGGCGAGTCGGACCGGATGCGGTCGCGTTCTTTAGCCGTGACGTGGTGGAGCCCGACCAGGCCGAAGCCGATCGATGTGGCGGTGACGGCCGGCCAGTGCGCTGCCGCGCCGCCGATGGCTCCCAAGGCGGGCAGTTGCGTCTGCAGGTTCATCAACCCGAGTCCCGTGCCGAGCTTGAGCCCTTTGATCGCGGCCTTGAGGTCGTTGAGTGGCTGCTCGAAGTGCGTCCGGCGGATATGCGCCACGTGGAGGGCGACGATCTGCGGATCCTGTTCTTCCAGGAGGGAGCTGGTCAGCTCGGCGGCGGCCGCGTCGAGGGCGTCGACGAAGCGGTCGAACTCGGGTCGGTAGTCGGTGCGCAGCTTGATGATGTCGTCGACGGGTACGTCCGCGATGCCCTCGGGCAGCGGGAGCTGTGCGGTCAGCATGCCGACCACAGATACTGGGCGCCAGTCGTGCGGGTGGTGATCGAAGAGTTCAGCGAAGATCCGCGCCTCATCCCAGTCCTGCATCTGCTGCTGGGAGGCGGGGTTGTCGGTGATCGGCGTCAGCCCGTGCTGCCGGGCCAGCTCTTCCGTCAGCGCCAACTTGTAGACCCAGGCGAGCTTCGGGTCTACCGACATCCAGTCGTACTCCTCGTCGCCGGACAGGAGGGTGGGGCGGCGGGTGTTCAGGCCCAGCTGAGAATCGAGCAGCACCTGGCGCAGGGCAGGAGCGAACTCATCCCAGTGCGCTTCGACCAGGGACGTCCGCTCGTCACGCGGCCGCCAGATCTCCCCCGGGAGAGCGTACCGGTTCACCGCTCGCCACTCCGGATCGCTCGGGTCGCTTTCGTCGATGTCCTCGGGGGACACGCCAAAGTAGCGGTGCAGCTCGGCGTGGTGCTCGCGGATGACGTTGATGAAGTGTGGGGCGACCGCTTCGGCTGCAGGGCCCGGAGGCAGCTGCTGGATGAAGTCGAGCCCGTCCGCGAGAGCACGGACGGTGTCGGAGTCGTGGACCGGATACTCGGCCGCGGCGACGCGCGCCAGCGCCGGCCAGTACAGCGCGGTGGCCTTGACCCACGCGGCGTCCCGGATATGAACGTACGGAAAGTAAAGGCCGATACGCGGTGCCACCGCTCCCCCTTGGGCGTCTGCGGCGGGATCTCCGGCACCGACCGTACTCAGGATCTCTTTCCCGGATAGGGCGATCCCCCATCACGGAGTCAGCCGGCAGAGCAATGTCGCCTGACCAACATGAGCCGGCATCTCGCGGCGCAGCCGCGCGGTCGCCGGGATGCCCTGTTACGGGCCTTCTCCGGTCCCTGTTCCACGGCTGGTGCTGTGACCGCATAGGTTCGCCGGGTTCGGCCTTGTTCTAGGATCCTCTGGCTATGGGGGGATCTGTTCGTGGCCGGTGGCGCCTGATTCGTGCCGTTGCTGTGGCGCTGGCCGCACTGGCCGTGATCGTGTTACTAGGCTTCGTGCTCCTGGTTCTTCCGGGGCTGATAGTCGACCACGACCTCGCAGGTGGCCATCTTGCTGCGGCGGACCGGGTGAGCGCGGTGAACAACGTGCGCACCACGCTTCTGCAGGCGGTCGGCGGTGCGGTCGTTCTGTTCGGCGCCTATGCCACATGGCGGCAGGTGCGCGTCAGCCAGGACGGGCTGAACGCAACCCGAGAGGGGAACATCACCGATCGCTTCAGCCGGGCCGTGGATCAGCTCGGCAGTGACAAGCTTGACGTGCGGATCGGGGGCATCTACGCACTGTGGCGGATTGCGGATCACTCCGACCGCGACCGCGAGGCGGTCGTCTCCATCATGGCGGCGTATCTGCGGACACACCTTCCCTGGCCGCCTCAGGAACCCGCAGTTCCGGCGGCGGACGTGTCCATCGACTCGGTGCCCCCGTTGGAGACCCGCGCCGCGGACGCTCAGACGGCGCTGACCTGCCTCGGGGTCCTGTACCAGGAACGCCGTCCGGAGTGGCTCAACGTCAGCCTGACCGACCTGCGGCGAGCCGACTGTGACGGATTGTGGCTGCACGGAGTCAACTTCGACGGTGCCTGCCTGGAAGCGGCGAGCATCTACCAGGTCAACCTGAGCAAGGCGTCACTGATCGCCGCCAACCTGCGGCATGCCGAACTCGGCACTTCCATTCTCTACCAGGTCCGCTGTCTGCGAGCCGATCTGCGCGGCGCACGCTTGGTCAGAGCCGACTTGAGGTCGGCGGACTTCTCCGGTGCGGACCTGCGGGAGGCGAACCTGCGCAAGGCTCGTGCCCAGGGCGCCGTGTTCGCGGGTGCGGACCTGCGGTTGGCCGACCTCCGGGGCTGCGACCTCACCGACACTGACCTGCGAGAGGCGAGGCTGGAAGGCGCGCTGGCGAGCGACCTTACGATCTGGCCGACCGGCTTCGACGCTCAAACAGCCGGCGTCGTGGTCACGGCGGACCC
Organism: Streptomyces sp. NPDC058683; assembly: GCF_042716195.1. NCBI lineage: Bacteria > Bacillati > Actinomycetota > Actinomycetes > Kitasatosporales > Streptomycetaceae > Streptomyces > Streptomyces sp. NPDC058683. The sequence goes on from NZ_JBHXSK010000002.1 coordinate 8,022, forward strand.
TGGCATCGAGCCGGACAATCTGCTTCCGGCTGCCGCGCTCACGAGGCGAGTCCCGCTGCTGCAATCGGAGCCGATGCGTGGTCCGTCAGCGTCGGCGAATTGAACAATCAGGCAGCGCAGTCGATGGGTCGTCCGCCCCAGCGGATGCCCTTCTCGCTGCGGATGCGAGCGCGTTCCTTGCGCTGGGCGGCGAGTACGTCGGGGTGGCGGGCGTTTGCGTTGCGCCAGCGTAGGTAGCGATGCAGGGCCTGGGTCTGCCCGGGGGACGGCTGCGGTGGTTTGAGTGGGCCAGGGTGAACTGCCGCAGCGGGCCGAAGTGCGCCTCGATCGGGTTGGCCCAGGAGGCGGAGGTCGGGGTGAAGCAGAGTTCGGCCTTGTGCTTCTTCGCCCAGCGGCGGGTGTCCGCGCCGGTGTGGGCGGAGAGGTTGTCCAAGATGATGTAGATGGGGGCTCCGTCGGGTCGGGCGGCGCGGATCGGCTTCAAGGCGGCGAGGCTGTTGGCGGTGCCTTTGCGGCGGCGGTTGACGCCCCACAGGGTGTCGCCGCCGACGGAGTAGCAGCCGCGGAAGTAGGTCACGCCGTGGGTGCGGTGGTAGGTGGCCGGCAGGCGGTTGGGCTTGCCCTGCTTCGCCCAGCAGGAGCCGGCGGTGGGCCGGATCCCGAGCGGCCCGAATTCGTCGGAGGCGAAGACCCGGTCCGGGAAGCGTTCCAGCACCTGCTCGATCCGGTCGAGCTTGGCGTCGCGCTCGGGGTCGGGTGACTCCTTCCAGGTCTTGGTGCGCTGGAAGGTGATGCCGCGGCGCAGGAGCAGGCACCGTAAGGCTTCCCGGCCGATGCGGATGACGCGTCCATGCGCGCGGCGCAGGCAGGCGGCGAGTTTGCGGATCGACCAGCGGGTAAAGGGCTGGCCGAGCCTGGTGGGGCTCATGGTGGCCGTTTGGACGACGAAGTCCTCGGCGTCAGGGGTGAGCAGGCGGGGACGGCCTCCCGCCCATCGAGGGTCCAGGCAGGCCAGACCGATCTCGTTGAACCGGTGGATCACCTCCCGCACCGTGTCCTCGTCGGTCTGGACCAGCTGGGCGACTGCCGGAACGCGGTTTCCGCCGGCGGACGCGAGCAGCATCATCGCCCGGCGATAGCGCACCGAACTGGTCCTTCCTCGGCGCACGATCTGCTGCAGTTTCTGCCCTTCCTGATCGGTCAGTCTGCGCACCCGCACAGGCTCGGCCGCCACACCTCCAGCGGTCGGGACGAACGTCACCACCCGTCCAACCGCTCCAACCGCCAGCCCGGCGAACCTACGTGGTCAGAGCACTAGCGTGGGTCGAGGACGGCCTGGATGGCCGGTGCGAGGCCGTCTTCGATCTCGTCCGCTGTCAGGGCGGTCACTGCCGGGAGGCGCAGCAGGTAGCGGGTGAGTCCGAGGCCGAGGAGCTGGGCGGAGACCAGGCCGGCCCGGCGTACGGCGTGTTCCGGGCCCAGGGCGGTGGCCAGGGCTGGGGCGACCTGGGCCGCGAAGATCTCGTGCATCCGCGCAGCGGCCTGCTCGTTGGTGACCGCCGAGCGCAGCAGGACCAGCAGCGCGTCGTCGGCCGGGTCGCCCTCCCAGCGTTTGAGGAAGTGCCGCACCACAGCCTGTGCCACCTCGTCCGCCGGAACGCCCGTGAGGTCTGGCAGCCGCAGATCGATGGCGAGTGTCGCGTCGAAGAGCTGGGCCTTGTTGCCGAAGTAGCGCATGACCATCGAAGGGTCGATGCCGGCGTCGGAGGCCACGGCGCGGATCGTGGTGCGTTCGTAGCCCTGAGCGGCGAATCGCTCCCGCGCGGCGCGCAGGATCGCGGCCTTGCTGCGGTCGGAACGTTTGTCCTTGCTGGTGATCTCGGCGTCTTGCGTCATGCCAACGACTGTAGGCCAACACATGTTGACTTTCCAGTGGAGCCCGGAGCATCATGTCAACGAGCGTTGGCCAACAAGTGTTGGCAAACGTCCGTTGACTTTCCCCTGGATCTGAACGGAAGACTCCGCCATGAACACCACCGCACTCCCCGCCCACACCGAGGTCGCCATCGTCGGCGCCGGCCCGACCGGTCTCGCGCTTGCCGTCACGCTCGCTTCCGCGGGTATCGACTTTGTCGTCCTGGACCGGCTGGCCGAGGGGGCGAACACCTCGCGTGCCGCCGTCGTACACGCCCGCACCCTGGAAGTCCTGGACGAGCTGGGGGCTTCGGACCAGCTGATCGCCCGAGGCGTTCAGGTGACCCGGTTCGCCGTCCGCGACGGCTCCCGCCGGCTGCTGACCGTGCCGTTCGACAAGCTGCCCACGCCCCACCCGTACACGCTGATGGTTCCCCAGTACGAGACCGAGAGCGTGCTGCTGGACCGGCTGCGCGCGCTCGGCGGTGATATGCACCGCCCCTACGAGGTCGCATCGGCCGTCCAGGACGAGGACGGCGTGACCCTCACCATGGCAACCGGTCAGACGCTGCGCGCCGGGTACGCCGTCGGCGCCGACGGTATGCACAGCATCGTGCGCGAGGCGGCGGGCATCGGTTTCACCGGCAACGCCTACGCCGAGTCCTTCGTGCTCGCCGACGTCCTGATGGACTGGACGCCTGGCCGCACCGAAGTCTCCCTCACCTTCGGCACCGCGGGGCTCACCGTCGTCGCCCCGCTGCCCGGCGGCCACTACCGGGTCGTCGCCACCGTCGGCGACGCCCCCGCCACACCCGATCTCGCGTTCGTCCAGCAGTTGCTCGACGAGCGCGCCCCCGGCCAGGCCGAGGTCACCGGCTTGGCCTGGTCGTCACGGTTCCGAGTGCACCACCGGGTCGCCGACCACTACCGCGCCGGCCGCCTGCTGCTGGCCGGCGACGCCGCACACGTGCACAGCCCAGCCGGCGGCCAGGGGATGAACACCGGCATCCAGGACGGCTACACACTCGGCCGGGCGTTCGCCACCGGGCAGCTCGACGGCTACGAGGCACAGCGTCGCCCCGTCGCCCAGCGGGTGGTCGCCTTCACCGACCGGATGACCCGGGTGGCCACCACCCGCAACCCCGCGGTCCGCGGGGCCCGCAACTTCGCACTGCCCCTGCTGGGCCACACGGGCATGCCCAAGAAGCTCGCCACCGAGCTCGCCGAGCTCAACTACCGCTGAATCCCCCCATCGATCCCCGTTGCGAAAGGCGACCCCGTCATGCCCGGCACGCAGACACCAGAGTCCTCGGCCGCAGCCACCGAGACACCGGAAGAGCCGGTCGTGAGCCGCCGATCCGCGATGAAGCTCGTCGGCCTCGGCCTCGGCACCATAGCCGCCGCCGGCGTGGGCGTCGGCGGGGTCCGGGCCGCGACCAACGGCGCTTTCAGCGCGGGATCCGGCGACCCGTACGGTCTCTGGCACGACTGGACCACGTTGTCCGGCATCGACCGGGTGGTCGCCGCCGGCGTCCTCGCGTGCAACCCGCACAACACACAAGCCTGGCGAATCGCCGTCAACGGCGACACCATCCACGTCTACTCCGACGCCCGTCGGCGGATGCCGCTCAACGACGCCAGTGCCCGCGAACACTTCGCCGGGCTCGGCTGCGCCGTCGAGAACATGGTGATCGCCGCCGGACCAGCCGGCTTCACCGCGCACGTCACGCTGTTCCCGGACGGCATCGCCTCGGACCACGTCGCACGGATCGCGCTGAGGGACGGCGGCACCGGGCAGGACCGCGACCTTGCCGCCGCGATCCCGCACCGGCACACCAACCGGGGCCCGTACAAGTCCACGCCCGTCGACCTCGGTGGCTTCACCGAGCAGAGTTCCCGCATCGACGGAGCCAGCGTGCTGTGGATCACCGACAAGGCGGCACGTGAGCAGCTGGGCCGGCTCTACGTCGAGGCCACCGAGGCGATCACGGCGGACACCGCCCAGTCGACCGAAGCCTTCAGCTGGTTCCGCAGCGCCCGCAGCACCATCGACAGGCACCGCGACGGGCTCACCCTCGACGGTCAGGGACTCGGCGGCCTGACCCTGTTCGCGGCGAAGCTCCTGCCGGCGCAGTCCCGCAAGGACGGTGACGCCTTCTGGGTCAAGGCCACCCGCGAGGTGCACACCGCGACCGCCGCCGCGTACGGCGTCATCACCGTCGACGACGTCACCAACCGCATGGCCCAGGTGAGCGGCGGCCGGCTGCTGGCCCGGATGCACCTGACCGCGACCTCCCTCGGTCTCGGCCTGCACCACATGAACCAGATCACCGAACGCATCGACCGCGACCGCGCGGCAGGCAGCCTCGATGTCTTCTCCGCACGCTGGGCCGCCGTACTCGGCCGCCCGGCCCCGACCGGCCTGCTGTCCTTCCGCATCGGCCACCCCGAGCGCACGCCGGGTCTCAGCCCGCGCCGCAGCCTCAAGGACGTGCTGACCACATGACCACTCCAGCAAGCGCAACGAGTACCGCAGGACAAGAACAGGCGGCTCGCGCTCACGGGCAGTCGCCGGGAGCCGGCCTCGGACAGGCCGGAGCGCACCGCCCATCCACCGGTTTCATTCAAAAGGAGATTCCCTCATGAACGGCCTCAACACTCCGGACCGGGTGGGCGGACCGGTGCGCGCGGTGCGCCACGGTGCCGTTCTGGCCGTGACCTGCCTGGCACTGGCGACCGTCGTATCGGCGATGGCATCCCTGAACGTGGCCTTGCCCGATCTCGCCCGCGAGACGCACGCCGACCAGACCCAGTTGTCCTGGATCATCGATGCGTACAGCCTGATCTTCGCCTCTTTCCTGCTGCTCGCGGCAACGCTCGGCGACCGCTTCGGCCGTCGCAAGGCGCTGCTGGGCGGGCTGGGACTGTTCGCGGGAGTCTCGCTGGCTGCGACCTTCGCAACCGATCCGGACGTCCTGATCGCTCTTCGCGCGGTCCTGGGCATAGCGGCCGCGTTCGTCATGCCTGCCACACTGTCGACGATCACCAGCACGTTTCCCCGGGCTCAGCAGGCGCGTGCCGTCAGTATCTGGGCGGCGGTCGCGGGTGCCAGCGCGGTGCTGGGACTGCTCGCCTCCGGCGCGGTGCTCGAGGTGTGGTCGTGGCGGTCGGTGTTCTGGCTGAACATATGCATGGCAGGGGTGGCTCTCATCGGCACCTATCTCTTCGTGCCGGAGTCCGCGGAGCCGGGTAAGCAGCGCGTCGACGTGGTCGGGGCGGCTCTCACCGTGGCGGGACTGGGTGTGCTGGTCTACTCGGTCATCCAGGCGCCGGAGCACGGGTGGGGCAGTGTCCGCACCCTGGTGGGCATCGGTGCGGGGCTTGTCGTGCTGGTCGGGTTCGTTGCCTGGGAGCTGAGGCACCCGCGCCCTCTCCTGGACCCGCGGCTGTTCCGCCACAAGCCGTTCGCTGCCGGGTCGCTGTCGATCACGCTCCAGTTCTTCGCGTTCTTCGGATTCATCTTCGTCGTCATGCAGTACCTCCAGCTGGTGCGCGGTGACAGTGCTCTGATCGCTGCCGTGAGCGTGCTGCCGATGCCCGCGGGGATGATTCCCAGCGCCCGCCTGAGCCCGCGTCTGATTGCCCGGCGAGGTGCCCGCGGCCCCTGGACCGTGGGCCTCCTCCTGGTCGCCACCGGCCTGCTCGTGCTTGCCCAGGTCGACGCCGGCAGCTCGTACTGGCTGCTCGTGGGCGGGCTCTTTCCGCTCGGTGCGGGCATGGGCCTGGCCATGACGCCGGCCACCGCGGCCATCACCGATGGGCTGCCGACTCGCCTGCAGAACGTGGGCTCCGCCGTGAACGACCTGTCGCGCGAACTCGGCGGCGCCCTGGGTATCGCAGTTCTCGGCAGCGTCCTGAGTGCTGAGTACCGCGACAAGCTCGACCTCGGGGGACTCCCCGCTCCCGTCGCGGACGCGGCTCGCTCCTCCCTTGCCGCGGCCAACCACGTGGGCCGCGCCACGGGCGACCCGGCACTGGTCGAGAAGGCTCGCGACGCCTTCGCCTCCGGAATGCAGCTCGCCCTCATCAGCGGCGCCGGAGCCGCTGTCCTGGCCGCCGTCGCCGTCAGCCTCCTGCTCCGCCGTGCAGGCAAGACCGACACGGTCGCCGGGGAGACGCAGGACAGCGGTACAGGTCGCGACATGGCGAGGTCGACCGCGTAGCCACCAGCCGACCGCCCGAAACAGCCACAACGACGTACGGCGCGAGGGGCCGCACCGCGATCCCTCGCGCCGTACCAAGACGCGTCACCGCCATGGGGTGCCGGACCATCACAGGGTTCAGCGGACACACCGTCCCGGACACCGAATTCACGATGCGCCGGCCGTACTGACCCTCGGTCTGGCCGTGTCACCAGCCGTAAGGGCAGCAACCCCGGCTGCCGCCACCGCCGTAGCACTATTCGGCCTCGCTCACGGAACCGAGTTCCAAGAGGTGGCCAAGACGCTCAGCGTGCCGGCCGTCGCAATCCTGGCGTACGACGTCGACTTCCACGAGCAGATGCCGACCGTCCTCCCGGCCCGCGGCGAGATGCTGCGAGCGGCGTTCGCCGACCAGATCGACAGACGCGAGAGCCTTGCCGCCTACAACTCGGCACTGCAGACCGGGTCTTCCTGCCCGCCGTCCGCGCGGCAGGGCTGGCGGCCGGTCCCATGGCGGGCTTCGACAAGGCCGGCGTGGACGAGGAGTTCTTCGCCGGTACCAGCTGGCGCTCGCAACTGGTGGTCAACATCGGTCACCCCGGAGCCGACCCGTGGTTCCCGCGGCTGCCCCGCGTGCCCGTCGAGGACGCCCTCGCCTGGGCCTGACGGCACTGCCGCCGCCCGGTAGGTGAGAGGCGTCATGCCGTGCGCGCCGGTGCTCTTCTGAGTACCGGCGCCCATTTTTCACCGAGCCGGCTGTGACGGATTTCCTGCAGAGGAGTCAGGACACGAGAACGAGGCCAGGGCGCCGACCGGCACCGTGACACTTCAGTGCTGGGCGTCGTTGTTGCTGCCGAAGTCGGGTCCGTCGGCGCACAGCAGGTGTTCGGCGCCGCCTTCGAGGGCCTTGGCCGTCTCGGTGGAGCGGGGGAGCATGGTCTTCTCGTAGGTGCGGATCGCGTCGGCGACCGTGGCGGCGTTCGCGAGAGCGAGGGCGATTTCGCCGGCGTCGAGCATGGCGAGGTTGACGCCGACGCCGAGCGGGGGCATGAGGTGGGCGGCATCTCCGAGCAGGGTCACCGTCGGGTTGTGTTCCCAGGCATGCGGGACCGGGAGGGCGAAGATCGGGCGGTCGACGTAGGGGCCGTCGTTGTCGGTGATCATCCGGCGCATGCGGGGCGACCAGTGGGCGTACTCGCCCAGGAGCAGGGCGCGGATGCCGTCGGTGTCCTCGACTGGCAGGCCGCTCCTGCTGATCCAGTCGACCGGGACTCGTCGGACGATGTAGACGCGGATGTGGTTTCCGCTGTTGCGCTGGGCGAACAGGGCGCGCTCGCCGTCGGCCGCGTGGGCGCTGCCCTGGCCGACCAGCTCGGCCAGTTCCGGGTGCCGGCTCTCGACGTCCGAGAACCACGCTTCCAGGAAGCTCACCCCGGTGTACTCGGGGACGGCGGTGGACACGGCCCGGCGTACCCGGGAGGAGGCACCGTCGGCGCCGATGACCAGATCGGTCTGGATGGTCGTGCCGTCGGTGAAGTGCAGGTGCCGCGGCCCGCCGACGGGTCCACTGATCGTGTCGAGGGCGCGGCCCCAGTGCACGGTTCCCGGTTGCAGGGAATCGAGCAACAGGTCACGCAGCTGGCCACGGTCGATTTCCGGCTTGAAGAGTTCGTGGGCCGCCGGGATTTCATGGGACGTGATCATGCCGGTCGGGTCCATCTGGCGCATTTCCTGCCCTTCGGGGCGGGCGAGCCTGAAGAACTCGTCGAGCAGACCGGCTTCGCGCAGGGCGATCTGGCCGTTGTCGGCGTGCAGGTCGAGGGTGCCGCCCTGGTTGCGCGCATCCGGGCCCCCGTCCCGGTCGTAGACGGTGACCGCTATACCGCGCTGCTGAAGGATGCGGGCGCAGGTCAGTCCGCCGGGACCGGCACCGATGATGCTGATGCGGGCCCGGGCGGGTTCTGGGGAGTTCATGGTCGTCCCTTTCGGTCGGCGAAGAGAGGCGAGCAGGCCGGGCGCCGTCGGCCTCGGCACCGGATGTGCCGCACAGAGGGGCCTCTCAGATGAACAAGTCGGCGCGGTGCAGACGATGACCAGGCCGACAAGGAGGCACCACTCAGTGCTCGCAACGCTCATAAAATCAGAGCGAGTAGAAAAGTGCAACGACTCTACTTAGCGACTGATTCGACTATCGGGTACGCTCCAGCCATGACCATGCCCCCCGCCGGCCGCCGCGACCGCAAGAAGGCGGCCACCCGGCAGGCGATCGCCGACGCCGCACTGCACCTCTTCCTGGAGCACGGCTACGACCAGGTGAGCATCCGCGACATCGCCGACGCCGCCGACGTGTCGACCGCGACGGTGTTCAAGCACTTCAGCGGCAAGGAAGCGCTGGTCTTCGACCAGGACGCAGACCGAGAGGCACAGTTGACCGCCGCGGTGCGGCAGCGCCCCTCCGGCCAGAGCATCCTCGATGCCCTTCGCCAGCACGTCCAGGACACCTGGCCGTCGATCGAGGCACATCCCCAGGCGGCCGAGTTCACCAACCTGGTGAACTCCACGCCGGTGCTGCGCGCCTACGCCGAACGCATGTGGACCCGGTACACCGACAGCCTCAGCGCGGCCATCGCTGACGAATTCGGCGTTGACCACGACAACCTCACATGCGTGGCGCTTGCCCGATTCGTACTCGAGATCCCGATGCTCGCTCGCGGCCGGCAGGACCGCCGGACCGCCGTCGACGCGATCTTCGACATCCTCACCCACGGCTGGAAGCCACCAAGCAAGCCACCCGCGCACTAGCGCCTGGGCCGTTTCCCGGGCCCGACCTCGACCAGCCTCGGCCTGCCTACGCGCTTCGGTCGCAGTCACCCTCTGCCTGATCCCGGTCCTCAGCGAGCCCGCGCCGGGGCAACAGCCCGTCCACCGACAACGGCCACAACGACGCACTCACCCGGTCCGCCCCGCCCTGCACAGCGAACGACCGCTGGTGAAATATATGACGCATAAGCCGCAACTCCTGCCACAACCAGCGCGCACAGGGGTCGCACCCACACCTCGACGTCGAGGACCCGGCGAGCATTCTGGTGCTCGCCGGGCCCTTCTCGCCTGGTCACTCGCCCCTCCCCCACCCCGCGCCCAGTGCACAACTGGTGCACATTTCCGCGGGAATTCGAGGGAACTCGCAGGAACTGCTGACGAACCGCCAAAACGTCTGCCCAGGTCAGCAGCAGTGCAGGTCAGGCCCAGGATGTCACCGGGACGAAGGAACTGTCCTGGCGGAACAGGTCCGTGCCGTCCGCGAGGGATGCGCGGAGTTGGTAGTTGTAGTGGCGCAGGTAGTAACCGGGGTAGTTGTACGACTCGAAGCGCACCGAGCCGCTGGTCGTGCCCGTGCGGGCGATGAACGTGGCGTCCTTCGCGAACGTCGACGTGCCGTCGTTGGCGTCGAACCGGCCTCGGAAGTCGTAGTGGCGCAGGTAGTTGCCCGCCGCGTCACGGAACGAGTAGCCGTTGGAGTCCGCCAGGCCCGCGACGACCGTGAAGGTGGCCGCCTGCTTGTCGGCGGTGGCGCTGGAGCTGGTCACGACCGGGAGGTTGAGGAGGGCGGACTGCTCCTCCCAGTACCTCGTCGTGTAGTTGACGGACTGGAAGGAGCGGGTCACGTTCTTCGGCACCGATGTGCCGCCCGACACCGTCTCCTTGATCACCGTGAAGTGGCGGGCCGTGCCGGAGAGCGTGGGCAGGGCGGTGGGCGTGCTCCAGGTCGCGAACGTGTCGTAGCTGTCGCTGTAGTAGTAGGTGCCGTCGCCGTAGCCGTCGAAGAAGATCCGCCAGCCGCCGTTGTCGAGCTGGATCACGGACGGGCCCTCGCGGTAACTGCCCCAGCCCGCCCAGTCGCCGGTCCTGGAGATCGTGTAGGGACCCTTGAGGGCGGCGGCCGTGCCGTACTCGATGTACTTCGCCGTCTCGTTCTTCGTGAACGCGTGGTAGGTGGAGCCCACCTTCACGATGTACGTGTCGATGTGGTTCGAGCCGATGCCGGAAAGGGCGACGGGTGAAGTCCACGTCGTGAGGGCCGAGTTGGTGGCCGTCAGGACGTACGGGGTGAAGATCCACTCGTCGTCCGTCGTGGAGCAGGAGACGATGACGTTGACGCTGCCGTCGCTGTCCACGAACCACTCCGGCGCCCAGGCACGGGACAGGCCGGTGATCGGGACCGTGTAGTCGTACAGGAACGTCCAGTTGACCCGGTCGGAGCTGCGGGCGAAGCCGATGGTGGTGCTGACGTCCTGCCAGGTGTGGGTCGTGTAGGTGAGGTAGTAGTAGCCGTTCGTGTGCTTGAAGATGCTGGCGTCGCGGATGCGATTGCTCGGCGGGGTGTAGGCCGAGGACTGCAGGAGGCGGAAGTCGGCCGCGTCGTCGGACTGGTAGACGTTCACCGTGCCGTCGTCGCTGTTGAGGAACGGGACGATCGTGTAGCGGGTGGCGTAGCCGCTCGCGGGCGCGGCGGCCTCGGCCGTGCCGAGCAGTCCGGGCAGTTCGCCCAGGACCAGGGCCGACGCGGGCAGGGCGGTCAGCGCGCGGAGCAGGGTGCGGCGGGACGGGGTGGGGGGACGTGTGGTCACGGGCGGCTCTCCCTGGGCTTGTCGCGGACGCGGGCACACCCCGGCGTCCGTCATTTCGAACACAGTTCGAGAATGCGAGCAGAAAGTAGGAGGGACAGCAGGTTCACGTCAATGACTTGAACAGGACTGGGGCACGACTGGGTGGCGGCTGTGCGAAATCTGTACTGCGTGGCCCCACTCGACGTTACCCTCCGGTAAGCATCATGCTTCCGGAGGTGGGTTCCCATGCCGTACGACCGTTCACCGGGCCTTGCCGAGTCCGTACGCGCCCTGGCTGCCGGTGAAGTGACGTCTCGTCAGCTGGTCGAGGAGTGTCTCGCGCGGATCGAGGCCACCCAGGGTTCCCTCAACGCCTTCCGGATCGTCCGCACTGCCGCCGCGCTCGCCGAAGCCGACGCCGCCGACCGGGAGCTGGCCGACGGGGTACGCCGTCCGCTGCTCGGGGTGCCGGTCGCGGTGAAGGACGACACGGACGTGGCCGGCGAGCCGACCGCCTTCGGCTGCCGGGGCGACTTCCCGTCGGCCGCGGAGGACGGCGAAGCGGTACGACGGCTGCGCGCGGCCGGGGCAGTGATCATCGGCAAGACCAACACCTGTGAGCTGGGGCAGTGGCCGTTCACCGAGGGGCCGGCCTTCGGTGCCACCCGTAATCCGTGGCAGCCGCAGCACACCCCCGGCGGGTCCTCGGGCGGGTCGGCGGCGGCCGTCGCGGCGGGGCTCGTCCCGGCCGCGCTCGGCTCGGACGGCGCCGGATCCGTGCGCATCCCCGCTTCCTGGACCCACCTCGTCGGCATCAAACCCCAGCGCGGCCGTATCTCCACCTGGCCGCGCGGCGAGTCCTTCCAGGGCATCACCGTCAACGGCACCCTGGCCCGCACGGTCGCCGACGCCGCCCTGCTGCTGGACGCGGCGAGCGGCAATCACCCCAAGGATCCGCACCGGCCGAGGGAGTTGGCGGTCTCCGACGCGGTCGGCCGCGACCCCGGGCGGCTGCGTATCGCGCTCTCCCTGAAGCCGCCGTTCACCGCGCTGCCCGCCCGCCTCCAGCCGGACGTACGCGCCCGGATCCTCGAACTCGCCGAGAGACTCGCCGCGTTGGGCCATACCGTCGTGGAGGCCGACCCGCCCTACGGCCAGATCGGGCTCACCTTCATTCCCCGCGCCACGGTCGGGATCGCCGAACGCGTCCGCGAGGTACCGGCGCCCGGCCTGCTCGACCGGCGCACCCTGGAGGCGGCCCGCCTGGGCCGGCTGCTCGGCGGGGCCCCGCTGCGGGCCGCCCGGCGGGCGGAGAGCGCCCTGCGGCACAGGATCGGCGGCTTCTTCGCGTCGTACGACGCGATCCTCGCGCCGACCACCGCCGCTCCCCCGCCCCGCGTCGGCGCGATGCTGGAGCTGGGTCAGTTCGCCACCGACCGGGCGATGATCGCCGCCTGCCCCTACGCCTGGCCGTGGAACGTGCTCGGCTGGCCGGGGGTCAATGTGCCCGCCGGGTTCGTGGGCGACGGACTGCCGGTGGGTGCGCAGTTGCTGGGCCCGGCCGACAGTGAGCCGCTGCTCGTGTCCGTCGCCGCCCAACTGGAGGCCGAACTGCGCTGGCACGAACACTGGCCGGCCCAGGCCATGGTCACGGACTCACCGGCCGCATGACGGACCGACGGACTCACCGGCCGTATGACGGACCGGCGGCGCACACAACCCACGCCTGCGCCCGACGACCCGCGGCTTTCCCGTAGCTTGACCTGACCGTACCCTCTGACCATGGACGATGCGTCGATGGTCGGGCTCATGGGGCGGGTCACCGGAACGATCGGGCCCGGGCTCGTCGGCGAGGTGATCGTCCGGGTGCGGGGAGGCGCCGAGCACTTCCTCGCCTACTCCGCTGACGGCGGCACCCGGATCGAGCCGGGCACGGTGGTGATGGTGGTCGAGTACCTGCCGCCGCGGACGGTCTACGTCACGCCCGCATACGACAGTTGAGCAAGAGTAGCCCCAGGTGAGGGGCGTATGCGTCAAGATTGCAACAAGGATCCGTCAGCGTCTTCACCCCGCGCTTGCGCGAGCGCAGACTCCCTTCGTTCGGTGCCGAAAGGGCACCATGCAAAGGGGGCGTATGCCGATGGTTGTCGGCGTCGTTGCGGGGGTGGCGGTTCTCGCCGTTCTCGTGTTGATCGGTGTGTTCAAGATGATGTGGCGGGTCGCCGAGCCGAACGAGGCGCTCATCATCTCCGGTTCGAACCATCGGACCGAGGGCCTTGAGGAAGGCATGGGGTTCCGCATCGTCACGGGGCGCGGCACGCTGGTGATGCCGGGCGTGCAGGCGGTGCGCAAGCTCTCTCTGGACCTGAACGAGACCGAGTTGTCGGTGGACTGCGTGACCCAGCAGGGCATTCCGCTGAAGGTGCGGGGCGTGGTCATCTTCAAGGTGGGCGACGACTTCGTGTCGATCGCCAACGCGGGCCGGCGGTTCCTGGACCAGCAGAAGCTGATGTCCGAGCGGGTGCACAACGTGTTCGCCGGTCATCTGCGGTCCATCGTGGGCGGGTTGACGGTCGAGGACATGATCCGCGACCGCGAGAAGCTCACCGGACAGACCCGGGCCGCCTGTGGCACGGAGATGGAGAAGCTGGGGCTCATCGTCGACTCCCTGCAGATCCATGAGATCGAGGATCCGACCGGGTACATCAAGAACCTGGCGATGCCGCACGCGGCCGCCGTCCAGCGGGACGCGCGGATCGCGCAGGCGGAGGCGAATCGTCTCGCCACCGAGGCGGAGCAGGCGTCGTTCGCCCGGATGGCGGAGGCCACCCGGGACAGCGAGATCCTCCAGGCCGGCTACCAGGCCGAGCGCGACAAGGCGGCGGCCCAGTCCCGCCAGGCCGGTCCGCTCGCCGACGCGGCCGCCCGGCAGGAGGTCGTCGTCCAGGAGACGCGGGTCGCCGAGCTGGAGGCGCACCGGCGCGAGCAGCAGCTCCAGGCCGACGTCCGCAAGCCGGCCGACGCCAAGGCCTACGAGAAGCGCACGCTGGCCGAGGCCGAGCGTGACGCGCGTATCTCGGCGGCCCAGGCCAAGGCGAAGGAGACGGAGCTGGCGGCGGCGGCCGAGGCGACCCGGGTCAAGGCGGCCGCGGGCGCCGAGGCCGAGGCCACCAAGGCCCGGGGTACGGCGAGCGCCGCCGCGACCCGCGCCACCGGTGAGGCCGAGGCGGCCGCCGCGCAGGCCAGGGGTCTGGCGGAGGCCGAGGCGGCCAAGGCCAAGGGCCTCGCGGAGGCGGAGGCCATCAAGGCCCGCGCCGCCGCCCTGGCCGAGAACCAGGAGGCGGTCGTCGCCCAGCAACTCGCCGAGAACTGGCCGGAGATCGTCAAGGCGGGCGCTTCGGCCTTCGGCAACGTCGACAACATGGTGCTGCTCAACGGTGCCGACGGGATGGGCGAGATGTTCGCCAAGGCGCTCACGATGGGCGGTACCGGACTGGGGCTGGCCCGCCAGCTGCTGGCGTCGATGAACCAGAACGGGCAGGCCTCGAACGAGACTTCGCCGATTCTCAACGGGGTCGCGGCCCCGAAGACGCAGAAGGTGCCCGTGGAGCAGGACGGCGAGTAGCCGGGAGCGGGAGGCCGGCCGGTAGCCGGTAGCGGAAGACCGGCGAGCGGTCGACAGCGAAAGAAAGGGGTGCCCCCGGCCGGGCCGGGGGCACCTCCGCGTTCGCTCCTGCTCGTTGAGCCGCCGCAACAGCTCCAGCAGGGTGGTGCCGACGGCCGAGAGCGCGCTGGCCAGCGCCCGGTACATCGAACGCGCCGACGTCACCGCCGAGTTGGCCGAGGCAGCGCCGTGCCGTACCGGTACCCCGCCTGTTCTCGCAGGCTGAGGCCCCTTAGGGTGCCCTCGTGACTGCGCTTACCGACGACGAGAACATCCCCGGCCGTTACGGCCCCACCGCGACCATCGAGGCCGACCCGCACGAGGTCGGCAGGGTGCGTACCGAATACTCCCCCGCCCACGACGGCGACCCCGATCCCGGTGAGATCGTCTGGACCTGGGTGCCCTTCGAGGAGAACGACGGGCGGGGCAAGGACCGGCCGGTGCTGGTCGTCGCCCGGGAGGCGGCCGGCACGCTGCTCGCCGTACAGCTGTCGAGCAAGCGGCACGACAACGACCGCGAGTGGGTCGCGATCGGCAGCGGTCCCTGGGACCGGTCGGGGCGCGACTCCTGGGTGGACGTGGACCGCGTGCTGCGGCTGCACGAGGACGGCATGCGCCGGGAGGCGTGCGCGCTGGACCGGGGCCGCTTCAACCTCGTACGCAACCGGCTGCACGAGCGCTACGGCTGGAGGTGAGCCGCTGGGCGCTGGGTGTCGGGGGCGGCTTCCGGGAACACCTCGGCGAAGGCCGCCCGGACCACCGCTCCCGGCGTACGGTCCAGGATCCCGAACACCACGTGTTCGAAGGTCCGGGCGAACCGTCCGCCGGGGCCCAGCAGCCCCCGGAAGGCCCCCGCGACCTGCCGGGGGTCGTTCTGGAAGACCCCGCAGCCCCAGGCGCCGAGGACCAGTCGCCGGTAGCCGTGCGCGGCGGCCACCTCCAGGACCCGCTCGGCCCGGGCGCCGAGGGCGCCCGGCAGCTCACCGGTGCGTTCCGGTGCCGTACGGCGGATCACGCCCGCGTTGGGCGCGGCGGACGTGAGGAATCCGGCGCGGTAGGGCTCCGTGAGGAGGCGGCCGCGGTCGTCACGGAAGACCGGGACGGCCGGGGAGTGGATCACCCGGTCCGAGTAGAACGGGTCGCGGTGGGCGCGGTGGTGGTCGTAGAAGGCTCTCGCGTGCAACTGGCAGGCGTAGAGCGCGGAGGCGCGGCACAGGGCCTCCTCCTGCGCCTGGGCGCCGTTCAGGTAACCGCCGCCCGGGTTGCGGGCCGAGGCGAAGTTCAGGACCGCGACCGGGGCGTCGGCCAGCCGGCGGGCGGCCTCCAGGCTGCTCTCGCCGGTGACCTCGACGGCCGTCCGCACCGGGGTGGTCGCCGGAACCGGCACCGGTTCCGGGCCGTGGATCCGCGTCCCGGCCTGTGCGGCCGCGATGTCGGCCGCCAGGAGGACCTCCCGGCCGTCGGGGGTCCGATAGGCACCCGCCGCCACGATCTGTTCGGTCTCCTGGGCGATCCCGCGCAGGCGCGCGCTCATGGCGCCACCCCCGTAGGCGCCACGACCGCGGCCCGCGCGGTCTCCCCCGTCGTGCTCATGTACGCATCCTGAGTGATGCTGGTGATGCGGCGCAACGGAGTTTCCCGCGCCCGAAACGGTTCCGGAACGTGCAGGGAAGCAGAGGTTACCGATCTAGAACGTCCCGATAGGTGCCCTTGTGCGAATCGGCGCGAAGGTCTTGGGTGGGACGGACGTGCCGTCCCGGACCCATCCACGGCCGGGCCGGCGGCATGGTGGAATCTCAGGAGGATCCCTACATGTCCGATTCGATATCCGACGGCGGCGACTGTACCGACGGGTCGGTGAAAACCGACTTCTCGGACGACCGCACGGCCGTCACCGAAGCCGAGGTGGAGGCCCTGGTCAAGGGCATCTGCTTCAAGACCGGCCCGCCCCGCACGCTCGGGGTCGAAGTGGAATGGCTGGTCCAGGAGCTGCGGCAGCCGCAGCTCCCCGTCACACCAGAACGACTCGAAGCGGCCTTTGCCGCACTGCGCCCGGTGCCCCTGGGGTCGGCGCTCACCGTCGAACCCGGCGGTCAGCTGGAGCTGAGCTCGCCGCCCGCCGCCTCCCTGATGGAGTGCATCGGCACCGTCTCCGCCGACCTGGACGCCGTACGGACGGTCCTGGCCGAGCTGGGTCTCGGTCTCGTCGGCGCCGGCCACGATCCCTGGCATCCGCCCCGCCGCTTCCTGCGCGAGCCGCGCTACGACGCGATGGAGGCCTGCCTGGACCGGACCGGACCGGCCGGCCGGCACATGATGTGCGCCTCGGCCTCCGTACAGGTCTGCCTGGACGCCGGCCAGGAGGAGCCCGGCCCGCTGGGGCACACCCGCCGCTGGTGGCTGGCCCACCAGCTGGGCCCGGTCCTGGTGGCCGCCTTCGCGAACTCCCCCCTGGTGGGAGGCCGGCCCACCGGCTGGGTCTCCACCCGGCAGCTGCTGTGGATGGAGATCGGCGCGGGCCGCGCGGGAGCGCCCCCGCTGGCCGGGGACCCGCGTACGTCCTGGGCCCGGCACGTGCTGGACGCCCCGGTGATGTGCGTACGGCGGGACAGCGGCCCCTGGGAGGTGCCCGAGGGGCTCACCTTCCGGGAGTGGACCCGGTCGGGGTCGCCCACCAGGGCTGATCTCGCCTACCACCTCACCACGCTGTTCCCACCGGTCCGGCCGCGGGGTCATCTGGAGCTGCGGATGATCGACGCGCAGCCCGGCGACGACGGCTGGATCGTGCCGCTGGCGGTGACGGCGGCGCTGTTCGACGACCCGGAGGCCGCCGAGACGGCGTACCGGACGGTGAAACCGCTGACCGAGCGTGCGGAGCCACGGCCGGCCCCGCACAATCCGCTGTGGATCGACGCGGCCCGGACCGGGCTCGGCGACCCGGAGCTGCACGAGGCCGCCGTCGCCTGTTTCGCGGCGGCCCTGGAGGCTCTGCCCCGGCTGGGCGCGACCCCCGAGGTCACGGCCGCCGTGGCGGCATACAACGACCGGTACGTCCGCCAGGGCCGCTGCCCGGCCGACGACCTGCTGGACCCCCTGCGCGGCACATCGGGCCGCGCCCACGGGAAGGACATCCCCGCATGACCGCCCCCGAGACCGACATCGACATCGAGACCCTGCGGGACCGGGCCCTGAAGTCCCTGATCACGGCCCGGGACCGCACCACGCTCCTGACCAGCTGCGTGGAGGAGCCCGACCTCACCGCCCAGCACTCCCCGCTGATGTCCCCGCTGGTCTGGGACCTGGCGCACATCGGCAACCAGGAGGAGCTCTGGCTGCTGCGCAACGTCGGCGGCCGGGAGGCGATGCGCCCCGAGATCGACAGCCTCTACGACGCCTTCGAGCACCCGCGTTCCGAACGGCCCACGCTGCCGCTGCTGCCGCCCGCCGAGGCCCGGCGCTATGCGGCGGAGGTGCGCGGGCGGGCCCTGGACCTGCTGGAGGGCTCGGCGTTCAGCGGCGGCACCAGGCTGACCGAGGCGGGGTTCGCCTTCGGGATGATCGCCCAGCACGAACAGCAGCACGACGAGACGATGCTGATCACCCATCAGCTCCGCAAGGGTCCGCAGGCCCTGACCGCCCCGGACCCGGACCCGGCGCCGCCGTTCACCGGCCCGGCCGAAGTCCTGGTCCCCGGCGGCCCGTTCACCATGGGCACCTCGACCGAGCCGTGGGCGCTGGACAACGAACGCCCCGCGCACCGGCGGGAGGTGGCGCCCTACTGGATCGACACCACCCCGGTGACCAACGGCCGGTACCTGGCGTTCATCGAGGACGGCGGCTACGAGAACGAGCGCTGGTGGACGCCCGAGGGCTGGGCGCACATCCGCGAGCACTCGATCGTCGCCCCGCACTTCTGGCACCGTGAGGGCAACCAGTGGCTGCGGCGCCGGTTCGGGGTCACGGAGGTCGTGCCGCCCGAGGAGCCGGTGCTGCACGTGAACTGGTACGAGGCGGACGCCTACGCCCGCTGGGCCGGCCGCCGGCTGCCCACCGAGGCCGAGTGGGAGAAGGCCGCCCGGCACCACCCCGGCGAGAACCGGTCCCGACGCTACCCGTGGGGCGACGCCGAACCGGCACCCGCGCACGCCAACCTCGGCCAGCGGCATCTGCGCCCCGCCCCGGCGGGCAGCTACCCGGAGGGCGAGTCGCCGCTGGGCGTACGGCAGTTGATCGGCGACGTCTGGGAGTGGACGTCCAGCGACTTCCTCCCCTACCCCGGCTTCAGCGCCTTCCCGTACAAGGAGTACTCGGACGTGTTCTTCGGCCCCGAGCACAAGGTGCTGCGCGGCGGATCGTTCGCCGTGGACCCGGTGGCCTGCCGGGGGACGTTCCGCAACTGGGACTACCCGATCCGGCGGCAGATCTTCTCCGGCTTCCGCACCGCCCGTACCGCGGAGACCGTCTGATGTGCCGTCATCTGGCGTATCTGGGCCCCGAGGAGCCGCTCGACCGGCTCCTCGTGGAGCCCGCGCACTCCCTGTACCGCCAGTCGTGGGCGCCCCGGCGGCAGCGGTACGGGACGGTCAACGCCGACGGATTCGGGGTAGGTTGGTACGCACCCGCGGATCCGCAGCCGGCCCGCTACCGGCGGGCCGGGCCGATCTGGGCCGACCAGTCCTTCGCCGACCTGGCCCGGGTGGTGCGCGCCGGTGCGCTGCTGGCCGCCGTACGGGACGCGACCCTGGCGGGCGCGGACGCGGAGGCCGCGGCGGCGCCGTTCGCCGCGGGCCGCTGGCTGTTCAGCCACAACGGGGCGATCCCCGGCTGGCCGCAGGCCATGGCGTCCCTCGTGCCGCTGCTGCCCCCGGTCGACCTGCTGTCGATGGAGGCGCGCACCGACTCGGCGTTCGTCTGGGCACTGACCCTGCACCGGCTGCGGTCCGGGACAGCGCCGGGCCCAGCCCTTGCCGAAACGGTTCTCCAGGTCGCCGAAGCGGCCCCGACCGCCCGGCTGAACCTCCTGCTCACCGACGGCGAGACGATCGCCGCGACCGCGTGGGGCGACAGCCTCTGGTACCTCTCGGAACCCGGCCAGCGCACCGTCGTCGCCTCCGAGCCGTACGACGACGACCCGCGCTGGCGGGAGGTCCCCGACCGCACGCTGCTCATCGCGAGCCGCCGGGGCGTCACCCTCTCCCCGGTCGAGAACCCGGTCGAGGCCCCGGCGTCCTCCCCCTCTCTCCACTCCGTTCGAGCGGGGGCACCCCCATCCCCGAAGGAGCCCTGTACGTGAGTCCCCTCCGTGTCACCCGCACCCTTCCCGAGGACGCGACGGACGCCGCGCTGCGCGCCGATGTCCTGAACGGCCTCACCGCCATGCCCAAGACACTGCCGCCCAAGTGGTTCTACGACGCCCGGGGCAGCGACCTCTTCGAGCAGATCACCGAGCTGCCCGAGTACTACCCGACCCGGGCCGAGCGGGAGATCCTGCTCACCCGGTCCGGCGAGATCGCCGCCGCGAGCGGTGCCCGCACCCTGGTGGAGCTGGGCTCCGGCTCCTCCGAGAAGACCCGCCTGCTGATCGACGCGCTCACCTCTCTTGAGGTGTACGTCCCGGTCGACGTCAGCGAGAGTGCGCTGATCCAGGCCGGGCAGGCGCTCATCGAGGAGCGGCCGGCGCTGTCCGTGCACGCCCTGATCGCCGACTTCACCGGCCGGATGAGCCTGCCCGAGACGCCGGGGCCGCGGCTGCTGGCGTTCCTCGGCGGCACGATCGGCAATCTGCTGCCCGCCGAACGGGCCCGGTTCCTGGCCTCGATGCGGGGGCTGCTGGCACCCGGTGACGCGCTGCTCCTCGGCACCGACCTGGTCAAGGACGAGGACGTTCTGGTCCGGGCGTACGACGACGCGGCCGGGGTGACCGCCGAGTTCAACAAGAACGTCCTGGCCGTCGTCGACCGGGAGCTGGGCGCCGATTTCGACCCCGACACGTTCGCCCATGTCGCCCTCTGGGACGACGAGCACGAGTGGATCGAGATGCGGCTGCGGTCGCTGACCGACCAGACGGTGAAGATCCCCGCGCTCGACCTCGCGGTCGAATTCGCCGACGGCGAGGAACTGCGCACCGAGATCTCCGCGAAGTTCCGCGAAGAGGGCGTGCGCGGCGAACTGGCCGCGGCGGGCTTCGAGTTGACCCACTGGTGGACGGACGAGGCGGGCCGCTTCGCGCTGTCGCTGAGCACGGCCGGGTAATCCCGGTGGCCTCGGTGGATGTGACTGCCGACGGTACTTGTCACATACCGAGGCCTGTTGTCACCGTGATCACCTCTCGGCAACAGTGCCTGAGACCGCCCGGGTGGTGAACCCGGTCAGCATCGGGCGCCGGCGCGCACATACCGCCGGTGCCCGATGCCGGCGACCTGGTCGGTCTCACTGCCAGGAGAGAGGTCAGCTGGTACGCCTCAGCGGCCGTCGAGCCGGCAGGGACCGGCACCGAGCCACGCCGAACGCCGGTGATCCGGCGCCTGATTCGGTGTGGCTGCGCATGGTGCGTTGGCATCCCGTAGCCAGGGTCTGGTCCCAGGCGGCGCGCTCGGGCGAGGACCGTCGCTACCGATGCGTCGATCAGCGGGCGGGTTCGAGTGCGATGTCATGGCTGATTTCTCGGCCGCCCCGGTCCACGAGCAGGAATTCGGCATGCGGGGCGTGCTGTGAGGCGGAGGCGATCAGGGTGTACCCGCCCGGGGGCAGCCCGGTGATCTGGTAGAGGCCGTTCTCCGCCCTGGCCTGGGTCCAGTGCTTGTCCCGGTCGGCCACCACGGTGATCCACGCCTCGCAGCCGTCGGGGTGCAGCGGGCAGCGCAGCGCGCCGCTGACGGTGGCCGTGGCAGGGTTCAGGGAAAGGCTCGGCATGGCGGTGGCTCGCCGGCCGACTGGTGCGTCGGCCCGCCCGGCGGGATGGGACGGGCCGACGGCCCATCCGGGTCGAGTGCAGCCGTGCCCGGGTGCGGGCACCGCGATGTCCGGGATCGCCAGCCCGCGCATCAGGGCCAGCTCGGTCAGCACACCCTCGATGTCCTCGAGCTCAGAGCGCAGGCTCCCGGTGACCGGCGTCTGCCGTTCGGGACGCGCCGGTTCCAGCGCGGCAGCGGCGGACGGGGCGGGCGGGCTGACCTCTTGACCGTCCAGGTTGTCCGCCACAGCCCGGGCGGCCGATGCCGTCCGGTGGGTGATTCCGGCTAGCTCCCTCAGATCGTTTCCGCGGTGCGCCAGCACCGAACTGTCGTGCACGATGGTGCGACCGAGTTCGTGGGACAGATCCACCAGTCGCAACGTCTCCGGGCATCGGCGGTTTTCGGTGCCGAGGAGCGTCCTGGCCAGCGGGCGGATCGTCGCGGTCGCGGCGTGGAAACTGGCGTCGAGGGCGCGGGTGTCGGTCCGCGCGCTGTGCCCGGCGGTCGGGCCGTCGGGCGCGAGAAGACCGTCGAGTACCTGCGCCAGCGCACGCAGATACCCGGCCAGGCCGACCTGGGCCGCGTGTGTCGTGCGCAGCGGCAGAACGGCGAGCCCGACGACGATCGCGCACGCCGCCCCCAGCGCGGTCTCCTCAACACGCGTGGCCAGCAGCGACGAAGTCAGTTCGCCGGCCTGCGAGTAGAACTGCGCGACACCCAGGGTGGCCGCGCCGACGACGAGGGCGTAGTTGATCCTGCCGAAGTACGACATCAAGAACGCCGCCAGGACGACCACGGCTGTCGATGCCACCGGCTGCGTCCCGGTCAGTCGGGCAAGGCCGTCACCGGCCACCACGCCGGCCAACGTGCCCAGGACGCGAAACACGGACTTGCGCAGCTGTTCGCGGTCACTGGCGGAACCGAGGAACGTCACGTACACCGAGACGACGGCCCACAGCAGATGCGACGGACTGAGCCAGTCGCCGAAGAAGATCGCCAAACTGAGCGCGATGGCCAGCTGCAGCGAGACGCGGGTGCTCACGGTGAGCGAGATCCGGTCCACCCGTGCTGTGCCCTGTCTGGACGATGCCATCGCGTTCACGATCCCCGAGCCCGGCAGCCAACCGCCGATCAGGTGCACCGCGGGACGCGGTTCCTGCTGCACGTGAGGGTCCGCGTCGGTGTCGCTGATGGCGGACACCAGCGCGCGGGCCGCCTCGTGGTAGCGCTCGGCGATCTCTCCGGTACCGCCGTCCGCACTGATTGCGCTGATACCGCCGTCTTCCCGGCTCCCGGAGCGCGGTACGGCGTCGGCCGGCCGGTAGCGCCGGAAACGGTACTCGACCTTTTCGAGAGCGGCGAGATCGAGCTCACGCGCGGCGGTGACGACCGCTCGGGCGTCAGCGCGTGCCTCACCGTTCAGTTGGCGGTGAGCATGTCGTTGCGCGAGCCGCGCCAGGGTGACCACAGCGCGCTCGTGTTCGAACAGCGAGCGGCGTCGGTCCTTGGCCGCCGTGTCGTTGTCGTCGGCCGACGCGGTGACCAACTGGGTGTCGAGCACCAGCGCGGTCTCATTGAGACGCACGACCAGTCGCCGCAGTCGTCGCGCGAGCCGATGATCAGCGGGGGTGTGCACGGGAGCGTCCATCAACGCGCCGGTCACCGTGAGAACACGACGGGCACGGGCGCTGTAGGAACGCTGCATTCGCGCCGTCGCATGGGCATAGCCCGGCAACAACGCCAGCCCGACGACGAAAGTCGCCGCGCCGGCCACACCGATGACGGCCCCGGGCCACCCGAGCTGGTCGCGGCTGATCTGACCGCCGGCGAGGAAACCGATCAGATAGCCGACGTGGATCGGGAACCCGATCGCGAACGCACGTGCCCCGTAGCGTCGGAACCAGGCGCCGACGGCCGGAACGACGACCAGCAGGACCAGACCGACGAACCGATGGGGATGTACGGCTATCGCCAGGGACAGACCCGCCCACATGCCGAGACAGGCGATCAGCGACGTCAGCGCACGCGCACGCACGGTTCGCTCACCCACGACAAAAGACGCCGTCAGCGCGACGGACGCGCCCAGTATCAGCACAAGCAGCGGGGCCAAATGATTGATGACCCCAGCCTCGGGCACCGATGCGGCCACTTCGAACATGTGGAAGTTGGCATCGAGCAGCGCGGAGGCCCCGAGCGCCGCCAGAACCGCGATCGCCCCGTTCGCCGCCGTGCGAAGGCGCTCACCGCCCGGGTCGGACCCGAGATACCGATCGACGGCGTCGATCATCGCCATGGCCGACCTACCGAAGTCAGCGGATGCACGTGGTTCTCCTCATGATGGTCAATCGTGGTCCGGAGTGGCTCGCCGTCGCCTACACGTCGGCTGCTCACGTTGCTGAGCAGCCCCAACAGCCTGCGGAAAGCCCGACCACCGCACACTACATACGTGAGGTACTCATGTAAAATGCTTGAGGACCTCATGTATCGGAGGAGATGAAAACCTGCCTGCCGGCCCGTGCCGCCTCTCGGATCTGCTCCAGGATGCCGTGCAGCCGGACGGCGTGCCGAAAGTCGGGAACGCCGTCCGTGCCGGGGGCAAGGCTGCCGGTGATCTGGTCGCGCAGAAGGGCGTACTCGTGGGCAACGTTGTAGGCGGGCTCCGCGGATCGCCCGGTCCATTGGGTCAGCGACCCCTGGTAGCGGGCGGGAACCGGAAGTTCAGTCAAGGCACCGGCGTCGCCCCGCGCGCCGTACAGTCCTAGCCGCCCCGACCACCACTGAGCCTGGTCGGCCTTGACGACGAGGTCGCCCTCCGTACCGTTGATCTCCCAGTGGAACCTGGTGGCGCGGGGCTCGCCGCCACGGAAGTGGACCGCGGCCACGGCTCCCGACTCGAGCACACCGGTCACGGCGATCTGGTCCTCGGCGCTCTTGGCCGCGACCGCCCCGCTCGTCACGTGGGTGACCTGCGGACGCAGGTTCTCGATGTGAGCCGATACCTCGCGCAACTCCCCCAGCACCATGGCCAGCGCGTCGACCGAGTGACCGAAGGGGACCGACAGCAGCGTGGCGCCGCTCGTGACGTCCAGCAGGTACGCGTGGCTGTCGTCGTATGTGGCGCCCCAGCCCCCACCCGACCCGAGCATGGTGGTCGACAGCACCCGCCCCACATAGCCCTCGGCAACCAGATCCCTCAGAAACCGCATGGGCGGAGCCGACCGGGCCTGCAGGCCGACGGCCGTCAGCAGCCCCCTGCGCTGCGCGAGGTCGGCCATCACCTCGGCCTGCGCGAGGTCGGCACCCAGCGGCCACTCGCTGAACACCGTCTTCCCCGCTTCGAGCGCAGGCCGGATGAGTTCCAGGTGCTGCGGAACCCTCACCGTCACGACCACGAGATCGACTTCGTCACTGCGGGCCAGCTCCTCCGCACTGCCGAAGCTCAGCGGCACCGCGTACTTCTCGCCGGCCGCATGCGCCGACTCGGCACTGCTGGCGCTGAGCGCCCGCAACTCGCATCCGTCGAGCCCGGCCAGTGCCGGCACATGAGCGATGGCCGCCCACCCGCCGCTCGCACTCAGACCTACGAGACCGACGCGAATCGGTGCCCGATGAGGGGCCATGGACGTCATATGTACACCCCACGCGTTCGCGGCCGCCTGCTCTCCCAGCAATGATCAACAGCCATGCAGGACACGGCCTGAGTGGGTGAGAGCGCTCTCCGGTGACTCCGCAGTCTTTACGTCGGCCGAACGGCGTCGTTGATCGTGAGCGGGCCCGTGCGAGGGCTCCGCCACGAAATGCCAGTCTCCCCTGGCGCGACTTCTGCCCTTCTTGTCTCGGCTGACTGAGCCAAGGCAGGGGAGCTGAACAGTCATCCCGAGTTCTACGGCAATCTCTTCCATGCCAACGCAGCCCGGCGCTTCACGCAAGTTCGGGGCATTGAAAGCCCGAGAGCGCCGCTACCGCATGGTGAGGTCGGTGCGGCGGTGGACGGCCGTCAACAGCACCCGTCCGAACTGATCAACCGGCAACCCGGTGAGTGTCTCCACCCACACCAGGGAAATCTCTTGAGCCCGAGGCGGAGAGGCGGTCAGCGGCGCCACCATCATCTCGCTTGCCGCTCCGGAATCCGGTGCGCCTGAAGGTGCGCAATCACCCCGCCGAACGACGGTCACATATCGAACACGCGATCGATATTCGACCCAGCCCGGCTCGACCACCGGCCGTCATGTCACGGAATGAGCAGCAGCTTGCCCACGGTCTCCTGGGATTCGAGGTCGCGGTGCGCCTGGGCGGCATCCCCCAAGGGATACGTCCGGTCGATCAGGACATCGAGTGTGCCGTCGCCGATCCATTGCATCACCTGGGATGCACGCTGGCGCCACTCGTCGGTCGACTCATGGGGGGCATCGCCCCGGACGTGAACCAGGCGGACGCCGTCAGGCTGCACCCACAGATCCAGCGGCGGAATAGGGCCCCCCGCGCGGCCGTAGTGGACGAAGACACCCTTGAAGCGCAGCGACGACATACTGACGTCGAACAGGCTCTTGCCCGTGCCGTCGAACGCGAAGTCCACGCCCTCTCCGTGCGTAAGCTCTCGGACGGCAGCCCCCAGATCCTCGGTCTCGTCACGGACCAGCACCTTCCAGGCGCCCGCCTCGACAGCCGAACGCGCCTTGCGGGCGCGGGAGACCGTGGCGATCACGCGCGCACCACGGGCGGTGATCAACTGCGTCAGCATGCGGCCGACGCCGCTGGCAGCGGAATGCACCAGGGCCACCGCACCACTGGGAACGGGAACGGCGTCGTAGGACAGGTGCTGCGCCGTCAGCCCCTGCATCAGCCCGCCCGCGGCGGCCTCGAAGGTCACGTCGTCGGGGATCGGGACGAGGCGCTCGTGCGGAACAGCCACCATGTCGGCGTAGCTGCCCATCACATACTGCCAGGCGACCCGATCGCCGATCTTGGCTGTGGCGTCCGTGCCCACGGCGGCGACCACCCCGGCACCGTCGGCCCCCAGACGCGCCGGCAGTGCGAGACCCTTCATCACACCGCGACGCATGTAGCTGTCCATGAGATTGACGCCGGCGGCCTTGACCTCGACGAGCACCTCGCCCGGGGACGGCTCGGGGACGGGCCGTTCCTCGACGCGAAGGACGTCGGGTGACCCGAAACTGGGAACGGAAATGACGCGCACGGTTGCTCCTCGTTGAGATGGTTCGTACGGCCGAAGGGCCGGGGGTGTCTTGGACGGGCAAGCGTGATCGCCGCCGGTGGCAAGCACGGCTGTGGACACCGGAGGCGGCGCGATGCTCCGCGAGCCTGCTCGACTGCAGGTTACATACATGAAGACCTCATGCAAAATGACCCAGGTATGCATGATGCCCTCATGCAATCCCGCAGGGGTGGAACCGTCCTTCTGCGCCTTCCGGCACCCGGTTACCATGGTTCTTCGACCAGCAAGGGGACGCGAGGAAAGCCAGCCCATGGGAACCAGGCAGCCACAGGACACCGGCGCCCAGCTAGCGGCCGTCCAACAACTGATGCGGCTGCTCGTCGCAACCTACGCGCACGAGATGGACTCCCTCGCCGGCGAACTCGGCCTCACCCGGACCCAGGCCATCCTCCTCGGAACCGCCACCCAGCCCGGTTCCATCCGTAATCTGGCCCAGCGCATGGGCTGCGACCCGTCCAACCTCACGGGCGTGGTGCAGCGACTGCGCGAACGCGACCTCATCGCCGTCGAACCCGACCCCGACGACCTTCGCGCCAAGCGCATCTCACTCACCACCGCCGGCGTCGACACCGTCAACCAGCTCAACGAAGGCACCTCCCGACTCCTCACCGCGATCAGCACCGCAACTCCCACCCAGCTGACCACCCTCGAGAGGTTGCTCCGGCGCGTACTCGACCAATAGACGGGTGAGTGATCGCCTCCTGCCTGACTGGCGTACCGATCCCGCCGAGACCGCTCACGACGGTGTCGTGCGGCGGGAACGACGAGAAGATCGCGACCCGTCCGGTCTCGGCCGGGTCGCCGGTGAACAGCGCATCGGCGTCGAGCACCGTGATCAGCCGGTCACCCTTGCTGCGCGCGGTCGACGGCCCGCAGGCGCACCTGCGGGGTGCAGAAACCCACGCACACCCCTGGAGCAGGCGCTTCGCGCGCTTCACGCTCTCCCTCAGCGTCGCGCGCCGACTTACCCGAAGTCCGGCTCGAGCAGTTCGGTGATCCGCCGGGAGACGCGCCGGGCCTCGGTCGCGGGGTCCGCCCCGCTGAGCACTTTGGTCATGTAGCCCTTGATCGGGTTGTCGGCCTCGACCGCCGGCCAGTCCGGGGTGTGGGGGGTCGCCCGCCCCTGCGCGGCCCCCGCCGCCATGGCGGCCACCCCCTCCGACCCGGCGACCGCGCCCGCCAGCGTGGTCTTGTTGGGCACGTAGTTCATCGTGCGGGCCAGGTCGGTGTCCCACTTGGCTCCGGCGAGCGCGCCGACGACGGCGGTGGCGTCGTAGGGCCGGTCGGTGTTCTGCGGTACGACGAGATCGGAGCCGCCGGTGAAGACGGCACCCGGATGGTCGGCGGTGCGGCCCGGCACCGGGAAGTAGCCGATCTTTTCCTTGAGTTCGGGGTTCTCCTGCACGATGGACTGGGCGAGGCCGGGCACCGCGACGAGCTGTGCGACCTGACCGCCCGCGAACACCTGCGCCTGGGGCGGGTGTTCCTCGTCGGCGTCCACGGGCCCCTTGCCGAGGGCCTGGAGCCGCCGGTAGAAGTCCATCCCGCGCAGTGCGGCCGCGCTGTCCAGGGTGCCCTTCCAGCCCGCGTCCGTCTGCTCGGCGAGATCACCGCCCTCGTCCCAGACGAACCCGGAGAGCGTGTACCAGTCCTGTCCGGCGAGGTAGATTCCCTGGTTCCCGCCCGAGTTGAGCTTCTCGGTGTCGGCCAGCCACTCGTCGCGGCTCTTCGGCGGGGAGGTGATGCCGGCCTTCTCGAAGAGGTCCTTGCGGTAGATGACGACACGGTTGGCCGCGTACCAGGGGATGCCGTACTGACGCGATTCGTCCCGGCCGGGTTCGGCGAGGCCGGGCAGCCAGTGCTCCTTGCCCCAGTCCCGCATCGACTCCAGGGTGAGGTCGGTGAGCCGGCCGCCTTCGACGTACTGCGGGACCTGGGTGTTGCCGACCTCGATGACGTCGGGACCGTCCGCGGAGTCGGACTTGAGCGCCTCCTGCACCTTGTCCACGATCCCGGTCCACTGCTGGATACGGATGTCGAGGCGGATGTCCTTGTGGGTGCGCTCGAAGTCGGCGGTGAAGCGGTGCAGGAACTGCTGCGACGCGCTGTTCTGCATCAGCCACACCGTGATGGTGTGCCGCCCGCCCGATCCGCCCGGCAGGACACCACAGGCGCTGAGCAGCGCGGCGGACACACAGACGAGGGCGAGCGGGCGACGACGTCTCACGAGGGGGTTCCTGTTCTGTCTGGCGGACAGGGGAGAAGGCCCGACGTGGGGGAACGAGCACGGATGCTCGTACGGGTGTACGGGATTTTGGTATGGACCAATGCGCAGGGTCAAGGGCCGCTGCGCAGAGCAAGGGGACGCAAGCCCCATGGCCGGCTCAGGCGGTGACCCTGGCGATGAACGCCGTGAGGTTCGCGACGGTCCGCTGGATCTTCTCCTCCAGGGTGAGCGACTCGGGCAGGCGCGCGCCGACACCCGCGTCCTTCCTGCCCCGCACGTACAGCGAGCAGGCGAGGTCGCTGCATATGTAGACGCCCACGGAGTTTCCCTGCTGCCCGGCCTTGCCGGCTTTCGCGGCGACCATCAGCGAGACGCCTCCGGTGTGGGTGGTCAGGCACATCGAGCACATGCTGCGCCGCGTCTGCCAGGACGTGGTGCCGGAGGAGCGCAGGGCGAGTGCCACCGGGCGGCCGCCCAGCTCGACGGCGAGGTAGGCCCGGTCGGGCGCCTGGGGATCCCGCCAGCCGAGGAAGTCCAGGTCGTCCCACGGCCGGTCGGCCAGGTCGTGGGGGACGGACAGGCGCTTGGCCTCGCCCTTGGTGCAGTTCACGAAGGCGGCGCGGATCTCCCGCTCGTTCAGGGGTCTCATGTGCCGTAGGCTAATTTGCCTAAACCCTTTAGGCAAATGCATTATCGTTGTCGCCAGACAGGAGGAAGGCTATGGCCAGAGCAGGGCTGACCCCGGAGCGGCTGACCGTGGCGGGGGCGGAGCTGGCCGACGAGGTCGGCTTCGACCAGGTGACCGTCTCGGCACTCGCCCGGCGGTTCGACGTCAAGGTCGCGAGTCTGTACTCGCATCTGAAGAACTCCCAGGAACTCAGGACCAGGATCGCCCTGTTCGCCCTGGAGGAACTCGCCGACCGGGTCGCCGACGCCCTGGCCGGGCGGGCCGGCAAGGACGCCCTGGCCGCCTTCGCGGACGCCTACCGCGACTACGCCCGGGAGTACCCCGGCCGGTACGCCGCCGCCCGGCTCCGGCTCGATCCCGAGACCGCGGCCGCCAGCGCCGGGGTGCGGCACGCCCAGATGACGCGGGCGATCCTGCGCGGCTACGACCTGACGGAGCCGGACCAGACGCACGCGGTCCGGATGCTGGGCAGTGTCTTCCACGGCTACGTCAGCCTGGAGCTCGCCGGGGGTTTCGAGCACAGCGCCCCCGACGCGCGGGAGTCGTGGGCCTGGATCGTGGACTCCCTCGACACTCTGCTGCGGAACCGGGGCGCATCCTGACCGGCGGCGGTCCGATGGCGCCGTGCACCGCCCCCGTCCACACCAACCGGACATATTGATCAACAGGCTGAGGCAATGAGCACCGAACACGACTGGATCACCACACCTGTCACCGTGGACATCCTGCGCGGTTTCCTCGACGTGGAAGCGACCGCGCACGGTCTGCTGCCGCATCGGCTGCCCGCCCGGGCACGCCGGCAGATCCCCGACAGCCAACTGGCCCTGGCCGAGGCCCAGCCCTCCGGCGTGCGGCTGGTCTTCCGGACCCGGGCCACCACCGTCGAACTGGACACGCGGCCCACCAAACGGGTGTACCGCGGGCTCCCGGCCCCGGCGGACGGCGTGTACGACCTGCTGGTCGACGGCCGCCTCACGGCCCAGGCCACGGTGGCCGGCGGCAACGTGCACACGATCACCGACATGCTCACCCAGTCCGCCGAGCTGACGGAGGGGCCGGCCGGCACCGCCCGGTTCACCGGCCTCCCCGCCGGTGCCAAGGACGTCGAGATCTGGCTTCCGCACACAGAGATCACCGAACTGATCACCCTGCGCACCGACGCCCCCGTCGAGCGGGCGCCGGAGAGCGGGCGCAGGGTGTGGCTGCACCACGGCAGTTCCATCAGCCACGGCTCGAACGCCACGCATCCGACCGCCATCTGGCCGGCCCTGGCAGCCGCCCAGGGCGAAGTGGAGCTGGTCAACCTGGGGTTCGGCGGCAGTGCGCTGCTGGACCCGTTCACCGCGCGTGCGATGCGGGACACCCCCGCGGACCTGATCAGCCTGAAGATCGGCATCAACGTCGTCAACGCCGACGCGATGCGCCTGCGCGCCTTCGTCCCCGCGGTGCACGGTTTCCTCGACACCCTCCGCGAGGGGCATCCGACCACGCCGTTGCTGGTCGTGTCCGCCATTCTGTGCCCGGTCCAGGAGGACACCCCCGGCCCCCTCGCGCCCGACTTCGACGGCGGAACCCTGCGGTTCAGGGCGACCGGCGATCCGGCCGAACGCGCCGCCGGGCGCCTGACGCTCAACGTCATCCGGGCCGCGCTCGCCCGGATCGTCGAACAGCGGGCGGCCGACGACCCGAACCTGCACTACCTCGACGGCCGTGACCTGTACGGCGAGCGGGACTACGCGGAGTTCCCGCTGCCCGACGCGGTACACCCCGATCCGGCGGGCCACCGGCGCATCGCCGAGAACTTCGGGCGGCTCGCATTCGGCGCCGGCGGCCCCTTCGCCGCCGAGACCGGCTGACCCGCGACCGGCGACCGGCGACCACGATCACCGACGCCTCGCGCTCCGCTTCCGGATGGGGCACCTTGGAGTGACGACGAGAGGAGCATCCCGATGCCGAACCACACCTACCGGGTCACCGAGATCGTCGGCACCTCGCACGAGGGCATCGACCAGGCCATCCGCAACGGTGTCGCACGCGCCAACCAGACCCTGCGCAACCTGGACTGGTTCGAGGTGACACAGGTCAGGGGCCAGATCGAGGACGGGCAGATCGAGCACTACCAGGTGGGCCTGAAGGTGGGCTTCCGCATCGACGACGAGGGCTGACGCCCTCGGGACCGGTGCCGGGCGGGCTCAGGTCCGCCCCTCCCCCTCCTGGGCCTGCTCCAGCGCGGCCGAGCGGTCGGCCCAGCGGGCCCGCACCACGGTGAACCCGGCCCGTTCGGCGTCGTCGCACACCAGCTCGTCGTCATCGACCAGGACGCGGACCTCACGCCGCTCGGCGAGGCGGCGCAGGATCTCCAGCTTGGTGTGCCGGGCGGGCCTGCGATCGGCGTTGCGCCGCATGTGCACACGTCCCTCGGGCAGCCCATGGGCGGCGAGCCAGTCCAGGGTGTCGCGCCGGCACCGGTCGGGCCGCCCGGTGAGATAGACGATCTCGCACTCCCGCGCGGTCGCCACGGCCAGCGCGATCCCCTCGGCGAGCGGCGGATCGTGCGGCGCGGCCGCGAAGAAGGCGTCCCAGTCCCGGGGCTTGCGCTCCAGGAACCGCTGCCGGTGCGCGGTGTCGGCAAGGGTGTTGTCGATGTCGAACACGGCGATCGGACGCTTGCTGCTGTCGGTCACCCGGCAACCCTAGTCGGACACCCGGCAACCCTGGTCGGACACCCGGTAGCCCTGGTCGGGCACCGGCATCGCCCCTGGGCGCCGGACCATCAATTGCTCATGGGATCCATTTTCATATAGCGTCCTCGGTGCCGTCCGGTCGGCACCGACAACGCAGCAGCACCGAGGAGGATCCCCATGGCCGTACCCAAGCGGAAGATGTCGCGCAGCAACACCCGTCACCGCCGTGCCCAGTGGAAGGCGAGCACCCCGGCACTCGTCCCGGTGACCGTCGACGGCGTCCGCCACCTGGTTCCGCAGCACCTGGTCAGGGCCTACGAGCGCGGTCTGCTGATCCCCGGGGACTGACCGGCGGCGGGAATCCTGGGGCCGCTCCGGTGTTGAACCCTGCGTGAACGCGCTGATCGCCCGGACCCGGTTCTCCGTCCTCGACCGCTCGCGCACCCGGGAGGGACACAGCCCCGGTGCGGCGCTGCGGGACACCGTGGCGCTGGCGCGGGAGGTGGAGGCGCTCGGATATCACCGGTTCTGGGTGTCGGAGCATCACGGGGTGCCGGGCGTCGCCGGTTCGGCGCCGACCGTGCTGGCCGCGGCCGTCGCCGCCGCGACCCGCACCATCCGGGTCGGCACCGGCGGTGTCATGCTGCCGAACCACCAGCCCCTGGTCGTGGCCGAGCAGTTCGGGGTGCTGGAGTCGCTGTTTCCCGGGCGGATCGACATGGGGCTGGGCCGCTCGGTGGGTTTCACCGACGGGGTCCGCAAGGCGCTGGGGCGCGACAAGGACGACGCCGAGGACTTCGCGGCGCAACTCGGCGAGCTGCTCGGCTGGTTCGAGGGCACCTCGCCGACCGGAGTGCGGGCCCGCCCGGCCCAGGGGCTGCGGGTGCCGCCGTTCGTGCTGGCGATGGGCGAGGGCGCCGGCATCGCGGCCCGTGCCGGCCTGCCGATGGTCATCGGTGATCTGCGCAACCGGGAGAAGATGCGACGCGGCATCGACCACTACCGCGACCGCTTCCGCCCCTCCCCCTGGGCGGCCGAGCCCTATGTCGTGATCTCCGGGACCGTCGCCGTCGCCGGTACCCCCGAGGCGGCCCGCCGGCTGCTCGTCCCCGAGGCCTGGTCGATGGCGTACTCCCGCACCCACGGCACCTTCCCGCCGCTGCCCCCGGCCGAGGCGGTCGAGAGCAGGGCGATGACCGAGAAGGAGCGCGGCTTCTACGAGTCCGGGCTCGCCGGGCACCTCGCCGGTACCGAGGAGCAGGTCGCGGACGAGCTGGAGTCGGTCCTGAAGGAGACGGCCGCCGACGAGGTCCTGGTCACCACCAGCAGCTACGACCGCCCGGCCCTGCTGGACTCCTACCGGCGGCTGGCCGCGCTGGTGCGGGCCTGATCAGCCGACCTCGGCCGGCTTGTCGGACCTGATCACGATCTGGCCGTCGGCCGCGTCCACCACCGCCCGGTCGCCCGCCGTGAGCTGGCCGGAGAGCAGCAGGTCGGCGAGGCGGTCGTCGACCTCGCGCTGGATGGTGCGGCGCAGCGGGCGGGCGCCGAAGTCGGGTTCGTGACCGAGGTTGGCGAGCAACCCCGCGGCCGCGTCGGTGACTTCGAGGCCGACCTCCTGGGCGTGCAGGCGGCGCCGGGTGTGCTCCAGCAACAGGTCGACGATCTCGCGCAGTTGGGTGCGGTCCAGGCCGCGGAAGACGATGATCTCGTCGATGCGGTTCAGGAACTCCGGCCGGAAGTGCTGCTGAAGGGCCGGCATCACGGCCTCCCGGACCTTGGTGTAGTCCTCGGTGCCGGCGGCCAGGATGCGGTCGGCGCCGATGTTCGACGTCATGATGACGACGGTGTTCTTGAAGTCGACGGTGCGGCCCTGGGCGTCGGTGAGGCGGCCGTCGTCCAGGAGCTGGAGCAGGGTGTTGAAGACGTCCGGGTGCGCCTTCTCCACCTCGTCCAGGAGCAGCACGGCGTACGGCTGTCTGCGCACCGCCTCGGTGAGCTGACCGGCCTCCTCGTGGCCGACGTATCCGGGCGGGGCGCCGACCAGCCGGGAGACCGTGTGGCGCTCCTGGAACTCGCTCATGTCCAGACGGATCATGCGGGTCTCGTCGCCGAAGAGGGCGGCGGCCAGGGCGCGGGCCAGCTCGGTCTTGCCGACGCCGGTCGGGCCGAGGAAGAGGAAGCTGCCGACCGGACGGTTGGGGTCGCTCATGCCGGCCCGGGCACGGCGGACCGCGCGGGCGACGGCGGTGATCGCCTCGTCCTGGCCGACGACCCGCTCGTGCAGGTGCTCCTCCAGCTTCATCAGCCGCTCCCGCTCCTCCTCGGTGAGCTGGGCGACCGGGATGCCGGTGGAGCGGGAGACGACCTCGGCGATGTCCTCGGCGGTGACCTTGGGCGCGTGCTCCTCGGCCGTGCCCGCCTGCTCCAGCTCGGCCTCGGCCTCCCTGATCCGGTCGCGGACCTCCTTGGCGCGCTCGTACTCCTCGTCGGCGACGGCCTGGTCCTTCTCCCGGTTCAGGGCGGCGATCCGGTCCTCGATGTCCCGGGTGTCGGTGGGCGGGGTCTTCGAGCGCAGCCGGACCCGGGCGGCGGCCTGGTCCATCAGGTCGATCGCCTTGTCGGGCAGGAAGCGGGAGGTGATGTACCGGTCGGAGAGCTCGGCCGCCGCGACGACCGCCTCGTCGGTGATACGGACCTGGTGGTGGGCCTCGTAACGGTCGCGCAGGCCGCGCAGGATCTCGATGGTGTCGTCGACCGTGGGCTCACCGACCAGGATGGGCGCGAACCGGCGTTCCAGGGCCGCGTCCTTCTCGATGTGCTTGCGGTACTCGTCGATCGTCGTCGCGCCGATCAGGTGCAACTCGCCGCGGGCGAGGGCGGGTTTGAGGATGTTGCCCGCGTCCAGGGACCCGTCGCCGCCTCCGCCGGCGCCGACGACGGTGTGCAACTCGTCCAGGAACAGCACCAGTCCGTCGCTGTGCTCGCGGACCTCGTCGAGGAGTTTCTTCAGCCGCTCCTCGAACTCGCCCCGGTACTTCGTGCCGGCCACCATCCCGGCCAGGTCCAGGGAGACCAGCCGCTTGCCCTCCAGGGTCTTGGGCACGTCCCCGGCGACGATCCGCTGTGCGATGCCCTCGACGATGGCGGTCTTGCCGACGCCGGGGTCACCGATCAGGACGGGGTTGTTCTTGCTGCGCCGGGAGAGCACCTCGATGGTCTGCTCGACCTCGTCGTCCCGCCCGATCACCGGGTCCAGGCGCCCGGCCCGGGCGTCCTCGGTGAGATCACGGCCGTACTCGTCGACGGTCGGCGTGGTGCTGGGCTTCTTCCGCTCCGCCGCGCCCTCGGCCGGCATCCGGGTCGGCTCCCAGCCGCTCTCGCCGAGCGTCCGCCCGGCCGTCGACTCCGGGTTCGCGGCGAGCGCGCGCAGGAGGTGCTCGGGGCCGATGTAGGAGGCGCCCTCGGCGCGGGAGATCTGGTAGGCGTCGAGCAGGGCGCGCTTGGCGGCCGGGGTGAGGGCGGTGGGCTCCGTCTTCTCGCCGCCGCCGTGACCGGCGGTGAGCCGCTCGCGGAGCTGGTCGGGGTCCGCGCCGGCCTCGGTGAGCAGCCGCCGGGTGGAGTCGTGCGTGGTGGCCGCGGCCAGCAGGTGCCTGGCGTCCAGCTCCTCGCTGCCCTCGACGGCGGCGAGGTCGCGGGCCTCGGCCACCAGCTCGCGCGCCCGTTCGGACAGCAGGCTGCCGATGTCGACGCGCTGCGGGCGGCGGGCCGGTGTGCCCGGTCCGGATCCGCCGAAGAAGCGGGACATCAGCTCGTCGAAGTCTTCGAAGGGACTGCGTCCGAATCCGAAACCGGGAGTGCTCATAGGGCCCGGGCCTTTCTGCGGTCAGCTCTGCGGTCGGCGGGATTCCGCGTCTTCCAACCTTGCACAGGCACGCCGGGCCCGCACGGGGACGCCCGCCGAGATGCGGACCGGGCCGGGGGCGGTGACGCTGGTGAGGAAGCCTCAACCAGCGAGGAGGGCTGCCATGTCCATGCTGGACAAGCTCAAGGGGATGCTCAAGGGCCACGAGGACCAGGCCAAACAGGGCGTCGAAAAGGGCGGCGACATGATCGACCAGCGGACCGGAAACAAGTACCAGTCCCAGGTCGACATGGGCCAGAAGAAGGCCGACGACTACATCGAGCAGGAGCGGAACCGGAACAACCCTCCGCAGCCCTGACGGACCGCACGGGCTAGACTCGCGGGGTTTGTCCCTGCCCGGCGAGTCGTCCGTACGGAGCCTCCCCCGATGCACAGCCCCCACGATCCGTACGTCCGCGTCCGTGGCGCCCGTGAGCACAACCTCAAGGGTGTCGACGTGGACGTCCCGCGGGACGTGCTGGCCGTCTTCACCGGTGTGTCCGGTTCGGGGAAGTCGTCCCTGGCGTTCGGCACGATCTACGCCGAGGCCCAGCGGCGCTACTTCGAGTCGGTCGCACCGTACGCGCGCAGGCTGATCCACCAGGTCGGGGCGCCGAAGGTCGGTGAGATCAGCGGGCTGCCGCCGGCGGTCTCGCTCCAGCAGCGCCGCTCGGCCCCGACCTCCCGCTCCTCGGTCGGCACCATCACCAACCTCTCCAACTCCCTGCGCATGCTCTTCTCGCGTGCCGGGGACTATCCGCCGGGCGCGGAGCGGCTCGACTCCGACGCGTTCTCCCCGAACACGGCGGCGGGCGCCTGCCCGGAGTGCCACGGTCTGGGCCGGGTCCACCGTACGACGGAGGAGTCGCTGGTCCCCGACCCGTCGCTGTCGATCCGGGACGGCGCGATCGCCGCCTGGCCGGGTGCCTGGCAGGGCAAGAACCTGCGGGACATCCTGGACGCGCTCGGTCACGACGTGGACCGGCCCTGGCGCGAACTGCCCGCCGGGGAACGGGAGTGGATCCTCTTCACGGACGAGCAGCCGGTGGTCACCGTGCACCCGGTCCGGGACGCCGACCGCATCCAGCGGCCGTACCAGGGCACGTACATGAGCGCCCGCCGGTACGTCATGAAGACCTTCTCGGACTCCAGGAGCCCGGCGCTGCGGGCGAAGGCGGAGACCTTCCTGACCAGCGCGCCCTGCCCGGTGTGCGGCGGCAGGAGGCTGCGGCCGGAGGCCCTCGCCGTGACCTTCGCGGGCCGTACGATCGCGCACCTGGCCGGGCTCCCGCTGACCGAGCTGGCCGGACTGCTCGACGGCGGCCCCTCCTCGGAGACCGCGCGGGTGCTCACCGAGGACCTCACCGCCCGCATCGCACCGGTCGTCGAACTCGGCCTCGGCTATCTGAGCCTGGACCGGGCGACCCCCACGCTCTCGGCGGGCGAGCTCCAACGCCTGCGCCTGGCGACGCAGTTGCGCTCCGGTCTGTTCGGTGTCGTGTACGTCCTGGACGAGCCGTCGGCCGGGCTGCACCCGGCGGACACCGAGGCGCTGCTCACGGTGCTGGCACGGCTGAAGGCGGCCGGGAACTCGGTGTTCGTGGTGGAGCACCACCTGGACGTGGTGCGCGGCGCCGACTGGCTGGTGGACGTGGGCCCGGGCGCCGGTGAGCACGGCGGCCGGGTGCTGCACAGCGGGCCGGTGGCGGAGCTGGCCGGGGTCGCGGAGTCCGCCACCGCCCGCTACCTGTTCACGGCGGAGCCCGCTCCGGCCCGTCGACTCCGCACCGCCGACGGGTGGCTGAAGGTCGGCCCGGTCACCCGGCACAACCTGCGCGCGGTCACCGCCGAGTTCCCGCTCGGTGTCCTCACCGCCGTCACCGGAGTCTCCGGCTCGGGCAAGTCGACACTGATCGGCGAGATCACCGAGGAACTCGACGGGGTCGGCCGGCTGGTCTCCGTCGACCAGAGGCCGATCGGCCGCACCCCGCGCTCCAACCTGGCCACCTACACCGGTCTGTTCGACGTCGTACGGAAGGTGTTCGCGGCCACCGACCGGGCGCGGGAGCGTGGTTACGGCGCGGGACGGTTCTCCTTCAATGTGGCCGGAGGGCGCTGCGAGACCTGCCAGGGCGAGGGTTTCGTCAGCGTGGAGCTGCTGTTCCTGCCCAGCACCTACGCGCCCTGCCCGGACTGCGGCGGGGCCCGCTACAACCCCGAGACACTCGAAGTGCCCTACCGGGGACGGAACATCGCCCAGGTGCTGGACCTGACCGTGGAGAGCGCGGCGGAGTTCTTCGCGGACATCCCGGCCGTGGCGCGCAGCCTGCGCACCCTGCTCGACGTGGGGCTCGGCTATCTGCGACTGGGGCAGCCCGCCACGGAGTTGTCCGGTGGCGAGGCCCAACGGATCAAGCTGGCGAGCGAGTTGCAGCGCGGCCGGCGCGGCCACACCCTCTACCTCCTGGACGAGCCGACGACGGGACTGCATCCGGCCGACGTCGAGGTGCTGATGCGCCAGTTGCACGGGCTGGTGGACGCCGGGCACACGGTCGTGGTGGTCGAGCACGACATGGCGGTCGTGGCGGGCGCGGACTGGGTGATCGACCTGGGTCCGGGCGGTGGGGACCGGGGCGGCCGGATCGTCGCGACGGGCCCGCCGGCGGAGGTCGCGCGGGCCGAGGGCAGTGTGACGGGGCCCTATCTGTCCCGGCCCCTCCCCTGATGATCTTCAGGAATGCTTCAGGTTGCCCCTGGAGTTTGGGCGTATGCATGGACACCACCCCCGCACCCCCGAAGCCGAGCGCACCCGCCGCTGGTTCATGAACAAGGCGTTGCTCGCCGGCGGAGCCGCCGCGCTGGCGACCATGACCGGCTGCTCCAACGGCTCGTCCGGCACATCGGGTTCGGCCTCCGGCGCCCCCAGTGGCGGTATGCCCTCCGGCGGCCCCGGCGGTGCCGGCGGCATGGGCCCCGGCCAGTCCGAGGTCAAGTACAAGGACTTCATGGGCCTCACCACGGACGGCAAGGTCGTCGACGGCCTGTACTCGGTCCACTCCACCGACGTCTCCACGGACAAGGTCGTCAAGGCCGCGCAGGCCTTCCTCGACGGCCTCAGCACGAAGGAGCGCACCTCGTGCACCTTCGACGTGGCCGACGACGAGTGGCTGGCCTGGAGCAACGTCGACGGCTACGCGCGCAAGGGCGTCCGGATGGGCGACATCACGGACGCGAAGCGGGAGCTGGGCTACGCGCTGCTCGGCGCCGCACTGTCCGCGAAGGGCCTCACCCAGACCCGTAACATCATGAAGCTGAACGCGTTCCTGGGCGACTACAGCGGCGGCAACCGGGAGACCCTCACCGAGGGTGCCTACTTCTTCACCTTCATGGGCACCCCGTCGACGAGCAAGCCGTGGGGTTTCCAGTACGAGGGCCACCATGTGGCGATCAACTACTTCGTCCTGGGCGACCAGGTCGTCATGACGCCGACCTTCATGGGCTCCGAGCCGACCTCGGCCACCTACCAGGGCGAGAAGATCACCCTGTTCAAGCCGGAGACGAAGGCCGGTCTGGCCCTGCTCCGCTCCCTCGCCTCGGCCCAGCGCGCCAAGGCGATCGACGCCGAGGTCAGCAAGTCCGGCACCGACATGAAGGCGGGCGCCGGCGCCGACAACCTCGAGCTCGCCTACCAGGGCCTGCCCGGCTCCGAACTCACCTCGGCCCAGCGGGACAAGCTCCTCGACCTGGTCGGCGTCTACGTCGGCTACCTGGACGACGGCCACGCCGGGGTGAGGATGAAGGAGGTGAAGGAGCACCTGGACCAGACGTACTTCTACTGGCTCGGCGAGACCAAGGACACCTCGGCCTTCTACTACCGGGTGCACAGCCCGGTCGTCCTCATCGAGTACGACGCCCAGTCCCCGCTCGCCTACGGGACGGAGACCGGCAGCGGAGGCCGGCCCTCAGGGGGTCAGCCGTCGGGGCAGCCCACCGGTCAGCCCACCGGGATGCCCACGGGCGGCCAGCCGGGCGGCGGCGGTGGCATGGGCGGTCCGGGCGGCACGCCGACCCAGCAGCACATCCACACCATCATCCGCACGCCCAACGGCGGCGACTACGGCGTCGACCTGCTCAAGCTCCACTTGGAGACCGACCACTGAGAGCCCTTGCCGGGGCTCACCAGAGCCGCGTGCGTCCAGGCCGGGCCGTGGGTCACCGGCTGGGCGGCGCGGGCGAGGGTGCGACGGTCCGGGTGCCGGCCGGCCGGTATCAGCGGCCGTACGTCCACCTCGGCCACCAGGCCACGGGTCGACACCACTCGCCACAGGGACGCCAGCAGCGTGTCCTCGCCGACATAGGCGGGCACGGTGCTGGCCACTCCCGCTTCCAGCCGGTAGTGCAGCCGCACCGGCTGCACCGGCGCGCCGGCGTCCAGGGCGGCCTGGAACACGGCCCGGCGGAACCGGCCCTGGGCCCGGCCGCACCAGGTGCTGCCCTCCGGGAAGGCGACCACCGCGGCGCCCTCCCGGAGCGCGCCCGAGATCCGGCCGACCGTGTCCGGCAGCGCGCGCAGCCGGTCCCGGTCGATGAACAGCGCCCCGGCGCCGGCCACCAGCGCGCCGGCCACCGGCCACTCGCGGATCTCCTTCTTGGCGAGCATCCGCGCGGGCCGTACGGCGGCCAGCAGCGGAA
The DNA here is from genome assembly GCF_042716195.1 of Streptomyces sp. NPDC058683. NCBI lineage: Bacteria > Bacillati > Actinomycetota > Actinomycetes > Kitasatosporales > Streptomycetaceae > Streptomyces > Streptomyces sp. NPDC058683. The sequence goes on from NZ_JBHXSK010000002.1 coordinate 48,793, forward strand.
TGTCCATCCAGGAGATGTGGTTGGCGACAAGCAGCACCCCACCGGTGCCCGGGGCGCTGCCGGTGATCCGGACCCGGACCCCGGCGGCCCGGACGACCAGCCGGGAGAACCGGCGCACCCACTCGGTGGGAATCCGCCCGCCGAGCGGGAGCAGCATGATCGCGACCAGCATCAGGGTCACGACCGCGGCGAACCGCAGCACGGCGCGGGGAACGACCGTGAGCGACCCCGCGGACTCCACGCACGCGCCGGGGGTGCAGGGCGCGCTGGGCAGCCAGACGCTCATCAGGCCGGGACGAGCGAGAGGAAGTGCCGCAGATAGCGCGCGTTGACCCGGCGCATCGACAGCAGGACGTACATGTCGGCGACCCCGAAGTCGGGGTCGTGCGCGGGCTCGCCGCACACCCAGGCGCCGAGGCGCAGGTAGCCGCGGAGCAGCGCGGGCAGTTCGGTACGGCCCTCCGGGGCCGGCCCCTCGGGCACCCACGGGCGCAGCGGTCGTACCCGCAGCTCCTCCGGGGCGAGGTGCTTGGCCTGCACCCGCTCCCAGGCGGCGGCCGCGAGGGCACCGCCGTCGGCGAGCGGGACGGAGCAGCAGCCGGCCAGCCACTCGTGGCCGCGGTCCACCATGTACCGGGCTATGCCGGCCCAGATGAGGCCGATGACGGCGCCGTCGCGGTGGGCGGGGTGCACGCAGGAGCGGCCGACCTCGACCAGTCCGGAGCGGATGCCGGCGAGCGGGCTCAGGTCGAACTCGCCCTCGGAGTAGAGGCGGCCGGCGACGGCGGCACGCTCGGGCGGCAGCAGTCGGTAGGTGCCGACGACTTCGCCGGTGAGGGCTTCCCGGATCAGGAGGTGGTCGCAGAACGCGTCGAAGGCGTCCACGTCCAGACCCGGTTCCGGCCCGTCGAGCCGGGCGCCCATCTCTCCGGCGAACACCTGGTAGCGCAGTCGCTGCGCGGCCCGGACGTCGTCTTCGTCACGGGCGAGCTGCACCAGATAGCCGGAGTCCCCGGGCGGGGCGGCGAGAGCAGGGGGTGAGGCGGGCATGGCGGTCATGGAGGTCTCCTGCGCCGAGCGGAAGCTGAGGAAATCTGCACCTGCTTTCTTCCTTGGCAGGCTGGACTCGGCGTGACGTGCGCGGGACCCGTGGATGTGCGGCTGCTGAATGCCGGGATTCGGTGGGTGGCTCACCCCCGCGCGTGTCCTTTTGGACGCGCTGAAGCAACGCTACCGTGACCCGACCGCGCCCTTGCACGCCCCTGGCACGACGGTCGGTAACGGCGAAGCGGGGCCGGGGAGCACCAGCCCCGGCCCCGCCCGTCCGCTCTTGTCGGCGAACGTTCATTTACGCGCCTCCTACGGCGCTACCGCTTTCCCGCCTTCCGGGTGGCCCGCAGCCACTCCTTGTTCATGCTCGTGATGGACACCAGCGGAATGCCCTTCGGGCAGGCCGTCGCGCACTCCCCCGTCAGCGTGCACCCCCCGAAGCCCTCGTCGTCCATCTGCGCCACCATGTCCAGCACCCGCGTCTCCCGCTCGGGCGCCCCCTGGGGCAGTACGTTCAGATGGTTGATCTTGGCGGAGGTGAACAGCATCGCCGCCCCGTTCGGGCAGGCCGCCACACACGCCCCGCACCCGATGCACTCCGCGTGCTCGAACGCGAAGTCGGCGTCGGCCTTGGGCACCGCCGTGGCGTGCGCCTCCGGCGCGGCGCCGGTCGGCGCGGAGATGTACCCGCCGGCCTGGATGATCCGGTCGAACGCGGACCGGTCGACCACCAGGTCCTTGATCACCGGGAAGGCGGACGCCCGCCACGGCTCGATGTCGATCGTGTCGCCGTCCTTGAAGGACCGCATGTGCAGCTGGCAGGTGGTGGTCCGCTCCGGACCGTGCGCGTCCCCGTTGATCACCAGGGAGCACGCGCCGCAGATCCCCTCACGGCAGTCGTGGTCGAAGGCGACCGGGTCCTCACCGTTGAGGATGAGCTCCTCGTTGAGGGTGTCGAGCATCTCCAGGAAGGACATGTCCGACGAGATGCCGTCCACCTCGTACGTGGACATCGCGCCGTCGGCGTCGGCGTTCTGCTGCCGCCAGACGCGCAGGGTGAGCTTCATGCGTAGCTCCGCTGGGTGGGGTGGACGTACTCGAAGACCAGGTCTTCCTTGTGCAGCACCGGGGCGTCCCCGGTGCCGGTGAATTCCCAGGCGGCCGCGTAGGAGAACTCGTCGTCCTTGCGGGCGGCCTCGCCGTCCGGCGTCTGGGACTCCTCCCGGAAGTGGCCGCCGCAGGACTCGGCGCGGTGCAGCGCGTCGAGGCACATCAGCTCGGCCAGCTCCAGGTAGTCGACGATGCGGTTGGCCTTCTCCAGGGACTGGTTGAACTCCTCGCCGGTCCCCGGCACCTTGATGCGCCGCCAGAACTCCTCGCGGATCTGCGGGATGCGCTCGAGTGCCTTGCGCAGCCCCGAGTCCGTCCGGGCCATGCCGCAGAACTCCCACATCACTTCGCCGAGTTCACGGTGGAAGGAGTCGGGGGTGCGGTCGCCGTCGACGGACAGCAGCAGGTTCAGCCGGTCCTCCGTCTCGGCCAGTACCTCCTGCACGACGGGGTGTTCGACCGTCACCGCCTCCTGGTGGGGGTTGCGGGCGAGGTAGTCGTTGATGGTGGCCGGCAGCACGAAGTAGCCGTCGGCCAGGCCCTGCATCAGCGCACTCGCGCCGAGCCGGTTCGCCCCGTGGTCGGAGAAGTTGGCCTCGCCGACCGCGAACAGCCCGGGGACGGTGGTCTGGAGGTCGTAGTCGACCCACAGCCCGCCCATCGTGTAGTGCACGGCGGGGTAGATCCGCATCGGCACCCGGTACGGATCCTCGTCGGTGATCCGCTGGTACATGTCGAAGAGGTTGCCGTACTTCGCCTCGACGGCTCTCCGCCCCAGTCGCGCGATGGCGTCGGCGAAGTCCAGATAGACGCCCTGCCCGCCGGGCCCGACGCCGCGCCCCTCGTCGCAGACGTTCTTCGCGGCGCGGGAGGCGATGTCACGGGGGACGAGGTTGCCGAAGGACGGGTAGATGCGCTCCAGGTAGTAGTCGCGCTCGTCCTCGGGGATCTGGTTGGCGGGCCGGGTGTCGCCCTTGGCCTTGGGCACCCAGATCCGGCCGTCGTTGCGCAGCGACTCGCTCATCAGGGTGAGCTTGGACTGGTGGTCGCCGGTGCGCGGGATGCAGGTGGGGTGGATCTGGGTGAAGCACGGGTTGGCGAAGTAGGCACCGCGCCGGTGCGCCCGCCAGACGGCGGTGGCGTTGGAGTTCATGGCGTTCGTCGACAGGTAGAAGACGTTGCCGTAGCCACCGCTCGCCAGGACGACGGCGTCCGCGAAGTAGGTGTCGATCTTCCCAGTGATCAGGTCCCGGGCCACGATCCCGCGCGCCCGCCCGTCGACCACGATCACGTCGAGCATCTCGGTCCGCGGATGCATCTCCACGTTCCCGGCGGCGATCTGCCGGCTCAGCGCCTGGTAGGCGCCGAGGAGCAGCTGCTGCCCGGTCTGCCCACGGGCGTAGAAGGTGCGGGACACCTGGACACCGCCGAAGGACCGGGTGTCGAGCAGACCGCCGTACTCCCGTGCGAACGGCACGCCCTGCGCCACGCACTGGTCGATGATCTCGACGGAGATCTGCGCGAGCCGGTGGACGTTGGACTCCCGGGCCCGGAAGTCGCCGCCCTTGACGGTGTCGTAGAACAGCCGGTGGACGGAGTCGCCGTCGTTGCGGTAGTTCTTCGCCGCGTTGATCCCGCCCTGCGCGGCGATGGAGTGGGCCCGGCGCGGGGAGTCCTGGTAGCAGAACTGGACGACGTGGTAGCCCTGCTCGGCGAGGGTGGCCCCGGCGGAGCCGCCGGCGAGACCGGTGCCGACGACGATCACGGTGTGCTTGCGCCGGTTCGCGGGGTTGACCAGCTTGGCCTCGAAGCGGCGGGTGTCCCAGCGCTCGTTGACCGGCCCGGAGGGGGCCTTGCCGTCGACGACGGCTTCGCCGGTCGTGTAGTTCGGGTAGTCGGTCATGTTCAGCTCACCACTCCGGTCATGACACCCACGGGTACGGCGATGAAGCCCGCCGTGAGCAGCAGCGCGAGGACGTTGGCCGTGGCCTTGAGGACGCGGTCGCGGGTGCGGCTGCCGACGCCGAGGGTCTGGGCGGCGCTCCAGAAGCCGTGCCGGACGTGCAGACCGAGCGCGAGCATCGCGACGATGTAGATGACGTTGCCGTACCAGGTGGAGAAGGTGTCCACGACGTTCTGGTACGGGTGGCCCTCCTGGAAGCCGCCGGAGTGCACGGTGCCGGTGGTCAGGTCGAGGATGTGCCAGACGATGAACAGGGCGAGGATGATCCCGCCCCAGCGCATGGTGCGGGTCGCGTAGCTGGCCCGGGGCCTGCTGTGCACGTACTTGGTGGGGCGCGCCCTGATGTCACGGCGGCTGAGCTGGTAGGCGGACGTGGCGTGCGAGACCACGGCGACGACCAGGACGATCCGGATGAGCCAGAGCGTCCACTCGTAGTGCATGAAGGGCTCGCCGACGGTGCGCAGCCAGTGGGCGTAGTGGTTGAACTCGCCCGCCCCGAAGTAGATCTTCAGGTTGCCGATCATGTGCACGACCAGGTAGAGCAGCATGATCAGGCCGCTGACGGCCATCACCGTCTTCTTGCCGACGGAGCTGTCCCACATCGTGCGTGCCATGGACGGCCGTCGGTCCGTCCGCGTTGCCAGAGCCATGTTCAGGACGGTAGAGCCCGGACACCCGATCGGTCCAAGACATGGTCCGGCTCGATTCCATAGCCAGAAGCTATCGTGTCACCATGCAGTTCCAGCAGCTTCAGTACTTTGTCGCCGTCGCCGAGACCCGGCACTTCACCCGGGCCGCCGAGCTGGTCCATGTCGCCCAGCCGTCGCTCTCCCAGCAGATCAGGGCGCTGGAGCGGGAGCTGGGGGCGGATCTGTTCCTGCGGGCCCGGGGCAACATCACGCTCACCGACGCGGGCGAGGCACTGCTGCCGCTGGCCCGGCGGATCCTCGCGGACGCGGACACCGCCCGGCACGAGGTGCAGGAGCTGGTGCAGCTGCGAAGCGGGCGGGTGCGGCTGGGTGCGACACCGAGCCTGTGCACCGGGCTGCTGCCGGACGTGCTGAGGTCCTTCCACGACCGGTATCCCGGGATCCAGCTGCTGATCGAGGAGAGCGGCTCCCATGACCTGGTACGGGAGCTGGCGCGCGGGGCGCTGGACCTGGCGCTGATCGTGCTGCCGCTGCCGCCGGCGTCGCCCGCGCTGACCACGGTGGAGCTGTTGCGGGAGGACCTGGTGGTGGTGTCCTCACCCGAGGCGACGGTGCCCGGGCGGGGGCGGGGCGGGGTGAAGATCTCCGACCTGGAGGGGGAGCGGCTGGTGATGTTCCGGCACGGGTACGACCTGCGGGAGCTGACCGTCGCGGCGTGTCGCTCCGCTGGGTTCGAGCCGGCTTTTGCTGTCGAGGGGGGTGAGATGGACGCGGTGCTGGGGTTTGTGCGGGCGGGGTTGGGGGTGGCCGTGGTGCCTCGGATGGTTGCCGCTCGGTCGGGGCGGGGGTTGCGGGTCACTCCGTTGGCCAAGCCGGGGTTGCATCGGACCATCGCGTTGGCTCACCGGAGTGATGTTGCGCCGCCTCGGGCCGCTAGGGAGTTGCAGAGGATGCTCTTGGAGAGGTGACCGAGCGTGGTCGGGTGCGGGTGCGTGGGGGCTGGTCGCGCAGTTCCCCGCGCCCCTGAAGGGGCGCGCTGCGGGCGGGGCGCCTTTCAAAGGACCGCTTACTCCTTCGTCGATCCCGCCAGCATGCCTGACACCAAGGTGCGTTGAGAAAAGAGGAACAGGACCAGGACCGGCAGGATTGCGATGATGATCGCCAGCGCCAGTTCGGGGATCGTGATGTTCAGGCCCGCGCCTGCCACCGGGTTGAACGACGGGGTGGAGGTGAGGAGTTGGTTGAGGCCTACCTGGACCGGGAACTCGTTGCTGTTCGGGAGGACCAGGTAGGGGAGGAAGAAGTTGTTCCAGTTGCCTACGAAGCTGAAGAACGCGACCAGGCCGATCACCGGCTTCGCCAGCGGCAGGGCGATGCGGGAGAAGAGCTGCCATTCGGTGCAGCCGTCGATCCGTGCGGCGGACAGCAGGTCCCTGGGGAGGCTGCTGCCGAAGTAGATGTACACGAGGTACACGCCGAACGGGTAGAAGGAGAAGGGCAGGATCACCGACCAGACGGTGCCGATCAGGTGGAAGCGGTTGAGCTCCAGGAAGACCGGCAGCACCAGGGTGGCCTGCGGCATGATCATGGTGACCAGGGTGATCACGAGGAGCGTCTTGCGGCCCCTGAACTTCGTCAGGGCCAGGGCGTAGCCGGCCGGGACGCTGACGGCGAGGGTCAGGACCAGCGAACCGCCGGAGTAGATCGCCGAGTTCCGCAGCCAGGTGAGCATCGCTCCGTCCTGGAAGGCGAAGAGATGGCGCCAGGCCGCGCCGATCTGCCCGAACGACCCGAAGGACAGCGGACTGTCCCGGACCATCTCCCCCGCCGTCTTGGACGGGGCGAGCAGCAGCCAGACCACCGGCAGGACGAAGAACACCAGAAGGAAGGCCAGCAGGACGGCCACGATCAGGAAGGAGAGGGCTCGGGACGGGCGGACTCCGCGCCGGGTCGCCGCTGCCGGGGAGAGAGTTGATTGCGTCATGACTCATCCAACTTGAACAGGTTCGAGCGGGCGACCAGCAGGCCCGCGGCCAGGAGTCCCACGGCGAGCAGGACGACGGAGATGGCGGCGGCGCCGTTGAAGTCGCCCTGCTGGAAGGCGTACACATAGGCGAGCTGGTTGGGAGACCAGGTGGGGCTGACCCGGCCGAGGCTGGCCGTCTGGAGCAGCTGGGGTTCGACGAACAGCTGGGTGCCGGTGGCGAACGCCATGATGGTCATGTAGACGATCCACTGCCGGATCATCGGGATCTGGATGTGCCAGGCGGTCCGCCAGGGGCCCGCGCCGTCCATCCGGGCAGCTTCGAGGACCTCGTCGGGGATGTTGTTGAGCGCCCCGTACATCACCACCATCCAGCCGCCCGCCCCGGTCCAGAAGGCGATGAGCATGAGGATCCACGGCAGGTTGGCGGGGGCGAGGACGGCCGCGAAGGTCCCCATGCCCATGCTCTTCAGCAGCCAGGACACCGGGCTGACGTCGGGATCCAGCATGAACAGCCAGACCAGGACGCTGGCCACGCCGGCGAGGGCGCCGGGGATGTAGTAGAGGAAGCGGAAGAGGGCCGAGGTGCCGGGGCGGACCCGGCTGCGCAGGATCACGGCGACCAGGACGACCAGGACCACGAGCGCGACCAGCCACAGCAGCAGGTAGATCAGCATGTGGGTGAAAGCCGGCCCGAAGCGGTAGTCCTGGACCACCTTCACGAACTGGTTCAGGCCGGTGAACTGGCCCCGGTCGTTGGTGAACGCCAGGTAGAAGGAGTAGCCGGTCGGCACGACGCCGAAGGCGAGCAGCAGCAGCGCGTAGCCGGCGACGAAGAAGTGGCCCGCACGGCCGCGGCCGCCGCGCCGCGGCGTGGTGCCGCAGCGCAGCGGGGAGACGGCGACGCGCTCGGTCTCCAGCAGGGTCACTGGTTCTCCACCTTGTATCCGTGCGCCTTCGCCTCGTTGCCGATCTCCTTCTGCCAGGCCGGCAGTGTGTCGGTCAGGCTCTTTCCGGCGGTCAGCGCGGGCAGGACGACGCTGGACCAGGCGGTGGAGTCCGAGAACCTGGTGTTCGACCAGCCGGTCCACACCTCGTTCGCGGCCTGCTCGAAGGCCTCGCTGACGTCGGCGGCGAAGTAGTCGCTGTTGGCGGGGTTCTTCAGCCACGCCTCGGCCGCCTTGGTGTAGGCGGGGTAGGTGGGCGCGGACGCCTGGTTCTCGTCGGACGTGGTCAGCCAGGTGGCCAGGTCCGTGGAGGCCTTGAGGTTGGCGCTGTGCGAGGACACCATCCAGACCCCGCCGCCGACGTTGCCGGTGGCCGCCTTGGTCTCCCCCGCCCAGGTGAGCGGGGGCGCCGCGGCGATCTGCTTGGCCGGGGCGTTGAAGGCCGCCTTGAAGAGGTACTGGCCGTACCAGGACGGGCCGTACGCCATCAGGACCTTGCTGCCGCTCTCCTTGGCGAAGCCCTGGCTGAAGAAGCCCTTGGTGGTGACGGCCTTGGCGTCGATCAGGCCGTCCAGGAGCTTGGCCGTGCGGGTGCAGTTCGGGTCCTGGAGGTCGGTGCGCAGGGTGTCCGGCTTCACCAGGTCGAACGCCGGGCACTGGCCGGACCAGAAGTACGACTCGTGGGAGTTGGTGTCGCCGACCGAGCCGACGAGGTAGCCGGGGTGCTCCTTGGCCACCTTCTTGCCGAGGGCCTCGTACTCCTCCCACGTGGTGGGGACCGGGTAACCCCACTTGTCCATGAGGGACTTGTTGTACCAGAGGACCACCTGGGCGATGTCGTTGCGCAGGCAGTAGGTGTGGCCGTCGAACTGGCAGGGGGTCAGGGAGCCCTTGGCGAACCCCTTCAGCGTGCTCTGCGGGACGAGCTTGTCGTCCAGCGGGGCGGCGAACGGCTGCACGCCCGGCTTGGTGGGCTCGGAGGCCCAGGTGACATCGGTGGGCGAGCCGAACACCACGTCCGGCCAGCCGCTGCCGGTCCGGTCGAAGAGCTGCACCTTGGACTGGAGGTAGGTCGAGCCGTCGGCGCCGCCGTCGTACGTGACGATGTCCATCTTCACGTCCGGGTGGGCCTTCTGGTACTTCTGCACCGACGGCAGGCGGGTGGAGTCCGTCCACACCGTGATCTGCGAGCCGTCCTTCTGGGTGGCCGGCTTGAACGCCGACTGGTCGGAGGAGGACTGGGCGGTGGTGTCGGCGCTGGCGCAGCCGGCCAGCAGCGCCGCGGTGGACAGGGCGAGCGCGGCGGCCGCGGTGCGCAGTGCGGTGCGGTGTCGGCCCGGTCTCGGGGCCCCAGTTCTCATGGACGTGGAAGACCTCATCGTCTTGCCTTTCTGTTCTTGCCGGTCAGCGCGGCTGTTCGACGAACGGCAGGAGTTCGCTGCCGTAGCCGAGGTCGAGGGGAAGGGCGATGCCGGGTCCCGTGGGGGCGTGGACCAGGCCACGGTCGTCCACGTGGCGTTCGCGGACGACCGTGGTCGCGGTCACCAGGGACTCGTAGTAGGTGGTGTTGGAGATGGCCATGCACAGGTGGTGGTTGGGGATGTCCGAACCGTGCACCTCGGCGCGCAGCCGGTAGGCGTCGGCGAGGTGGGCGGTGCGCATGGCGCCGGTGATGCCGCCCCGCAGGGTGGTGCCGGCCCGGACGCCGAAGGTGGCGGCGCCGGCCCGGATGAAGTCGGCGGAGTTCATGTGGGCCCCGTCGGACGTCTCGGCGACCAGCAGCGGGACGTCGACGGCCGCAGCGAGTTGCTGGTAGGCGGAGACGCTGAACTCGCGCATCGGCTCCTCGTACCAGAGGTAGTCCGCCTCGGAGAGGGCCCGCCCGAGGCGGATCGCGTCGGGCAGGTCGAAGCCGGCCGAGCCGTCGTACATCAGGGGCACGTCCGGGCCGACGTGCTCGCGCAGGGCGAGGCAGAGGCCTGCGTCACGGCGGGCGTCGCCCCAGGCGTGCAGTTTGATGCCCCGGTAGCCGAGGTCCAGGCACTGGTCGGCGACGTCGAGGAACTCCTCGGTGGTGGCGAACGTCGACGTCGAGGCGTAGGCGGGGATGGAGTCGCGGAAGCCGCCGAGCAGCCGCCAGACCGGCTGGCCGTGGTAGCGGCCGGCCAGGTCCCACAGGGCGATGTCGATCAGGCCCAGGGTGGGGAGCGGGAGTTCGTGGATACGGTCCAGCTCCCACACCCGGTGCCACAGCCACTCCCGCTGGAACGGGTCGGCCCCGACCAGTTCCTCGCGGAAGACCCGGTCCACCAGCTCGGTGAGCGTGGTGAAGGCGCCCGGGCGGGCGAACAGGGCCACTCCCTCGGCCCCCTCATCCGTGCCGATGCGCAGCACCGCGCCGTCGCCGACCGGAGCGCTGCCGCTCAGACCCTCCCGCCAGCGGAAGGGCGGGCTGGCCGCCGGAACGTCGATCCGGTGTACTTCGACATGGGTGATCTTCATCCTGGCTTTCGTTTCTGTGGGTGCGGGGACGGCTCTGTGGCTGACTGCTCAGAAGCCGCCGTACGCCTGGAGTTCGTAGACGCTGCCGCCGTTCCAGCTGGAGCCGGTGATGGTCAGGCGCAGATAGCGGGCGGTGACGGGCTCGTCGGCGAAGGAGTAGTTGGTCTGCGTGACGGTGTTGGCCGCGGTGTGGTCCTCGAAGACCGACCAGTTCTCGCCGTCGGTGGAGTACTCCAGGCGGTACTGGTAGCCGCTCGCCTTCTCGAAAGTGGTGACCACGGCGGAGACGCTGGTGTCCTTGCCGAGGTCCACCTGGAGCCAGGACGGGTCGGGCAGGCCGAGGCCCTGCGCCCAACGCGTCGACAGGTCACCGTCGAAGGCCTTGGCAGGAACGTTTCCTTCCGAGTCGGAGGAGGCCGTCGCCGTCTTGTTCAGGGCCAGGTCGTCGTCGGGTGGGGTGGTGACCTCCGCCGCCGCACTGGGGTCGGAGGCATTGAGCTCGGCGTCGCGGGCGACGACGGTGAAGGAGTACTTCGTCCCCGGCTTCAGACCGGAGACCCGGTAGGTCGTGTCGCCGGTGACACCGATCCGCGTGCCGTCCTGGTAGACGACGTAGCTGGTCACCCCGGTGTCGTCGGTGGCGGCCGGCCAGCTGACGTCCACCAGGCCCGGCAGCAGCGCCTTGGCGGTGGGCTGTCCGGGGCTGCTGGGGGCGGTGTGGTCGGAGCCGGGTGCGCGGGCGGTGCCGTAGACCTGGAAGTCGTAGATGCTGCCGCCGTTGCCGCTGGAGCCGGTCACGGTCAGCCGTACGAAGCGGCCGGTGACCGGGGTGTCGGTGTGGGCGTAGTCGGTCTGCGCGGTGGTGTTGTCGGCGGTGTGGTCCGCGAGGGTCCTCCAGTGGACCTCGTCCGGCGACACCTCGACGCGGTACTTGTAGCCGCTGCTCTTCTCGAAGGTGGTGATCGCGCCGCTCACGTCGTACGACGCGCCGAGGTCGACCTGGATCCAGGACGGGTCGGGCAGGCCGAGGCCCTGCGCCCAGCGGGTGGAGAGGTCGCCGTCGACCGCCTTGGCGGGGACGTTCTCCTCCGAGTCGGAGGACGCGGTGACCGGCTTCTTCAGCGCCAGGTCCGCACCGTCGGGCATCGTGACCTGCAGCGACGTGCTCGGCGCGGACTCGTTGCCGGCCGCGTCGCGGGCGGTGACGGTGAAGGTGTACGTCCGTCCCGCGGTGAGGCCGAAGACGCGGACGGAGGTCTTGCCGGAGGCGTTGACCAGCTTGCCGTCCTGGAAGACCGAGTAGCCGGTGACCCCGGTGTCGTCCGTGGCCGCCGTCCAGCCGAGGTCGGCGACGGTCGGGAAGTCGGCGACCGAGGTCAGGTCGCCGGGTGCGGTGGGCGCCTGGTGGTCGGTGACCGCGGGGTCCGGGTCGAGGTGCTGGTACGCCTTCTCCAGCCCTGCGTTGTTCACGATCGAGGCGGGGAGCTGGTCGCAGGAACCGACCGTGATGTTGCCGCCCACGTCGTTGTTCTGGCTCAGGTACTGGACGCTGAAGGCGGGCTGGGTCGTGTAGTTGCCCCGGGCCGTGTTGTCCTGGGCGTGGTTCATCAGCAGCCACTGGAAGGAGACGTCGCAGAACGCGTTGCCGGTGTTCTCCCAGTGCCGGCTGCCCTCGTCGTGGTAGACGGCGCCGTAGGCGGGGGCCGGGACGCCGTGGATGTAGTTGCCGGTGACCTTGCCGCCGGGGTCGCTGCTGAGCGTGTAGATCGCTCCGCCGTCGGCCTGGGACCGCATGATGTCGCTGATCTCGTTGTCGCTGACGACGTTGTCACGGCTGATGGTCGGGGTGTCGGAGACCGGGATGCCGGCGTTGCCCGGGTAGGCCGAGTTGCCGCCCTGGTCGGTCAGGCCCCAGCCCCAGCCGACGGAGATGCCGCTGTAGGGGAGGTCGTAGACCTTGTTGTGGGTGATCACCGTGGAGTCGGTGTAGCCGGCCAGGATGCCCAGCGAGCCGTTGTACTGGTCGGCGACCTTGGTGACGACGTTGTCATCGACCAGCGTGTCCTTGGTGATGTCACGGGGATCGTCCGGGTGGGCGTCGCCCCAGGTGACTCCGCCGATCTGGATGCCGGTCGCGGCGATCTGCCTGAAGACGTTGCCGGTGATGGTGGTGTGCTGGGTGCCGGTGTTCAGGTTCAGGCCGACGGCGCCGAGGTGGGTGAAGGTGTTGCCGGTGAACTCGACGCCCTGCCCGTGGCTGACGTTGACGGCTCCGGGGGTCTTCTTCCAGTTCAGGCGCGTGGAGTCGAAGGTCGGGTTGTCCTCGCCGACCATCCGGAAGCCGGCCTGGCCCTCGATGAGCCCGTCGGCCGAACTCGGTTCGAGCCAGGTGGAGTAGGAGAAGGTGATGCCCTGGAAGGACACGTTCGCGACGGGGTGGTCACGGGTGCCGTTCAGGTCCACCAGGTCCTGGACCACGGGGACGGTGACGTCCGCGGTCTTCATGTTCTCGCCCGGCTCGGGCATGTAGTAGATGTCGCCGGCGCTCTTGTCCAGGTACCACTCCCCCGGGCTGTCCAGCAGCTCGCGGGCGTTCTCCAGCCAGGTCGGGTTCTGGATCTCCTGGCCCTGCTGGAGGTTGGCGTTGTGCCAGCACGGCTGCCGCATCGTCATCGTGGTGCCGGAGATCGACGCCACGGGGCAGCGCATCAGCTTCCAGCCCCAGGAGCTGACGACTTCGAGGTCCGCGGGGTGCTTGTAGGCGCTGATGCTGCTGTCGGTGAAGGTGTAGCCGGTGGATGTCTTGCTGAAGCCGGAGGGGTTCTTCCCGCTGCGGGCGCGGGTCCTCAACTCGCCGTTCACATAGAGCTGGCGGGTGTCCAGGCCGGTCAGCTTCGCCTTGTAGACCTTGCCGTCGGCGTCGGCCTTGGTCCAGCCGGTGACCTGCTTGCCGCCGCTGACCACCGGGTGCGCGCCGGGCGCGGCCTCGTAGACGATCCGCTGCCCGTCCCGGCCGGAGTCCTGGGCGGTGAGGGCGAAGGTGCGGCTGAGCCGGTAGGTGCCGGACAGCAGCCGGACATGGATGTCGCCGTCGACCTTGCTCTTGGCGTCGCGCACGTAGTCCCGTGCGTGTTCCAGGGTCTTGAAGGGGTGGTCGGCGCCGCCCCCGCCGGTGTCCTTGCCGGTCGGGGAGACGTAGACGGTGAGCCCGGACGCTTTCGGGGCCGCCTGGGCCGGGGCGACGGCCAGGGGGGCCATCGCCAGGGCGAGGGGCAGGGCGGCTATGAGGGTTCTCGGCAGGGGCACGGCTCTGCCCCTGCGCACAGACAGAAGAGACACGGAGATCCAATCGCCTGGTGGGATGGAACACGGAACCGGGTCGTCCGCCCGGTTCCCGGGGTGCGGGCCTTCGTCGTACGGGTGCGGGCCCGTGGGTGGCTGCTCGCGCCCCCGAAAGGGGCGCGGGGAACTGCGCGACCAGCTCCCGCCGGCCCGCACCTGTAGGGCGTCGACCGGCCTACGACACCGATGCCTGCGGCGGAAGGCCGGAGTCCCCGGGACCGCTGTCCGACGACGGCCGCGCGGGTGCCCCGGGGGCGGCGCGGTCGCCGAGGTTGAACAGCCGGTCACGGATCTTCCGCTCGAACTGGCTCTGGGTGGTGGCGATGTGCTCCACCATCAGCTCGCTCGCGAGATCGGCCTCCCCCGCGGCGACCGCCTCTGCGATGGCGAGATGCTGTCGTGCGGCGACCTCCAGCGAGCCGGGGGCGTCGCCGTGGAAGAGCAGCACGTCGGACTGGGACGCGAGGCGCCGTACCCCGGCGACGCTCGACCGCAGGAACACGTTGTGCGAGGCCGCGCCCACCGCGTCGTGGAAGGCCTCGTCGGCCCGGGCGAAGGCATGTCCGTCGTTCTGCTGGGCCGCCGTCAGTGAACTCTGCGCGCTCTCCCGGATGGTGCGGACCTCGATGGGGGTGGCGAGGCCGGCGGCCCGGCGGGCGGTCTCCGACTCGATCACCGTGCGGTAGTCGAGGAGCATCAGGACGTCTTCCATGCTCGTCGGCCGGAAGTGCGACAGCTCGTCGTCCACCAGCCCGGCCGACACCTCCGCGACGAAGATGCCGGCACCCCGCCGCACGCTCAGCCGGCCGATGGCGGCCAGGACCTTGACGGCCTCACGCGTGACGTTGCGGGACGCGCCCAGGATCTCGGCCAGGCCCGCCTCCGTGGGGAGCCGGTCGCCCGGTCGCAGGTTCTGTTCGGCGATGTGCTCCAGGAGTTGTTCGGCGACCAGTTCGTACCCTGGCCGGTAGGGACCGTCGGAGACCGGTGACGGATCGGCCACGGTGTACCCCCTCATCGATGTTCGGATTAATCAGGTTCATCGGCGATGGTCACTATGGCATCAGCGTTACACGGAGGGAAGATGTCGGACGGAACTGGTTTCAAGTGCCTGATGAGGCAAGGGAATACCGCCGATAAGCCGCATCCCGCCAAACCATTGCGCGGGAAGGATCTGATCCTTAGGGTCCTGCTCGTCAGATGAAACTGATTCTTCATCGTCGCCCCTCAGGAAGGAGAGGTGAGTCAGATGCAGCGCTTCGCCGCCGTCATCCGGTTGCGCCCGGAGAAGGAGTCGGAGTACCGCGCACTGCACGCCGCCGCGTGGCCGGGCGTGCTGGCGGCACTCAAGCGTGCCGGGATCGGCAACTACTCGATCTTCCTGCGGGACGGGCTGCTGTTCAGCTACCTCGAGTACTCGGGGACCGACTACGCCGCGGACACCGCGCAGATCGCCGCCGACCCGGTGACACGCGACTGGTGGGCGCTGACCGACCCCTGTCAGCAGCCGCTGGACACCGCCGCCGAGGGCGAGTGGTGGGCCCCCGCCGAGGAAGTCTTCCACCTCGACTGAGGGCCCACGAAGGGACGCCGGGCCGTCAGCCCGTCGCGTCCACCAGTGCCAGGTCGTGCAGGCGCTCCGGTGGGCCCGGACGGGCGTAGTACCAGCCCTGGGCCGTGTCGCAGCCCAGTATCCGGAGCTGTTCCGCCTGGGCACCCGTCTCCACGCCCTCCACCGTGACCGCGAGGTCCAGACTGTGGGCCAGGGAGACGATGCCCTCCACGATCTTGAGGTCGACCGGGTCCGCCGGGAACTGCTGCATGCTCTGGGTGAAGGAGCGGTCCAGTTTGAGGATGCTCACCGGGAGGCGGCGGAGGTTGGCGAGGTTGGAGTAGCCGGTGCCGAAGTCGTCCAGGGCGATGTCGACGCCCATCTCGGCGAGGCGGCGCAGGGGCTTGAGAAGGTCGTCGTCGGCGCCGATCAGGGCCGACTCGGTGACCTCCAGGCAGAGCGCGTCGGGGGACACTCCGGTCCGCTCCAGGATGTCCACCGTGTCCTGGACCAGGCCGGGGTGGCTGAGCTGGCACGGGGACAGGTTGACGTTGATCCGCAGCGGGCCGGCGCTGGTCTGCTCGCCGTAGCGTTCTCGCCATTCGCGGGCCTGGCGGATCGACTGCTCCAGCACCCAACGGCCCAACGGGACGATGAGACCCGTGTGTTCGGCGAGCGGGATGAACCGGTCGGGGCCGAGGACGCCGTGCTGCGGGTGCAGCCAGCGGACCAGCGCCTCGGCGCCGCGGACGCTGCCGTCGCCGAGGTGGACCAGCGGCTGGTACTCGATGAAGAACTCGTTCCGGTCCAGGGCCGCGGGGAGCGCGGTGGTCAGGCCGTGCCGGGTGATGGCGCGGGCGTCGGCCTCCGGGTCGGCCAGCTCGGAGCGGTTGCCACCCGCCGACTTGGCCCGGTACATCGTGATGTCGGCGCTGCGCAGCACCTCGGCCGGGGTGCGCTCGCCCGCCGGGCCCTCGACGATGCCGATGGAGCCGCGGACCATGAGGTCACGGCCGTCGATACTGATCGGGGTGACCAGGGCGTTCATGATGCGGTCGGCCAGGTCGTCGACCTCGCGCTGGGTGGCCGGGCCGGTGGTCAGCGCCACGAACTCGTCGCCGCCGAGCCGGGCGACCATCTCGCCGGGCGCGGTCGCGCAGGACTGCAGCCGGTCGGCGACCTCCACGAGCAGCCGGTCGCCGGCCGAGTGGCCGAGGCTGTCGTTGACGGTCTTGAAGCCGTCCAGGTCGAGGTAGCACAGCCCGAACCGCTGGCCTTCACCGGCGGCCAGGGCCTTCTCCAAGCGCTCGAAGAACAGCGTGCGGTTGGGCAGGCCGGTGAGCGCGTCATGGGTGGCCTCGTAGCGCAGCCGCAGGTTGAGCAGCCGGCGCTCGGTGGTGTCCTCCATGAGGGCCAGCTGGTACTGCGGGTCGCCGTCCGCGTCCCGGAGCAGGGAGACGGTCAGGTTGGTCCACAGGACCGTTCCGTCGGAGCGGTTGAACGCCTTCTCGACGTGGTAGTGCTCGCGGTCGCCGCGCACCAGCTCCTCGTAGAGCCGCCAGGTCTGGGGCGCGTCCTCCGGATGCGCCCACTCCATGACCTTGCGGCCGCGCAGGGTCTGCTCGGAGCCGCCGAACATGCGCAGCAGCGCACCGTTGACCTGAAGGACGTTGCCCTCCAGATCGGCGATGCAGATTCCTATCGCCGCGCCCTCGAAGACGGCGCGGAACCGGGCCTCGCTGGCGTGCAGCGCCTGCGCGACCACGCCCTGGGCCCGCAACGCGGCCTGCGCGATGGCCTCCTGCTCGGCCAGCGTGCGCTCACGCAGCGCCTGGGCGAACCCGGCGGCCATCGCGTGCTGGATCCGCGAGGAACGCATCCGCAGCTCGTCCTGAGGGCCGTCCGCACCGCAGTACAGGGCCAGATAGGCGTCGACGCAGTCGAGGCTGCGGGTGAGCGCCTCGGGGTCGGTGCAGTGCGCGTCGATCAGTGCGGCCCCCACCTGCCGGGCCTCTTCGGCGTCGAAGCCGTGCGCCAGCAGCACCTCGCTCAACCGGCGCGCCAGCGGGAGGAGTTGCTCCTCGAACTCCGGCCGGGTCAGGGACGTCGAGGTCACCGGGAACACCGCCCGGCTCCAGATCGTCGCGAACCGGCGCAGTCTGTCCTCCGGGCCGTCCGGCTCCGCGATCACGCCGCGATCCCCACGCCGGCGAATCCGGAGAAGGCAAACGGATCCTCATCCTCCGGCGCCGACTCCGGCCGCCAGTGCGGCATCGGCACCAGTCCGGGTTCCACCATGTCGTACCCCTCGAAGAACCTTGCGATCTCGTCGCGCGAGCGCATGATGAGCGGGTTTCGAATGTCCTTGTATACGTCCACCGCGCTCTCGGCCCGCTCGGGAGACAGCGGGATTCCCTCGTACGAGGCATGCGTGAGGATCAACAGGCTGCCGGGCGCGAGTGCTTCGCGCAGCTGTGCCACTGTCCCGTACGGGTCGTCCGCGTCTTCCACGAAGTGCAGTATGGCAACGAGGAGCAGGGCGACTGGCCGATTCAAGTCGATGAGGCGGCCCACCTGAGGGCTCGACAGGATCTCCTGGGGCTTGCGGAGGTCCGCGGCGACCACGTCCGCCTCCTCGTTGCCCGCGAGCACCGCCTGGCTGTGGGCCACGGCCACCGGGTCGTGGTCGACATACACCACATGCGCGCCGGGGTGCGCCGTCTGGGCCACCTCGTGGACGTTGCCGAAGGTGGGGATGCCGGAGCCGATGTCCAGGAACTGTTCGATGCCGGCCCCCGCGGCGAAGCGGACGGCGCGCCGCATGAAGGCACGGTTGGCCTGCATGATCTTCGGCAGGCCCGGCAGGTACGTCATCGCCTTGCGGGCCGCTTCCCGGTCGACCTCGAAGTTGTGCGAACCGCCCAGGTAGAAGTCGTAGATACGCGAAACGCTCGGCACCGAGATGTCGATGCTCCGTGGGGCCCAGGCGGGACGCTCCATGTATCTCTCCAAGACTGAGGCGATCCGGTGTTCGAGCAGAGGCTACTGATCGCCTGCGAACTGGGCGAGTGGAACCGGAAATTGACCGTCCGTTCCCGGTCACCACCTGGGCATTCCGTGTGCGCTTTGGGGGTGTTCGGGCAGTCCGCCGGGGGCGGGTGCCATGCGGAGCACCTGCGGGTGCGACACAAAGCACAGGAGCCCGCCCCCTCCGTGCGGTGTGGAGGGGGCGGGCGGTCGTGCGCCGTTGTGTCGTCGTCCGGGACTCTCGCTGGCCTCTGCCCTCCCTTCCGCGATACGCGAATGTGGACTTGGGCGGGGCGATCAACCCTGGGGAGGTGATCCCTTACTAGCTCGGCGCGCCGACCAGCTTTCCTTCGGGCGAGACGGCGTACCAAGTGCCGCCGACGCCCTGGCCGTTGGTGTCCCCGGCCTTCGAGTCACCGGAGAAGGTGTAGATCGGCCAGCAGTCGACCGTCATCTGCTTCTCGCCGTTGTCGGGCCGGGTGAAGCCCATCAGGCCCTTCTTCTCGATGCCCTTGGTGTCGTTGGTGGCGACCTCCGCGACGGCCGGCCACTTCGCCAGGCAGTCACCGGTGCAGTTCGAGACGGACTTGGGCCATGCCTTGTCCTTGATGAAGCGGTAGACCGTCATGCCGTTCTTGTCGACGACGATGTCACCGAGCTTGGCGTCCTTGCGGACGGACAGGCCGGGCAGGTCGGCCAGGGTGGCCTTCTTGCCGTCGGGGGCCAGCGCGAACCACTTGCCGCCCACGCCCTGCCCGTTCACGTCACCGGCGTTGACGTCCTTGGCGTAGCGGTACACCGGCCAGCCGCCGACGGTCAGCTGCTTGGTGCCGTCGGCGCGGGTGACCTCGCCGATCAGCGCCTTGTCGATGCCCTCGCCGGCCGAGGCGTCGTCGGCGGGCACCGGCGGCCAGGTGGTGGCGCAGTCGCCGTCACAGTTCGACTTGGGAGGGTTGGCGGTGTCCGCGTCGAAACGGTAAAGGGTGAGGCCGCTGCCGTCGGTCAGCACATTGCCCAGATCGGGGTTGCTGGCGACGGTCAGTTTGCCCGCGGGCTGGACCGCGGCCGGGGAACTGGAGGCCTGACTGCCGTCCGCGCCATATCCGTTGCCGGCACCGGTGGAGGGGCTGGTCACACTGCCCACGCTGCCGACACCGGCGGGGGCCGTGGCACCCACGTTCTGAGCCGCCGAGGACGGAGTGGTCACATTGTCCTGACCGCATCCCGTCGTCAAAACAAGCACGCCTGCGGCCGTGGCCACCAGAGAGGCGCTCCTCCAGGAGGTCTTCATCTTCAACTCCCCATACATCGCCTGGATATTGCAGCGCCTGTGTTCCGCCGCACGACACCAGGTACGGGCGCCGGGGGCCGAAGTGTTCAACGGCCGCACAAATTTCTTTCCCGACCCTGTGCCGCCGGGGCCCGTCCCGCACGGACGTACGCTTCGAGCCAATCGACGGGCCGCGTGATTCAAACCGGTTTACGCCACCTGTCCCCCGTTCGGGCCAATCCCTCCGCACTCCGGCGTGCGACGGCACCCGACGCCTCATGATCTCGGTCGTGCATGCACCCGAAGCGACCCGACTCGCGCCCGTCCCGAGGGTGTTGGCTCTGCTGACACTCACCTGGACCCTGGTGGGCTGCCCGGTCGGCACGGCGTCGGCCGACGCCTGCGCCTACGCCTCGACGGGCCCCGACGGCACTCACGCGGTGGCCGTCGCCGGCGGCTCCTGGCCCACTCCCCCGCCCTGCCCGCCTCCCACACCGCCGCCCTGCCCCACGCCGACACCCACGCCCACGCCCACGCCCACACCGCCTCCGAAACCAACCCCGACGCCCAAGCCCACCCCCACGCCAAAACCCACCCCCAAGCCCACACCCACGCCGAAACCCACCCCGAAGCCACCGCGCCCCACCCCGCCGGCCCCGGCGCCACCGCCGCCACCCCGGCGGGCCCCGACCCCGGAACCCGCGCCCACCCCGCCGCCGGCGCCCCAGCCCAAGCCGAGGCCGACGCCCACCCCGACCCCGTCGCCGAAACCCACCCCGCGGCCCTCACCGACCCCGGTGACCTATCCGCCGTACCACATCCAGTCGACCGGGACGACGGCCCCGAACCGTACCTCTCCGGTCACCTACGTCCTGCTCATCGCCGTACCCGCCATCGTCGCCATCGCCGCGTTCCGCGCGCGCTGACGACCGGCCCGCTGAATTCTGGAGGCTTCCGTTGCCGGATTGGCTTGTTCTCGTCCTCGCGATGCTCGCGGCCTGTGCTGTGGTGGTCGTCATCACCCTCGTACGGCACAAGAGGGCCGCGGAGGACGAGGATCCCTCCGAGACGCCGGACGTCATCGAGTACATGACCATGTGGATCGGCGTCATCTACGCCATCGTCCTCGGTCTGGCGGTGGCCGGCGTGTGGGAGGCCCGCAGCGCCGCCCAGGACCATGTGCAGGCGGAGGCGCAGGCGCTGCACGAGATCTATGAACGGGTACGGGTCTATCCGCCCGACGCCCGCGACCGGATCCGGGCGGACGTCGACGCCTACGCCCAGCAGGTCGTCGGCAAGGAGTGGAAGGAGATGGCCGACCACGGCCGTCTCACCCCGCGCGGCAAGGATCTGCTCGCGAAGATCCGCGAGGACGTCACCGACTACGAGCCGAAGACCGACTTCCAGGCACAGGCCTACCAGCCGCTGGTGGACCAGGTGGCCGCGCTCGACCAGTCGCGCAGCGCCCGGGCCGACGCGACCGGGGCGACCATGCCGAACGTGGTGTGGTTCGGGCTGCTGACCGGAGCCTTGGTCACCGTCGGCATGGTCTTCGCGCTGCAGATCAGGCGCACCCGGCGCGAACTGATCCTGGCCGGGCTGTTCTCCGCGACCATCGCCTTCATGCTCTTCCTGATCTGGGACTTCGACGAACCGTACAGTCGGGGCATCACAGCGACGGCGCAGCCCTTCCTGAACCTCTTCCCGCACATCAAGGGTTAGGGGTCCCGGACCGCCGGGGGCCATCCGTGGGGACATCCCGCCGCGCCACACCGCGGGTGTCCCCCGGGTGCCGTATCAGAATCCCCCGGTCGGCCCACCCGCCTCCCCCGTTCGCACTACTGCGTTCGCGCGCGTGTGCGGATGTTCCTAGCGTTCCGATCAACGAGGTGCATTTCCGGCACGAGCGGAACAGGTCCGCGGACAGCTCCTCGGGGACCGGAGGAACCACCATGCACGCCATACGCCTCGCTTCGGCCGCGCTGTTCGGCGTCGGCGCCCTCGTCCTCGGCGCTCCGGCCGCCCTCACGGACGACGAGGCCGACGGGGGCCGTGACAACGGTCAGCGCGCCTCCCTCGGTGTCCACGTCACACCGTCCACCGTCTCGGCCGGCGGCCGGGTCAGCCTGCAGGTGAACCGCGACGACGGCTGCCGGGGTGCCGCGACGGTCAGCTCGGACGTGTTCGACACGGTCCGGATCCCCGAGGGACGGGACTCGGTGGCGGCCACGGTCCACCGGGACGCGAGAACACAGACCTCGTACCGGGTGACGTTCGACTGTGACGGGACCAGGGGGTCGACCGAACTCAGCATCGCGGACGGCCAGTCCGAGGGGCGTACCGACGAGCACGCCGATGACCAGTCCGACGACAGCGCCGACGTGCTCGCGGACGGCCGTACCGACGGTGGTGCCGACGAGCAGTCGGACAGCAGTACCGACAGCAGTACCGACGGGCGTGAGGGACTCAACCCGCAGCCGCTCCCGCCCGATCGCGGTGTGCGGGCCGGTGCCGGCGGCAGCGTCGGCGGGTTCGATCCGAAGGAGATCGGCCTCGGCGCCGCGCTGGTCGTGGCCTCGGTCGGCACGGCGTACCGCATCGCGTGCCGGCGGACCGGTGAGGGCGGCGAGGGCGGTGCCTGATCACCTCCCGGCCGCCGCCCGGCCGTGCGGCTCTTCGCCCCGGTCCTGCGCGGGGCCGGGGCGAAGACGGCCCGCACGGGTCAGAGCCGCTTCTCGTGCCGGCGGCGCAGCCAGAACCCGCAGCCGGCGAGCACGGCCGCGCCCACCAGCCCACCGCCGATCGCCATGTCGGCCGGGGTGGCCCCGGTGGAGACGCTGCCGCCGAGGCCGCCCCTGACCCCGCCGAGCACAAAGAACGCGGACGGCCGGGTCAGGGTCCGCCCGTCGCAGCGGACCGTCAGGTCGTACGGGCCGGGGCGGGCGTTCCGGTTGATGGTGGCGACACCGCGCGCCATGTCGCCGCCGAACGGGAACAGCGTCGCCGTCCCGAAGGCGCGGGAGCTCATGGTGCCCCTGCGGCAGCCGTTGACGGTGACGGTGAGGCGGGCGCCGCTCGTGATCGCCCTGGGCTGGGCGAGGATGTTGCGCACCCCGAAGCCCCGGCCGCCGAATCCGTCACCATTGTTCCCGCCGCCGAACCCGTCGTCACCAATCCCACCGCCGAAACCGTCGTCACCGTTCCCGCCGCCGAAGCCGTCGTCACCATTGCCGACGAAGCCGTCGCCGCCCCGCCCGCCGAAGCCGTCGCCGCCCTTGCCGCCGAAGCCGTCCCCGCCTCGACCGCCGAAGCCGTCCCCTCCCCGGCCGTCCCGGCCCCGGCCGAAGCCGCCTACGCCGAACCCGCCGACGCCGTACCCGGGAACGGCGACCCCGGGCACCGCCGCGATACCAGGGGCGACCCCGACGCCGACTCCAGGGGCGACCCCGACGCCGGGCGCGACACCGACGCCGGTTCCGGGGGCGACACCGGTGCCGGGGGCGACGCCCGTCCCGCCGACGAGAGGGGCTTGGGTGTTGGCCGGGCCGCCGCCGTTGCCCAGGCCGTCCGCGACGGCCATGGGGGCGGCGGCTCCGAGCACGGCGACCACCGTGCACGCTGCCGCGAGGGCACGTGAGTTTCGCATCTCTTCCTCCGCGGAAGGCGCCCCGGGAACCGTCCCCGGTAGATCGGCGAGAAAGCACCTCCCGAATAGACCCTCAGATGCCTTGAACACGCCCGCATTTCGAGAATGGTCCGTCCTGGTGAGGGGACACGCCGAGCGAAAAGCACACAATCGGATATTGCCGCAGGTCACGGACCGTCAGAAAAATCCTGGGAACGGCAACTCGGATGGCGCACCGGAATGGGCGCGGGCCACCCGTTCGCCCGTTGCCCCGTCGCCGCTCGCGCGCGCGGGACTTAGCGTTTTCCCATACGCGATACGGACATCGCGGCGGCCGCGTCGAGAGGGGATGGCGAATGTCTGCGTCCGAACTTTCCGAGCTGGCCGAAGAGGAGGAGCGGCGGCGGAAGCGTGCCCCCTGGGGCGTGATAGCGCTTGTTCTGCTGACCGGTCTGGCGCTCATCCGCAATGGTTCGGGGGAGTTCGACGTCGGTCCGCCACAGCCTGCCTCGGCCGCCGCCCCGGACAGCCGTAGCACGGTCCCGGAGACCTTCGCCACCGCGCCCGCCTCGCTGCCGTACGCGGCGGCGGGCCGGATCAGGATCCCGGCGATCCGGGTCGACGCGCCCGTGATGCCGGTGGGTCTGGACGCGGACGGCTGGGTCGCGGCACCGCCGCCGGACGACCCGAATCTGGCCGGCTGGTTCACCGGTGGCGTCTCGCCCGGCGAAAAGGGCACCTCCGTGGTCGTCGGCCATGTCGACAACACGAAGGGACCGGCGGTGTTCTACGGTCTCGGTTCCCTGAAGAAGGGAAACCGGATCGAGATCGAGCGCACCGACAGAAGGACCGCGGTGTTCGAGATCTACGGCATCGAGGTCTTCGCGAAGGCCGATTTCCCCGGCGACCGGGTCTACGGCTCGAAGGGCACACCGGAGTTGCGGGTCATCACCTGCGGCGGCGGCTTCTCGAAGCAGAACGGTTACGACGGGAACGTGGTGGTCTTCGCCCGCCTGGTCGAGGCCCGCTGAGGCGGACCCGGCCGGGCGGGCCAAGGCCTTGGCACGGCAGCGGGCCGGATCCGGTTCAGGTCCGGCGGCGCGGCACGGTCAGGTGGTAGCCGTTGTCCAGGAGATAGGGCAGGTACTCGCGCAGGGCCTGGACGCTCTGCGAGCGGTCGCCCCCGGCGTCGTGGGAGAGGACCACGACACCGGGGGCGGCGCCCTTCTCGATCGTGTCCACGATGGTGCGGGTGCCCGGCGTCGTCCAGTCGGTGCTGTCGACGGTCCAGGCCATGGGCTCCATGCCCATCTCGGCGCCGAGTTGGAAGGCCGCGCGGTTCCATGCGCCGTAGGGGGCGCGGAACCACTGGGGGCGTTCGCCGTAGGTGTCTTCGATGGCGTCACTGGTGCTCTCCATCTCATCGCGGATCTCACGGCGCTTCATGGTGGTCAGCAGCGGATGCGTCCAGGTGTGGTTGCCCACGACATGGCCCTCGGCGGCCATGCGCGCCACCAGTTCCCGGTTCTTGACGATGCACTCCCCGCACAGGAAGAACATCGCGCGCACGTCGTACTGGGCGAGGGTGTCCAGGATGTGCGGGGTGTAGGCCGGGTTGGGTCCGTCGTCGAAGGTGAGCATCATGCGCCGGCCGCTTCCGGAGATCCGCATGATGGGTTGCCTGCGGACCTTGAGCTTGCGCGGCTCTTTGGGCGGCGGGCCGTATCCGGTGAGCGGCTGGAGCCGGAAGGCGGAGGACTTGAGCGCCTGCCGTACCGGCGGTCCGGCGGCCGGGGCGACGGTGCCCGCGGCCTCCTCGCCGTCGCTCGCCAGCACGATGCCCGCGGTGCTCGCGGCACCCAGAGCGGCGGCGCCGGCGAACAGCAGCCGGCGTCGGGTGAACAACTGATCCTTCTGCATGACTCATCAGTCGCCCGGCCGGGCTGGGGCGCACCACTTAGACACCGGTGCGGCGGCGCGAAAACACCCGCACGGACCAGCGCGGGAAGGTTTCGGAAAGAAATGGTCAAGTACCCCGGACCGACGGCGTGTCCCGGAACCGGGGAGGTCTCAGCGGCGGCGGACCAGCGGGAAGGGCAGCGTCTCACGGATCGTCAGGCCGGTGAGGAACATGACCAGCCGGTCGACGCCGATGCCGAGTCCGCCGGTGGGCGGCATCGCGTATTCGAGGGCGTCCAGGAAGTCCTCGTCGAGTTCCATCGCCTCGGGGTCCCCGCCGGCGGCGAGCAGCGACTGGGCGGTCAGCCGGCGGCGCTGTTCGACGGGGTCGGTCAGTTCGGAGTAGGCGGTGCCGAGTTCGGTGCCGAAGGCGACCAGGTCCCAGCGTTCGGCGAGCCGCGGGTCGGTGCGGTGCTGCCGGGTGAGCGGGGAGACGTCGGTCGGGAAGTCCTTGTAGAAGGTGGGCAGCCGGGTCCGCCCCTCCACAAGGCGTTCGTACATCTCCAGCACCACATCGCCGGGCCCGTCGTCGGCGGTGTACGGCACCCCGGTCCGGTCGCAGTGCCGGTGCAGCCGCAGCAGCTCGGTACCGGGGCCGATCTCCTCCCCCAGTGCCTCGGAGATCGCCCCGTACACGGTCTTGACCGGCCAGGCGCCCGAGATGTCGTACTCCCGCCCGTCCTTGCGGGCCACCGGGGAGCCGAAGGCGGCGGTCGCGGCGCCCTGGATCAGTTCGCGGGCGAGGTCGAGCATCACGTCGTAGTCGGCGTACGCCTGGTAGGCCTCCAGCATGGTGAACTCGGGGTTGTGCTTGTAGGAGACGCCCTCGTTGCGGAAGGTGCGGCCGAGTTCGAAGACCTTCTCCATCCCGCCGACGCACAGCCGTTTCAGATACAGCTCCGGGGCGATGCGCAGATACAGGTCGAGGTCGTAGGCGTTGATGTGGGTGGTGAAGGGGCGGGCGTTGGCGCCGCCGTGGATCTGCTGGAGCATCGGGGTCTCGACCTCCAGGTAGCCGCGGTCCAGGAGGCCCTGGCGCAGCGCCTGTACGGCGGTGGAGCGTTCGCGCACCACGGCGCGGGCGGCGGGACCGGTGGCGAGGTCGAGGTAGCGGCGGCGGACCTTGGCCTCGGGGTCGGCCAGGCCCCGGTACTTGTCGGGCAAGGGCCGCAGGCACTTGGCGGTGAGCTGCCAGTCGGTGAGAAAGACGGTGGGCTCGCCCTGGTCGCTGAGGCCGGCCCGGCCGGTGGCGGTGATCTGGTCGCCGATGTCGGTGTCGGCGGTGAAGCGGGCCAGGGCGGGGCCCGACCCGTCCCGGGTGAGGGCGAGTTGGCGGTCGCCGGACCAGTCGCGCAGCGTCACGAAGACGATGCCCCCGAAGTCCCGGACCAGCATGATCCGCCCGGCCACGGTGACCGTCTCGCCGTCGCGGATGTCGGCGAGGGCGCGGGTGGGCCGTACGGTCGCCACCGGGTAGGGGTCGACGCCCGCCGCGCGCAGCCGGTCCAGCTTGCCGCGCCGGACCCGGAACTGGTCCGGCAGGCCGGATCCGGGGGCGCCGGACCCGGCCTCGTCCCCTCCGTCGAGACCGGGCACCGGCGAAGACCGCTGCGCCTCGACGGGCCGCGGTCCGGTCTTCGGGTGCCCCTTTCTCCAGAGTTTGCGCAAGGAAGGTACGGAGACGAAGCCTTCGGCGATTCCGGAGGCGAGGCCGATACGGGCGAGGGAGCCGGCCTCGCCGTAGCAGAGGAAGCGCGGGTACCACTCGGGGCGGTACTTGGCGTTGGAGCGGTACAGGGCCTCCAGCTGCCACCAGCGGGAGAAGAACAGCAGCAGGCGGCGCCACAGGCGCAGCACCGGTCCGGCGCCGATGCGGGCGCCCTCCTCGAAGACCGAGCGGAAGACGGCGAAGTTCAACGAGATGCGGCGCACCCCCAGTTTGGGGGCGGCCGCGCACAGGTCGGCGACCATGAACTCCATGACCCCGTTGGGGGCGGCGCGGTCACGGCGCATCAGGTCGAGGGAGACGCCGTCGCCGCCCCAGGGGACGAAGGAGAGCAGGGCGAGCAGCCGGCCGTCCTCGGCGAGGGCCTCGACGAGCAGGCAGTCGCCGTCGGCGGGGTCGCCGAGCCGGTCCAGGGCCATGGAGAAGCCGCGCTCGGTCTCGGTGTCGCGCCAGGCGTCGGCCTTGTCGACGACCTCCTCCGTCTCCGCCTCGGTGAGGGTGGCGTGGCGCCGGACGCGGGTGGTGGCGCCGGAGCGCCGGACCCGGTTGACGGCCTGCCGGGTGACCCGCATCTCGCGGCCGCCGAGGTCGAAGCCGGCGACGTGCAGGATCGCCTCGTCGCCGAGTTGCAGGGCGCCGAGGCCGGCGCGGACGTAGGCCTTGGCGCCGTCCTCGGAGGCGCCCATCACCGCGGGCACCCAGGCGTGCCGGCGGGCCACGTCCAGCCAGGCGGCGACGGCGTGCGGCCAGGCCTCCGGGTCGCCGACGGGGTCGCCGCTGGCCAGGCAGACGCCGGCCTCGACGCGGTAGGTGACGGCGGCCTTGCCGCTGGGCGAGAAGACCACGGCCTTGTCGCGCCGGGTGGCGAAGTAGCCGAGGGAGTCCCGGTCGCCGTAGGCCTTGAGGAGGGCGCGGATGCGGGTCTCCTCGTCGCCGTGCAGGGCGGCTTCCAGGCGCTGTGAACGGAACAGGGTGGCGGCGGCGTTGAGCAGGGCGAGGGCGCCGAAGAGGCCGAGCAGGAAGGCGACGAAGCGGGGCGGGCGGCCGCCGTAGCTGCCGCCGTCGACCAGGCCGCCGCAGACCCGGTCGGCCGCCCAGGCCAGGTGCTGGCCGTGCGGGAGCGAGCCGGGGAAGAGCGAGACCAGGCCCCAGCCGGCCAGGATCGCCACGACCAGGCCGACGACGAGGACGGCGAGGGCACGGCGTACGGCGGCGCGGCGGGAGGCGGCGTAGAACTCCCGTCTCGCCACGATCAGCAGGGCCAGGGCGAGTCCGCACACCAGCAGTGAGCTGAAGGAGTACCAGTCGAAGCCGAAGGCGACCGTCAGGATGTCCGACAGCACCAGGAGGCCGAGGTAGATCACCACCAGCCACCAAGCGACCTTCTTGCGGGCGGCGGTGGCACCGGCGAGCAGGAACAGGAAGACGGCGTAGGCCAGGTTGGGGCTGACGGGCACCACGACGGCGTTGAGGAAGTGTACGACCGGGCGGAGCAGCGCCCGCAGCGGTGCGATGAAGGAGAGCAGGGCGCACAGCAGGGCGAGGGCACCGAAGAAGCTCCCGAAGGCCTCCGGCACCCAGGTCAGCCGCCCACCGCCGGACGGGCGCGGCGACCCCGCGGGCTCCTTCCCCGGGGCGGACTCCACGGCGGCGCTCATGCTCCGACTGTAGGAAGGCCACGCCCGCCGCGCCCGTCGAGCGGCCCCGGGCACCTACCGGACCTGCGAATTCCGATAGCCTCGGACCGTGGCGGAACAACACCAGTTCGAGCGAGGCACGGACGGCCCCAAGGTCATCGTGGTCGGCGTGGACGGCTCGGACTCCTCGTGGCGCGCGGCCTCCTACGCCGGTGGTCTGGCGCGGCGGCAGCGTGCGCTGCTCGCCGTCGTGTACGTGCAGCCGATGCTGACGGCCGGGGCGGCGCTCGGGGCGCCGGTGGCGGAGACGACCGACGAGATCGCGGAGGACCTGGTCGCCCAGGTCAGGAGCGCGGCCGCGTTGCTCAAGGGGATATTCGAGGTGCGCTGGGAGTTCCACACCTTCCGCGGCGACGCCTACAGCGGACTGGTGAAGGCCGCCGACGAGCTGAAGGCCGACGCGGTCGTGGTGGGCGCCTCCGAGCAGGCCGGCCACCGGTTCATCGGCTCGGTGGCGATCCGTCTGGTGAAGGCGGGGCGGTGGCCGGTGACGGTGGTGCCGTAGCCCGGGCCGAGGCACGCGGGAGCAGTGCCGGGGTCGCGAGCAGCAGGACCCCGGCGACCCCGATCGCGGTGCGCGGCCCGACTAGGCCGGCCAGTACCCCCCACAGGGCGGTCAGCGCGGCGATGGAGGCCTTGGTGCTGACCGACCAGGCGGACAGGGTGCGGGCCGTCCGGTCGTCGGGGGTGTGGTCGAGGCGGTGGGTGGCGAGCACCGGGTTGAAGACTCCGGCGGAGGTTATGAGCCCGAGTTCGGTGACCATTATCAGCAGGAGTCCGGGCAGTCCCGGCCGGACGAAGGCCAGCCCGACGGGCCACAGGGCGCGCAGCACGCCCGAGGTGAGCAGGACCCGGCGCTGTCCGTAGCGGGCGACGAGCGGGCGGGCCAGGCGGGAGCCGATGAGTCCGCCGAGGCAGGGCACGGCGAAGGCGAGGCCGTACTCCCAGGGCGGGAAGCCGAGCGGGCCGAGCATCAGGACGGCCAGCAGGGGTGCGGAGGCCATGATCAGGCCGTTGACCACGACCACGTTGAAGAACAGGGGCCGCAGCTCCGGGCTGGTGAGGATGTACCGCCAGCCGTCGAGCAGATCCGCGGCCCGCAGGCCTTCGGCGGCTTTGGGCCGGGGGTTCGGCTCGTCGCCGCCGACGGCCCGGATGCCCAGGGCCGACAGCAGGAAGCTGACCGCGTTCGCGACCACCGTCGTGATCGGGCCGAACACGCCGATCGCGGCGCCGCCGAGCGGCGGTCCGAGGACGGTGGCGGTCCACATCGTCGACTCGAAGCGGGCGTTCGCGGTCAGCAGCCGGTCACGCGGCAGGAGCGTCTTCAGGAAGGCCCCGGAGGCCGCGTTGAAGGTGATGTCGGCGGCGGCCACCACCACGGAGACGACTATCAGCTGGCCCATGTCGAGCACGCCGAGCGCGTAGGCGGCGGGGACGCTCAGCAACGCGGCGCACCGGACGAGGTCCATCCCGGCCATCACCGGCCGCTTGCGCCGGAACTCCACCCAGGGGCCGAGCGGCACCGCCACCACGGCGCCCACCGCGGGCCCGGTCGCGGCGAGCAGCGCCACCTGGGCCGGGCTCGCGTGCAGGACCAGGACCGCGATCAGCGGGAACGCGTCGAACGCGAGCCAGGTCCCGAACACGCTGACCGAGTAGGCGGCCCACAGCCACCGGAACCGCCGCCCCATGCACAACCTCCCATTGCCCGGGACCATGAAATCGGCCAGGTGGCCTCGGGAGCAAACAACCCGTGACCAGCGGGCCACAACCAACGGTTGTACGGTAGCGGCCATGGACCTCACTGCCGTGCGCACCTTCGTCGCCGTGGCCGACTCGGGGCAGTTCCAGGAGGCCGCGGCGGTGCTGGCGGTCACCCAGCAGGCCGTCTCCAAGCGGATCGCGACGCTGGAGAAGGAGCTGGGCGTGCGCCTGTTCACCCGCACCGCCCGGGGTGCCGGATTGACCATCGACGGCCAGGCCTTCCTGCCGCACGCCCGCGAGCTGCTGCTCGCCGAGGAGCGCGCGACCGCCTCCGTCGGGTCCGGGCGGCGTCCGCTGCGGGTCGACGTGGTCGGCGCGCGGCTCGCCCCGGCGGCGCTGCTGCGCGGCTTCCACGAGGCGCACCCGGAGACCGCCCTGGACGTCGTCACGCTCTTCGACGTGGACTCGGCGCTCACCGCCCTGCGCTCCGGTGCGATCGACGCGTCCTTCCGGGCCGTCGGCATGCCCGGCCGCCCGCTGCCCAGGGGCGTCGAGGCGGCCCGGGTGTACGACGAGCCGGTCCAGCTGCTCACCGGCCCGGGGCACGCCCTGGCCGGCCGTCGCGCGGTCTCGCCCGGGGAGCTGGCCGGGCACCGGATCTGGATGCCGGGCATCGTGGAGGGCACCGAGTGGGCCGCCTACTACGCCTCCCTCGCGGCCGAGTTCGGCCTCACCATCGACTCCTCGGGCCCCAACTTCAGCGGGGCGGTGCAGGACGCGGTGGCCGGCTCCTCCACCCTGGCGACGCTGGTCAGCGAGGGGACCCGGCTGGTCTGGCCGGAGGGCCACGATCTGCGTCGTGTCCCGCTGCTCGACCCGACCCCGGTCTACCCGCACTCCCTGGTGTGGACCGCCACCCACCCGCACCCGGCGCTGGCCGCCCTGCGCGCCCATCTCGCCGGCACCCGGCCGCCCCGCCCCGCGACCCGGACCTGGGTGCCCGGCTGGGCCGAGAGCGTGCGTGGCGTCTTCCGTCCGTGACGCCCCTGAGCCATCATGATCCGCCGTCAGCCGTTCGCGATCGGCGAAGAGGTGAGGCACATGGCCAAGCTCCGTATGGGTGAAGGAATTCTCCGTCGCAAACCCATCGAACACATCGAGGAGACCGAGGTCGGCGAGGGACCCCGGCTCGACAGATCGCTCGGGCTGTGGCAGCTGACCGCGATCGGAGTGGGCGGCATCATCGGCGCGGGCATCTTCACCCTCGCCGGCACCGTCGCCAACGGCACGGCCGGTCCCGCCGTGCTGGTCTCCTTCCTCATCGCCGGGCTGGCGAGCGCCTGCGCCGCGCTGTCGTACGCCGAGTTCGCCGGGCTGATCCCGAAGGCGGGTTCGGCGTACACGTACGGCTACGCGGTGCTCGGCGAGTTCGCGGGCTGGTTCATCGGCTGGGACCTGCTCCTGGAGTACACGGCGATCGTGGCGGTGGTCGCGATCGGCATCTCCGGGTACTTCGGCTTCCTGGTCGAGGAGATGGGCGCGGAGCTGCCGCGGTGGATGCTGGGCGCGCCCGGCACCGGGGCCGGCCACCGGGTCGACCTGTTCGCCGCGGTGCTCTGCCTGCTGATCGCCTACCTGCTCAACCTCGGCATCCGCAGCGCGGCCCGGTTCGAGACGGTCGTGGTGGTGCTCAAGGTGCTGGTGGTGCTGCTGGTGATCGGGGTCGGTGTGTTCCACATCAACTCGGCGAACTACCACCCCTTCTTCCCGTTCGGCGTCAGCGGGGCGTTCACGGGCGCGGCCACGGTGTTCTTCGCGGTCTTCGGGTACGACGCGATGTCCACGGCGGCCGAGGAGTCGAAGGACGCGCGGCAGCACATGCCGAAGGCGATCATCTACTCACTGGCGATCTCCATGGTGCTGTACGTGGCGGCCTGTCTGGTCCTGACCGGCATGCAGAACTACAAGGACATCGACCCGGAGAGCGGCTTCTCGACGGCGTTCAAGTCGGTGGGGCTGAGCGGTCTCGCGGACGTGATCGCGGTGGGCGCGATCATCGGCATCCTCACCGTGATGTTCACCTTCATGCTGGGCGTGACCCGGGTCTGGTTCTCGATGTCCCGGGACGGGCTGCTGCCCTCCTGGTTCGCGAAGACGCACCCGACGCGGCACGTGCCGACCCGGGTGACCTGGATCGTCGGCGTGGCCTCGGCCCTCCTCGCCGGTTTCGTGCCGATCGGCGAGGCGGCCGAACTCACCAACATCGGCATCCTGCTGGCGTTCGTGGTGGTGTGCGTGGCGGTGATCGTGCTGCGCTACCGGCAGCCGGATCTGCCGCGCGCCTTCCGCACCCCGTGGATGCCGTTCGTGCCGGCGCTGGGCGTCGTCTTCTCGGTCTGGCTGATCACGTTCCTGGCGTGGGAGACCTGGGTGCGGTTCGCGGTCTGGTTCGTGATCGGGTGCGTGATCTACTTCGGCTACTCGTACAAGAGGTCCCGGCTGGCCGGGCGTTAGAGCGCGCGCAGGAAGCCGAGCAGGAGGTCGTCGAAGACGTCCGGCCGCTCCAGGTTCGGGTAGTGGTCGGCGCCTTCGACGATCTCGGCGCGGCCGTCGGGGACCTCGCGGGCGAGGCGTTCGGCGGCGGCGAGCAGATCGGCGGGCTCCAGCCCGCCGTTGATCGTGAGGACCGGGACGTCGATCTTCGGGACCCGGGGCCAGGAGTCGGTCACCAGCACGTGCCAGTCCGTCTCGCCGGGCGTGTGCTTGGCCAGGGTGTGGCGGGCCATCTCGCGGAGCCGGCGCGGGATCTCCGGGTCGAGGGCGTCGAGGTCGCGGTGGGCGCCCGCGGCGACCCGCAGGAAGGCGTCGAGCCAGCCCTCGATGTCGCCGGCGCCCAGGGTGCGGGCGTACTCGGCCTGGAGTTCCCGGTGCCAGGGATCCGTGTACCGGAAGTCGCCGGTGACGGCGCCGCAGGTGACCACCGCACGGACCAGCTCGGGGTGTTCCAGCACGGTGTCCGTGGCGATCACCCCGCCCATCGACACGCCGACCAGGACGGCGGGCCCGGCGTCGAGGTGGCGCAGCAGTTCGGCGAGGTCGTCGGCCCAGCGGAAGGGCTTGCTCGCGTTGGCGGAGGCGCCGTGGCCGCGGACGTCGGGGGCGATCACCCGGTACCCGGCGGCGAGGGCCGGGATCTGGCCGGCCCAGAAGCGGTGGTCGACGTATCCGGCGTGGAGCAGGACCACCGGGTCGCCGGAGCCGGTGTCGAGGTAGGCGAGGTCGCCGTCGGAGGAAGGGAAGTAGCGGACGTCCGCAGCACCATTCATGACAACCAAGGTGTCATCTTCGGGATACTTTGACAACTGAGTTGTCATGACGACTTTGACACCCGAGGTGTCACCACGGCCCGGTGCATGATGGCCGGGTGAACGACATCGACAAGCCCCTCGCCCCCGACGAGCTGGGTGAGCGCATCACCGAGGTGTACGACCTCATCGGCCCGCTCTACCGGCGCGCCTTCCGCAAGATCGAGCTGGGCGAGCAGATCGAGGGGGCCTCCGTCGGCGTGCGCTCGGTGCTGGACCTGCTGCGCCGGTTCGAGCCGATGACGGTCCCCCAGATGGGCCGGATCATGGCGCTGAGCCGGCAGTTCGTGCAGCGCATGGTGAACGACGCGGTGGCGCGCGGCTGGGCCGAGGTCGTCCCCAACCCGGCGCACCAGCGCTCCTCACTGATCCGGCTCACGGACGGGGGCCGGACCACGATCACCGCGATCCTCGCCCGCGAGCACGCCCTGAACCGGCAGGTCGGCGGCGGTCTGACCGACGCCGAGATCACGGCGTGCCTGCGGGTGCTGAAGGAGCTGCTGCGGACGTTCGACCACGTCGACGTGGAGTGACCGCCCCTACTCCCCCATCACCAGCCCGTCCTTGGCGGCCCCGCGGCCGAGCACGGTGTCCCGGATGCCGTCGCGCACGGAGGTGAAGTCGGCGCCCTGGTCGATGGCCGCGTTGAGGTCGACGACCCGGCCGGCGTCGAGGTCGTACGCCTGGGGGATGAACTCGGCCTTGGCCACCTCCCAGCGGCCGCCGGGGCTGGTGGGCGGGGTGAAGGTGAAGCGGGCGAGGGTGGACTGGTTGCCGCGCGGGTCCTGGTGGCCCTGGCGGTTGTACAGCTCACCGGCGAGCTGGTCGCCGAGGCTGTAGACGACCCAGGTGCCGTTGACCTTCTCGTACGCCTGCGGGATGTGGGCGTGAGTGCCGAGGATCAGGTCGATGTCGGGACGGCCGCCGGTGCGCGCGGCGGTGAGCCGCTTGGCGAGGGTGAGCTGCTGCTGGTCGGGGGCGTCCTGGCCGTCGGTGCCCCAGTGCACGGAGAGGACGACCACGTCGGCGCCGGCCTGCCGGGCGGCGCGGGCGTCGGCGAGGATGCGGTTCTCGTCGAGGAGGTTGACCGCCCAGGGCTGTCCCGGCGGCAGGGTGTTCCCGTTGACGTCGAAGGTGTAGGAGAGGTGGGCGACTCTGGTGCGCCCCGCGTTGAGCAGGGTGACGGCGGCCGCCTCGGCCTGGGTGCGGGCGGTGCCGGTGTGCCGCAGGCCCGTCCGGTCCAGGTCGGTGAGGGTGCGCCGGATCCCGTCGGCGCCGCCGTCGAGGGCACGGTCGGAGGCGGTGGAGCAGCTGTCGTAACCGACGGCCGCGAGGCCCTCGGCGAGCTGCGGCGGGGAGGTGACACCGGCGGAGCCGGACTCCCCGTTCTCCGCGTTCTCCGCGTCGGTCACGGTCGCCAGGTGACAGAGCGCCAGATCGGCGTGGGAGACCACGGGTTCGACGCCGGCGAGCATCGGGCGGAAGTCGTGGCCGTTGCCGCCCGCGTCGAAGTTCGCGTGGTCGATCGCGGACCTCTGCGGCATGACGTCACCGGAGGCGACGAGAGTGAAGCCGCCACCGGGGGCGGGCACGGCAGGCGCCGGCTGGCCGGACGGGGCGGCGTTCTCCTGCCGCACGTGGTTCTGGCAGGCGGCTGCGGTGGCGAGGAGGGCGGTCAGGGCCAGGGCCACCTGGCGTCTGCGATTGATCATCAGGAGCACCCCAGAGTCGCAAGCCTTGTCCGATTTACAGATCAATGGGTACGAAGCCGAGCCGGGTCGCAAACAACTCAGGCGCCCCGATTGACCCATCCGGGTCGGGTAAGGGGTGTGACGGACCGTTCGTCGCACCGTTCGCCGACGCGATCGACCGTCCGCCGCAGACCCCTGTGCGCCCCCTGTCCCCCGGCCCGGCCCTGCGATGCCATACGGCCATGACGGCCGGAACCACCCTTCCCGACGGGACGACGACCGCCGAGCACGAGCTCGCCGCACTCCAGCGCGAGCACGGCCGCCCGCTCTTCGCGCTGCTGCTGCGGCTCAGCGACGGGGACCGGCAACGGGCCGAGGACCTCGTGCAGGAGACCCTCGTACGCGCCTGGCAGCACCCCGAGGCACTGCGCGCCGACGACTTCGACTCCGTCCTGCCCTGGCTGCTGACGGTCGGCCGGCGGCTCGCCATCGACGCACGCCGGGCCCGGCAGGCACGGCCGCCCGAGGTGCACGACGCCGTCCTGGAGAACACCCGGGCCATCGGCGACCACGCCGAACGCGCCGCCGCGGCGCTGGACGTACGGGAGGCTGTGAAGACTCTCACCCCGGAACACCGTGAAGTCCTGGTGCTGGTGTATTTCCAAGGGGCGAGTGTTGCGGAGGCCGCGGAGACCCTCGGCATTCCACCCGGTACCGTGAAGTCGCGGGCGTACTACGCGCTGCGCGCCTTGCGTCGGGTTCTGCCCGGTTATGCACCCGACCTGCGATGAAACCGTAAGCCAGGTCAAACCTCGGTAAAGCGCCTTGCTGAGGACCGTGTTTGAGCAATCAGCTGTCTTCATCCGTGTTCCGCACCGGGAGAGGGACGGACCCGGGGTCGGGGCCACGCGCGCACCGGAGGAAGGCAGGACGGGATGCTGCACAGAGGTCAAGAGAGCACGGACGGGGCCGGGAGCGGGGAACTGGCGGTCCCGATGGCCTGGTTGTATGCCGAGTACATCGCCGACGAGCTGCTGCGCACCGGCGATCTCATGCCGCCGACGTCCTTCGAGTTCCGGGCCGGCCGGGACGCACTGGCGCTGACGATCTTCCTCTCCGACACGGACGGCGAACTGTCGGGCATCCGGGTCGTGTCCCAGTTGGAGAACTGGCTTTCGCTCACGGCGTACGACCAGCCGTGGCAGGACTGGGTGGGGGAACATATGTCCAGACTGGCCGCCGAGGCGATCGAGTCGGGCGGGCCGTCACCCGATCTGGATCTGGCCACGGACGCCTGGCGCTGGCTGGAGGAGACCGAGCTGCTCGCGCCCGACCTGGACGCGGTACCGGGCGGCGGCTCGGTGTTCGGCGAGGACGACGGACCGAAGGTGTGGACCCCCGCCTGGCGGCTCGGTCTGCCCCTCGGGCATCTCGCCATCCATCTTTTTTGAATCGGCACCAATCCGCGGGCCCGGCCGCTCCGAATCCGTTGATTACGATTCTGTACGTGCCTTGAGTGAAACAGCGGCCGACTGCGTACGGGTGGGAGCAAGGAGCAATGAGTAACCCCCACCCGCACTCACGGCACGAGGATTCGGCATGAGGTCCCTGGAAAGGCATCGCGACGTCGGCGCGTACGCGCTCGGCGTGCTGGACGAGGCGGAGGCCTTCCGCTTCGAGGACCATCTCATGGAGTGCCCGAGCTGCTCGGCACACGTGACCGAGTTCGGCCCGGCGGCACGGCAGTTGATGCTGTACCGCAGGGCCACGCCGCGCTTCGTGCACCCCATGGCCCAGCCCGGTCCCCGGCTGCTGGACCGGCTGCTCGCCGAGGTCGCGACCCGGCACCGGGCCAAGCGCCGCAGGCTGCTGTACGGCCTCGCCGCCTCGGTGGTGTTCGCGGTCGTCGGCCCCGGCATCGTGGCGTACGCCGGTCATGACGCCCCGCCGGCCGTACAGGTCACCGCCGCCACCGACACGCAGTCGGGCGTGTGGGCGCAGGTGAAGTCGGCGGACACGGAGTCGGGCAGCACGATCGAGCTGCAGGTGAAGGACGCCGACGGGCCGCGCTCCTGCCGGCTGGTCGCGGTCGGCCGGGACGGCTCCGAGCAGATCGTGACCACCTGGGCCGAGCGGGACCACGACGACCGGGTGTCCACCATGACGGGCGGCTCCTCGATGCACCCCGACGAGATCGACCGCTACGAGGTGCGCAACGCCGACGGGCAGCGCCTGGTGACCCTGGACCCCAAGTGAGCGCCGGTCACTTGAGCAGCCGGGACATCCGGCGGTCCGCGAGCGGCTTGCCGCCCGTCTGGCAGGTCGGGCAGTACTGCAGCGAGGAGTCGCTGAAGGAGACCTCGCGGATGGTGTCGCCGCAGACCGGGCACGGCTCGCCGGTCCGGCCGTGGACGCGCAGGCCGCTCTTCTTCTCCGACTTGAGCCGGCCCGCCGCCAGGCCGTGGGAGCGCTCCACCGCCTCGGTGAGGGTGGTGCGCAGCGCCTCGTACAGCCCGTGGACCTCCTCGGGCGTCAGGGACGCGGCCAGCCTGAACGGCGACATCTTCGCCGCGTGCAGGATCTCGTCACTGTAGGCGTTGCCCACTCCGGCGATCAGGCTCTGGTCGCGCAGGGCGCCCTTGAGCTGCCGCCGCTCGTCCCCCAGCAGGGCGGCCAGCCGGGCCTCGTCGAAGTCGGCGGCGAGCGGGTCCGGGCCGAGCCGCGCGATACCGGGTACCTCCCGCGGGTCACGGACGATGTACACGGCGAGCTTCTTCTGGGTGCCGGCCTCGGTGAGGTCGAAGCCCGCGCCGGTCTCCAGGGCCACCCGCAGGGCGAGTGGGCCCTTCCCGGGGCGGGGCGGTCCGTCCGGCAGCCGGTCCTTCCAGTGGAGCCAGCCCGCCCGGGCCAGATGGGTGATGAAGCGCAGGCCGCCGCCGCCCTCGATGTCCAGGAACTTGCCGTGCCGGTGCACGGCGACGACCTCGCTGCCCTCGAAGGCGCCGACGGGCGGGTCGTACGTCTTCAGGACGCTGATGGCGACCGGCAGGACGCGCACGACCTCGTGGCCGACCAGGTTGTCGGTCAGGAAGTCCTTGAGCGCTTCGACCTCGGGCAGTTCGGGCATGCGTCCAGGGTGCCACCCGTGGCCCCGGGGGTCAGGCGGGCTCCGGCATCCGGAACTCGCACCAGACCGCCTTGCCGCCGCCACGTGCCTCCACGCCCCACACGTCGGCGATCTCGTCGACCAGCAGCAGGCCCCGCCCCGACACCCCGTCCTCCCCCGCCTCACGCCGGCGCGGCAGGGCGCTGGAGGAGTCCTCGACCTCGACGCGGAGCCGGCGGTCGCCGCCGCCGAGCACCCTGAGGGTGACGATCGCGGAGCCTTCGGTGTGCATCAGCGCGTTGGTGATCAGCTCGTCGGCTACCAGCTCGATCTCGTCGGCGCGGTCCCCGGCGCCCCAGGCCCGGACGGCGGCGCGGATCATGTGCCGGGCCAGGGTGAGCGCCTCCGGATCGCCGGAGGCCACATGCTGCTGGAGGCGGCCGACGGCCTGCGCGGCGTCCGGGCCGCGGCGGCGCAGCAGGAGCAGGGCCACGTCGTCGTCGCCACCCCGCTCCTCGGCGATCTCGATCAGCCGGTCGGCGAGCTTCCGCACGTCCTCCGGCCCCTCGGTGACCTGCCGGATCAGGGACCGCATCCCGTCCCCCAGATCGGTGCCCGGCTGCTCGACCAGCCCGTCGGTGCACAGCAGCAGCGTCTCGCCGGAGTCGAGCTCCAGGGTGGACACCGGATATTCGAGGCTCTTGAACTCGGCGGACAGGCCGAGCGGCAGCCCGCCCTCCACGGGGACCCGCCGGCAGCTTCCGTCGGCACCGCGGACCAGCGGGTCGATGTGGCCGGCTCGGACCACCTGGACGACGCCGGTGGCGAGGTCGGCCTCGGCGTACAGGCAGGTGGCGAAGCGGTCGGTGTCGAGCTCGTTCAGGAAGACGGAGGCGCGGGCCATCACGGTGGCCGGGGCGTGGCCCTCGGCGGCGTAGGCGCGCAGCACGATCCGCAGCTGGCCCATGACGGCCGCCGCGTGCGTGTCGTGCCCCTGGACGTCGCCGATGACGGCGCCGACCCGGCCGCCGGGCAGCGGGATCAGGTCGTACCAGTCACCGCCGATGTCCCGGCCCAGGGCGCCGCCGGCGGTCGGCGAGCGGTAACGGACGGCGATGTCGGCACCGCGCACGCTGGGGATGGTGCGCGGCAGCATCGCCTGCTGGAGTCCCTGGGCGAGATCCTTCTCCTGCTCGTAGAGCATGGCCCGCTGCAGGCTCTGCGCGATGCTGCTGCCGAGGGCGACCAGGACGGCACGTTCCTCGGTGGAGAAGCCGAGCCGGTCGTTGTAGAGCAGGCCCATGGCGCCGATCGGGCGGGCCTGGGCGATCAGCGGGAGATAGGCGGCCGAGGTGATGTGCAGCTCGGTGATGTGCGGCCACAGTATCGGGTACCCCTCGGCGAACTCCTCCGGTGACTCGATGAAGCGCGGGCCGAGGGTCCGCACCACCTCGCCCATCGGATAGGGCTCGTCTATCCGGGTGATCCGGGTACCGGGCACGAAGCTGCCCGCCGGCCCCTCCGCGACCAGCCGGATCCGGCCGGCCTCGACCAGGCCCATCACCAGGCTGGTCGCGCCCAGGTTGGGGATGCCCTGGGTGTCCTTGAGGGCGTCGATGACGTCCTGGACGCTGCGGGCGTGCGCGAGGGCCGCGGTGACCACCTGGACGACGCCGGACTGCTGGCGCAGCGCCTGGTCCTGGGCGGCCCGCAGGCTGCGCGCCTCGCTGTCCTCCAGCTCCTGGGTGGCGTCCCGGACCACGCCGACGACCCGGCGCGGACGGCCGGTCTCGTCACGCCTGATGTAGCCCTGGGTGTGGGTCCAGCGCGGGGTGCCGTCGCGGCGGCGGATGCGGAAGTACGCCCCGTAGTTCTCGCTGCCGTCCTTGATGGCCTGGGCCACCACCCCGTCCAGCCGGATCCCCTCCGCCAGGGGTACCCGGACGGCGAGGCTCTCGGGGTGCCCGTCGTACTCCTCGGGGGTCAGGTCGAACACCTCGTACGCCTGGGCGTCCATGTGGAACAGACCGGCGTCCAGGTCCCAGTCGAAGGTGCCCAGACGGTTGAGCGCCAGGATCGGGTGGTCCGGGTGGGCGGGCCAGTCGTCCGGGAGAGACGGAGCGCTCGCTCCCCGATCAGCCATGGGGCCACCTTGCCAGGGGAACCCCAACCGGGCAATTTCTCACATATTGTCCACTTCACCCGCTCGGGTTACGCGGCCGGACAGACGCGGTACACAGGGTGACAGGCCCTTTCCCGACACCGGGGCCGCAGGCCGGAGAGAGGCAGGGGCGCACGGCCGTGGACTGGTTCACCGCATCCGGGTACTGGCTGAGCCGGCTGGTCTTCCAGCGGGCGCTGGCCGGCGTGTATCTCGTCGCGTTCCTGGTGGCGGCGCTCCAGTTCCGGGCCCTGCTGGGCGAGCGCGGGATGCTGCCGATCCCGAGGTTCGTCGACCGGGTCCCCTTCCGGCGGGCGCCGAGCCTCTTCTACCTGCACTACTCGGACCGCTTCTTCGCGGCCTGCGCCTGGGCGGGCTGCGCGGTGTCGGCGGCGCTGCTGGCCGGGCTGGACTCCCGGCTCCCGCTGTGGGCCGCGATGGTGCTGTGGCTGGTCCCCTGGGCCCTGTATCTCTCGATCGTCAACGTCGGCCAGACCTGGTACGCGTTCGGCTGGGAGTCGCTGCTCCTGGAGGTCGGTTTCCTCGCCGTCTTCCTCGGCAACGACGAGGTGGCCCCGCCGGTCGTCGTCCTGTTCCTGCTGCGCTGGATCCTGTTCCGGGTGGAGTTCGGGGCGGGTCTGATCAAGATGCGCGGGGACGCCTGCTGGCGCAAGCTGACCTGCCTCGACTACCACCACGAGACCCAGCCGATGCCGGGCCCGCTGAGCTGGTTCTTCCACCACCTCCCGAAGCCGGTGCACCGGGCGGAGGTGGCCGCGAACCACGTCACCCAGCTCGTGGTCCCCGTCCTGCTGTTCACCCCCCAGCCGATCGCGACGGCGGCCGCGTCGCTGATGATCCTCACCCAGCTGTGGCTGGTGGTCTCCGGCAACTTCTCCTGGCTGAACTGGATCACCATCGTGCTGGCCCTCTCGGCGCTCCGGCTCCCCGCGGACCACACCTCCGCGCCGCCGGCCCCGCTCTGGTACGAGATCGTCGTCCTCGCCGTGGCCGCGCTGCTGCTCTTCCTGAGCTACCGCCCGGTGGTGAACATGGTCTCGCGCCGCCAGGTCATGAACCGCTCCTTCGACCCGCTGCACCTGGTCAACACCTACGGCGCGTTCGGCAGTGTCAGCCGGGTGCGGTACGAGGTGGTGGTCGAGGGCACGCTGGACGAGGCACCGCGCGAGGACGCGGACTGGCGGGAGTACGAGTTCAAGGGCAAGCCCGGCGATCCACGGCACTGGCCGCGCCAGTTCGCGCCCTACCACCTGCGCCTGGACTGGCTGATGTGGTTCGCCGCCCTCTCCCCCGC
Organism: Streptomyces sp. NPDC058683; assembly: GCF_042716195.1. Lineage (NCBI taxonomy): Bacteria > Bacillati > Actinomycetota > Actinomycetes > Kitasatosporales > Streptomycetaceae > Streptomyces > Streptomyces sp. NPDC058683. Next base: position 90,542 of record NZ_JBHXSK010000002.1, read on the forward strand.
GTACGCCGGCGACTGGTTCGGCGGCCTGATGGAGCGCCTCCTGGAGAACGACCGCGACACGCTACGGCTGCTGCGCCGCTCCCCCTTCCCGCCCGACCGCCCCCCGCGCTTCGTCCGCGCCCGCCTCTTCCGCTACCGCTACACCAGTTGGCGGGAGCTGCGGGAGACGGGCGCGTGCTGGGAGCGGACCTACGTGCGGGAGTTCATGCCGCCGACGCGGCTGGCGGGGGCGGCTCAGAGGCCGTAGACGCGGGTGGCGGTGGTCTCGAAGACACGGGTGCGTTCGCCGGGGCCGATCAGCTGCTGTGCCGCGTCGAAGACTTCGGCGTACGTCCCGGCCAGGACGCACACCGGCCAGTCCGAGCCGAACATCAGGCGGTCCGGGCCGAAGGCGTCCAGGACCGTCTCGGCGTACGGGCGGAGGTCCTCGACCGTCCAGGAGGCGGGGTCGGCCTCCGTGACCATGCCGGAGAGTTTGCACACGGTGTTGGGCAGGGCGGCGAGGGCGCGTACCGCGGTGGCCCAGGGGTCGAGGTCTCCGGAGGCGATCGGCGGTTTGCCCAGGTGGTCGAGTACGAAGGTGAGCTGGGGGTGGGAGTCGGCCGCCTTGACGGCGGCCGGCAGCTGGTGGGCCTGTACGACCAGGTCGTAGACGAGGCCTGCGTCGGCGATCGCGGCCAGGCCCCGGTGGACGTCCGGGCGCAGCAGCCACTCCGGGTCCGGTTCGCCCTGGACCTGGTGGCGGATGCCCTTCAGGTAGGCACCGCCGGGGAGTTCGCTGAGTCGGGCGAGTTCGTCGGCGATCGCCGGGTCGGTCAGGTCGGTCCAGCCCACGACGCCGGCGACCAGGTCGTGGGTGTCGGCCAGGGCCAGGAACTCGGGGGTCTCCTCCGGGACGGTGACCGTCTGGACGAGGACCGTGCGGGTGACACCGGCCGCCCGAGCCTCGGGTTCGAGGTCCTCGACGGTGAAGTTCCTTCTGAGCGGCTGGAGTTCCGGTCCCGTGATCCAGTCCTGGTCCCGTACCGAGAGGTCCCAGACGTGGTGGTGGGCGTCGACGGTCATGGCAGCTCCCCTGCGACGGGCAGACCGGTGTCCGTGCCTGCCTCGGAGTGGTCGTGGACGATGTCGAGCAGCAGGGCGGCTCTCATGACGGCTCCTCCGCCGGGAGCGGGGTGTCCGCGCGCAGGAGTCCGCTGTCGCGCAGTTCCTGCCAGAAGGCGGCGGGGACCGGGGTGGCGAACTGCTGTGCCCCGTCCGCGATCTCCGCCGCCGAGCGGGCACCGACCAGCACGCTCGCCACGGCCGGGTGGGCGGCGCAGAAGGCGAGGGCGGCCGCGCGGAGCGTGCTGCCGTACCGTTCGGCGAGTGCCTTCAGGCGCAGGGCGCGGGCGAGCAACTCGTCGGAGACCTGGGCGTAGTTGTAGGTGGCGGCCGGCTTGGGGTCGGCCAGCAGGCCGGAGTTGAAGGCCCCGCCGATCACCACCGACGTACCGCGTTCCTCGGCGGCCGGGAGCAGATCGGCCAGGGCGCTCTGGTCGAGGAGGGTGTAGCGGCCGGCGCACAGCACCACGTCGATGTCGGTGTCGCGGACGAACCGGGTGAGCATGGCCGTCTGGTTCATGCCGGCGCCGATCGCACCGACGACGCCCTCGGAGCGGAGCTTCTCCAGGGCCGGGTAGCCCTCGTGGAAGGCCTGTTCGGCGTGGTCGTCGGGGTCGTGGAGGTAGACCACGTCGACCCGGTCGAGCCCGAGTCGCTCCAGGCTCGCCTCCAGGGTGCGGCGGATGCCGTCGGCGCTGAAGTCCCAGACCCGGCGGTAGGTGTCGGGCACGGCGAAGCCGTGGGCGAGGTCGTCGCCGTCCCCGGGCCCCGGCTCCAGGCGGCGGCCGACCTTGGTGGAGAGGGCGTAGGCGTCCCGGTCGTACTCCCGCAGCGCCTCGCCGAGCCGCCGTTCGGACAGGCCGAGGCCGTAGTGGGGTGCGGTGTCGAAGTAGCGGATGCCCTGCTGCCAGGCGGTGGTGACCGTGTCGTGGGCCTGCTGGTCGGGGACTTCGGTGTACAGGTTGCCGATCACGGCGGCGCCGAGGCCCAGGGGGCCGACCCGGACGCCGCTTCGGCCGAGGGTGCTCACTGGCCCGCCGGGCGCAGCCTGAGGCCCTGCATGCCGCCGTCGACGGCAAGGGAGGTGCCGGTGGTGGCGCCGGACAGCGGGCTCGCCAAGTAGGCGATGGCGCCGGCGACCTCGGCGGCGGAGACCAGGCGGCCGGAGGGCTGGCGGGCCGCCAGGGCGGCACGTTCGGCGGCCGGGTCGGGAGCCTTGTCGAGGAGGCGGCCGACCCACGGGGTGTCCGCCGTACCGGGGTTGACGCAGTTGACGCGGACGCCCTCGCGCAGGTGGTCGGCGGCCATGGCCAGGGTGAGCGAGTACACGGCGCCCTTGGTGGCGCTGTACAGGGCGCGTTGCGGCAGCCCTGCGGTGGCGGCGATGGAGCAGGTGTTGACGATCGCCGCGTAGTCCGAGGCGCGCAGGTGCGGGAGGGCCGCGCGGGCGGTGCGGACCATGCCGAGGACGTTGACGTCGAAGACGCGGCGCCATTCGTCGTCGTCGTTGTCCTCGACCGTGCCCTGGGCGCCGATGCCGGCGTTGTTGACCAGCACGTCGAGGCCGCCGAGGGCCTCCACCGCGCTCTGCACGGCCGTACGCACGGAGGCGTCGTCGGTGACGTCGGCCCGGAAGCCGAGCAGCGGCTTCTCGACGGCCGACGGGTCCAGGTCAAGGACGGCGACCTGGGCGCCGCGCTCGGCGAGGAGTTCGGCGGTGGCCCGGCCGATCCCGGAGGCCCCGCCGGTGACCAGTGCTTTCAGGCCCTCGAAGTCGGTCATGCCGCCTGTCCCTTCTGCTTCTGCGTGTGCGTCTGTGTCTGCGTCTGTGCGTCGGCGGCCCAGAAGGTGCCGCCCGGATAGGTGTACTCCGCGATGGACTCCGGTCGCATGGCGGCGGAGAAGCCCGGTGCGGTGGGTGCCGTGTAGTGACCCTCCCTGATCACCACCGGGTCGCGGAAGTGGTCGTGCAGATGATCGACGTACTCGATGACCCGGTCGTCGGTGGTGCCGGCGACCGCGAGGTAGTCGAACATCGAGAGGTGCTGGACGAGTTCGCACAGTCCGACACCGCCCGCGTGCGGGCAGACGGGGACACCGAACTTGGCGGCGAGCAGCAGGATGGCGAGGTTCTCGTTGACGCCGGCGACCCGGGCCGCGTCGATCTGGACGATGTCGAGGGCGCCGGCCTGGAGCAGCTGCTTGAACACGATGCGGTTCTGCACGTGTTCGCCGGTGGCGACCTTGACCGGGGTCACCGCCCGGCGGATGGCGGCATGGCCGAGGATGTCGTCGGGGCTGGTGGGCTCCTCGATCCAGTACGGGTCGAACTCGGAGAGCGCCTTGGTCCAGCGGATCGCCTCGTCGACGTTCCAGCGCTGGTTGGCGTCGATGGCCATCCGGATGTCCGGGCCGACCACCGCGCGGGCCACCCGGCAGCGCCGGATGTCGTCCTCCAGGTCGGCGCCGACCTTCAGCTTGATCTGCCGGAAGCCGTCGGCGACCGCCTGGGCGGCGAGCCGGGTGAGCTTCTCGTCGTCGTAGCCGAGCCAGCCGGCGGAGGTGGTGTAGGCGGGGAAGCCGATCTCCAGCAGCCGGGCCCGGCGCTCGTCGGCGCCTTCGCGGGCGCGCCGGAGGATACCGAGGGCCTCCTCGGGGGTGAGGGCGTCGGTGAGGTAGCGGAAGTCGATCTGCCGGACGATCCACTCGGGTTCGGCGTCGGCGAGCAGCTGCCACAGCGGCTTGCCGGCCCGGCGCGCGGCCAGGTCCCACACCGCGTTGGTCACCGCCCCGATCGCCATGTGCATCACGCCCTTCTCGGGGCCGAGCCAGCGCAGCTGGCTGTCGCCGATCAGGTCCTGGTAGAGGGTTGCGGGGTCGTCGCAGATCTCGTCGACCGGGCGGCCGAGCACATGGTTTCGCAGCGCGTCGATCGCGGCGACCTGGACGTCGTTGCCCCGCCCGATGGTGAACGTGAACCCGTGTCCCTCGTGCCCGTCGGCCGCGTCGGTGCGCAGCACGACATAGGCCGCCGAGTAGTCGGGGTCCGGGTTCATCGCGTCGGAGCCGTCCAGCTCGCGCGAGGTGGGGAAGCGGATGTCGTAGGTCTCGAGCGCGGTGACGCGACTGGAGGGGCCGGGGCTCGGGGACACGGATTGCCTTTCCGTCGGGGGTAGTTCGGGACGCGGGTCGATCAGTCCTGGGCCCGTCCCGTGGTGACACGGGCGATCATGAGGGCGACGAGGATGATGCCGCCGTAGATCGCCTGGATCCAGAACGACGGGACCTGCGCCAGGGTGAGCAGGTTCTGGACGACCCCCAGGAGGAGTACGCCGGTCAGGGCGCCGAACATGGTGCCCTTGCCGCCGTCCAGGCTGATGCCGCCGATCACCGCCGCCGCCATCACCGTGAAGATCATGTTGTTGCCCTGGTTGGCGCTGATCGCGCCGACGTAGCCGGTCTGCATGATCCCGCCGACGGAGGCGAGGACACCCGCGACGACGGAGACGCCCAGCACCACCCGGTCGACGCGGATACCGGCCGCGCGGGCCGCCTCCGCGTTGCCGCCGATCGCGTACAGGGCGCGGCCGACCCGGTGGTACTTGAGGATCAGCCCGGCCACGCCGAAGGCGACCGCGGCCAGCCACACCGACAGCGGAACCCGCAGGAAGGTGGAGGTGGCCAGGGAGAAGAACGCGTCGGGCATGCCGAACAGCGTCTTGCCCTTGGTGGCGCCGACGAGCAGCCCGCGCAGCACGATCAGCATGGCGAGGGTGACGATGAAGGCGTTGAGCTTGAACTTCACCACCAGGACGCCGTTGAAGGCGCCGATGACGCCGCCGACGACGAGGACGGCGACCAGGGCGAGCCCGGCCGGCCACCCGGTGCCCCAGCCGGACTCCGCGGTGGGCAGCACCAGCAGGGCGCCGACGGCGGGGGCGATGCCGACCACCGACTCCAGGGACAGGTCGATCTTGCCGGTGATCAGGATCAGCGACTCGGCGAGGACCACCATCGCCAGGGCCGCCGAGGCGCCCAGGATGGAGATCAGGTTCCGTTCGGTGAGGAACGAGTCGTTGACGATCGCACCGAGGATCAGGAGAACCAACAGCGCGGGAACTAGGGCGAGTTCACGGACCCGGCGGAGCAGCACGGTCTTGGCGGCTCGGGCGTCGGGAACGCGCACGGGGCCGGCGGTCGAGGCCGACGGGGCCTTCGTGTCAGCCATGGTCCACTCCTTCGGCCGGGGAGCCGGCTCCTGCGGGCATGGAGTCCACTCCTTCTATGGAGGCGATCAGCTCGTGGTCGCGCCAGCCCGCCGGGTGCTCGGCGACGACGCGACCGTGGAAGAGGACGAGGACGCGGTCGCAGCGGCGCAGGTCGTCGAGTTCGTCGGAGACGACCAGCACGGCGGTGCCGTCCTCGCGGGCGTTGTCCATGCGGGCGAGCAGCGACTCCTTGGACTTCACGTCGACGCCCGCGGTGGGGTTGATCAGGACGAGCAGCCGGGGGTCGGAGGCGAGGGCGCGGGCCATGACGACCTTCTGCGCGTTGCCGCCGGACAGGTCGGAGACGGGCTGCTCGGGTCCCTCGGTGTGGATGTCGAGGCGCTCGATCAGCTCGTCGGCGAAGCGGCGCTTGCGGTCGCCGGCGATGAAACCGAAGCGGCCGAGCCGGTCGAGGACGCTCATGGTGGCGTTGTCGCCGATGCTCATGCCGAAGACCAGTCCCTGCCCGTGCCGGTCGCGCGGCACACAGCCGACGCCGGCCTTCAGGGCGGCTTTCACATCGCCGAACGGCAGCCCCTCGCCGTCGAGGCGGGCGGCTCCCGCGGTCGGGGTGTACAGCCCGGCGAAGGACTCCGCCAGCTCGATCTTGCCGCTGCCGCTGGATCCGGCGATCCCGACGACCTCGCCCCGGCGCACGGTGAGGTCGATGTCCTGGTAGGTCGGCGAAGTCAGCCCCCGCGCGTCCAGCACGACGGGGGACTCGTCCGCCACCGCCTCGCGGCTGTGGTCCTGCTCGGCGATCGACTCCCCCGCCATGGCCTCCACCAGGGCCCGGCGCGGGAGTTCGGCGACGGACGCGGTGGTGATCCAGCGGGCGTCGCGCAGCACGGTGACGGTCTGGCAGACCTCGTAGACCTCCTGGAGGTGGTGCGAGATGAACAGGAAGGTCACGCCCGAGTCCTGGAGCGCCCGCATCCGGCTGAACAGCCGCTCGATCTCCCGGTTGTCGAGCTGGGCGGTCGGCTCGTCGAGCACGATGAACCGGGCGCCGAAGCTCAACGCCCGCGCGATCTCGACCATTTGGCGGTCCTCGACCTTGAGGTCGGCGGTGCGCGCCTCGGGGTCGACATGGACGTCCCAGGTGTCGAGCAGCGCGGCCGCCTCGCTCCTCAGCCGCCGCCAGCTGATGAGACCCCGGTGCAGCGGCTGCCGGTTGATGAACAGGTTCTCGGCGACCGTCAGCTCGGGTACGACGGTGGGCTTCTGGTAGACGCAGGCGACCTTGCTCCGCCAGGCGTCCCGGTCGGCGAGCGGAGGCGCGGGCTCGCCGTCGAAACGGACCGTGCCCTCGTCCGGGGCCTGGAGGCCGGTGAGGACGCTGACCAGGGTGGACTTGCCGGCGCCGTTGCGGCCGACGAGGGCGTGGGACTCGCCGGGCAGCACGGTGAGCCGGCCGTCGGCGAGGGCGACGGTGGGGCCGTACCGCTTGACGATGTCCCGGGCCTCAACAAGTGGCGTGCTCATTTGACCGTGTTGCCCCACAGCTTCGGGTCGTCGACGTTGTCCTTGGTGACGAGCGGCGCGGGGAGCTGGTCCTCCAGGATGCCGCTGGGCAGCTTGACGATCGTCGAGTCGTGGTCGGTCGGGCCGGGCTTGAACGTCTTCCCCTCCATCGCCGCCTTGATGTAGTACATGCCGTACTTGGCGTAGGCGTCGGCGGGCTGGGAGACGGTCGCGTCGATCTCGCCCTTGCGGATGGCGTCGAACTCCTGCGGGATGCCGTCGTTGGAGACGATCGCTATGTGCCCGCTCTGCCCGGCCGTCTTGAGCATGCCCTTGGACTTCAGGGTCTGCAGGGTCGGGGCGAGGTAGACACCGCCGGCCTGCATGTAGATGCCCTTGATGTCGGGGTTGGCGTTGAGGAGCGTGTCCAGCTTGGACGCGGCCGTGTCGGACTCCCACTTGGCGGGGATCTCCAGCACCTTGAGCTTCGGGTACTTCGTCTTCACGCAGTCCCGGAACGCCTCGGAGCGGTCCCGGCCGTTCACCGAGGCCAGGTCGCCCATGATCTGCACGACCTTGCCGCTGGTGACGTGCTGGCCGAGGTACTCGCAGGCCTTGGTGCCGTACGCGACGTTGTCGGCGCGCACCACCATGGCGACCTTGCCCTTGTCGGGCGCCACGTCCACGGCGACCACCGGCACGCCCTTGCGCTCGGCCTGGTCGAGACCCGCCTCGATGGCCGCACTGTCCAGCGGGGCGACGACCAGCCCCTTCACACCCTGGTTCAGCTCGTTGTTGATGTCGGTGATCTGCTGGGAGGGGTCGCTGTTGGAGTTGACCGTCTTCAGCGCCTCGACACCCTCCGACTTCGCCATCTTGGGCACGTAGTCGTTGTACGACTGCCAGAACGGCGAGGTCAGCAGGGGCAGGATCACCCCGACCTTGCCGGTGCCGCCGCCTCCGGCACTGCCGCTGCCGGTGTCCTTGGTACTGCCGCATGCGGCGAGCACGAGCGAGGCGCCGACGGCCACGGCCGTCGCGCCGATGATCCGGTACCTGTTCCGCTTCCCCAGTGTTCTGCCGGGCATCTGGCAGCTCCTCATCGAGCGTGTTCGAGCAGATGCCCGCATACTTATCAGACCACTCGGCGCCTTCAACACCCTCCGGACGCGTTTTTTCGGCGATTCGCGCCGTAGTGGTCCGACCACATCGCTGGTTAGACTGCGGCGCACCGGCGACAGGAGGAACGGTGTGGACGCGAGCGGTGTGGACGGGCCGGCCCCGCAGAAGGGCACGGTGACGCAGCGCGCCATCGAGCGGATCAAGGCGATGATCGGGGAGGGCCGCCTGGAGCCGGGCCAGCGGCTGCCGACGGAACGGGATCTCGCCGCCCAGCTGGGCATGTCCCGCAGCTCCATGCGCGAGGCGATCCGCGCGCTGACGGTCCTGGGCGTCCTGGAGGCCCGGCACGGCTCCGGCATCTACGTCACCCAGCTGGAGGCGGGTGACCTGCTGGAGACGTTCGGGGTGGTCGCCGATCTGTCACGCGGGCCGCAGCTGGTGGAGTTGCTGGAGGTACGCCGGGTCCTGGAGTCGACGGCGACGGCGCTGGCCGCCGCGCGGATCACGGCCGATCAACTGGCCGAGGTCGAGAAGCACTTGACGGCGATGAACGCCACGGACGACCCGGAGGAGATCCTCGCCCACGACCTCGCGTTCCACCGGGTGATCGCCGGCGCCGCCGGGAACGACACGATGGCCGCGATCCTGGAGGGGCTGTCGTCGCGGACGTTCCGGGCCCGGGTGTGGCGGGGGTTTCAGGAAGAGGGGGCGTTCGCGCGGACGCGGCGGGAGCACGCGGCGATCCACCGGGCCCTCGTCGCCCGGGATCCGGAGGCGGCGAGGGCTGCGGCGGCTTCGCATGTGGGTGAGGTGGAGCAGTGGTTGCGGGTGCAGCTACGGGGGTAGGCCGAGGGTTTTCGGGTGCGGGTGCGTTGTGGCTGGTCGCGCCCACGCGGCGGTAGCCGCATATCGATACAGCCCCGCGCCCCTAAAGGGGCGTGAAGCGCAGCGTCTTCAGTTCGAACGGACGCAGTTGCAGCTTGACAGTGTTACCCACGTGCTCCGCCTGCTCAGGCAACGGTCGCTCCAGCAAGTCCGTCGCCCGGACCTCCGCGATCTCGAAGCCCGTCGTCAGGGTCGCGCGTGCCCGGCCCCCGTGCGCCTCGTGGAACCGCACGACCACGTCCCCGCTGCCGTCGTCGGCCAGCTTCACCGCCGTGATGACGACCGCGTCGTTGTCGACCGTGACCAGCGGGGCCACCTCCCGCGCACCCGTCAGCCGGCGCTCCGGCACGTTGATCCGCCAGCCCTCCCGCACCGCGTCCGCGATTCCCGCGCCCGGCACCAGCGCGTGCCGGAAGCGGTGGACGCCCTGGTCGGTCTCGGGGTCGGGGAAGCGCGGGGCGCGCAGCAGGGAGACGCGGACCGTGGTCGTCGTGCCCCGGTCGCGGTCCGTACGGACCGCGCGGGTCACGTCGTGGCCGTACGTGGAGTCGTTGACGATCGCCACACCCCAGCCCGGCTCGTCCAGGTGGATGAAGCGGTGGTTGCAGGCCTCGAACTTCGCCGCCTCCCATGACGTGTTGGTGTGGGTCGGGCGGTGGAAGTGGCCGAACTGGGTCTCCGACGCATAGCGTTCGGCGTGCAGGTCCAGCGGGAAGGCCAGCTTCAGGAACTTCTCCGTCTCGTGCCAGTCCACCTCCGTGTCGATCAGCAGCCGGCGCTCGCCCGGCGGCAGCGACAGCACCTGGGTGACGCGGGAGGAGCCGAAGGACCGTGCGATGCGGACCGAACGGCCGTCCTCGCCGACCGACAACTCATCGGTGTCGGTGAGGTCCGTGACCGCGTTGCGGTAGAAGGCGTCGACGTCCCAGGCGTCCCACATGTTCGGGAAGTCCGGGTGGAGCTGGAGCAGGTTGGCGGCCGCACCGGGGGCGATGGTCTCCCGGTCGGCGGCGAGGTCGTACGCGGACACGACCAGGCCCCGGGCGTCGATCTCGATCCGCAGCAGGCCGTTGGAGAGGATCCGGCCGCCCCCGGGCCGCTCCGACACCGTCACCTCCTCGGGCCGCTGCTCCTCGCCGGCGCCCCCGGCGGGGATGCCGTGGTGACCGTGCGGCGCCGCGTTGAACAGGAGGGGCCGGTCGCCCTCCCCCGCCAGGGCCCGCTGTGCCGCGTCGATGATCTCGTCGAGTTCGGCGGCGACCCGTTGATAGGTCGCCCGGGCCTCGCGGTGCACCCACGCGATCGAGGAACCGGGCAGGATGTCGTGGAACTGGTGGAGCAGGACCGTCTTCCAGATCCGGTCCAGCTCCTCGTACGGGTAGGCGAACCCGGTCCGCACGGCGGCTGTCGCCGCCCACATCTCGGCCTCCCGCAGGAGGTGTTCGCTGCGCCGGTTGCCCTGCTTGGTCCTGGCCTGGCTGGTGAGGGTGGCACGGTGGAGTTCGAGATAGAGCTCGCCCACCCAGACGGGCGGGTCCGGGTATTCGGCCTCCGCCTTCCGGAAGAACTCCGTCGGCGTCTCCCAGACGACCGCCGGCGAGCCCTCCAGGTCCCGTACCCGGGCCGCCTTCGCGACCATCTCCCGGGTCGTGCCCCCGCCGCCGTCACCCCAGCCGGTCGGCGCGAGGGAGTGCCGGGCGCGGCCCTTGTCCTTGAAGTTGCGGGTGGCGTGGGCGAGTTCGCTGCCCTTCATGGAGCAGTTGTAGGTGTCGACGGGCGGGAAGTGCGTGAAGATCCGGGTGCCGTCGATGCCCTCCCACTGGAAGGTGTGGTGGGGGAACTTGTTCGTCTGGGACCAGGAGATCTTCTGGGTGAGGAGCCGGGTGGAGCCCGCCGCCCTGATGATCTGCGGGAGCCCGGCGGCGAAGCCGAAGGTGTCCGGCAGCCACGCCTCGTCGTTCTCGACGCCGAACTCGTCCAGGAAGAACCGCTTCCCGTGCACGAACTGACGGGCCATCGCCTCCGAACCCGGCATGTTGGTGTCCGACTCCACCCACATCCCCCCGGCCGGCACGAACCGCCCGTCCGCGACCGCCTTCTTCACCCGCGCCCACACCTCGGGCCGGTGCTCCTTCACCCACGCCCACTGCTGGGCCTGGGACATGGCGAACACGAAATCGGGCTCGTCCTCGATGAGGGCGGTCATGTTGGCGGTCGTACGGGCCACCTTGCGGACCGTCTCGCGCAACGGCCACAGCCACGCCGAGTCGATGTGCGCGTGACCGACCGCGCTGATCCGGTGCGCGGAGGGGGCCGCGGGGACGGACAGGACGTCGGTGAGCCGTGCACGCGCCTGCTCCGCCGTGCCGTTGACGTCCTGGAGGTCGATGGCGTCCAGGGCCCGCTCGACCGCGCGCAGGATCTCCCAGCGGCGTTGTGCGTCCGCCGGCAGCTCGGCCATCAGCTCGCCGAGCACCTCCAGGTCGAGCACCAGCTGCCACACGGTCTCGTCGAAGACGGCGAGGTCCATCCGGGTGAGCGTGTACTGCGGCTCGTGCCCGGCGGTGTCCTTGTCGCCCAGCCAGGTGGGCCGGAAGGGGTGGTAGTCGAGGATGACGGGGTTGGAGGCGGCCTCGATGTGCAGCCGCACCTGCTCGCCGCCCGCCACCGGGGCGCCGATCCGGACCCACTGGTTGCGCGGGTTGAGGCCCTTCACCGGGGTGCCGTCGGGCCGGTAGACCAGGCCCTCGCACTGGAAGCCGGGCATGTTCTCGTCGAATCCGAGGTCGAGCAGGGCCTCCACGGTCCGCCCGGCCCACTCCTCGGGGACGGTTCCGGTCACCCGGAACCAGCTGGTGCCCCACGGAGCACCCCACCGGGCGCCCACCTCGATCGGCCCGGGCTCGGCCGCGAGCCCTTCGTCGACCGGCACGGGCTCGCCGGGCGCGTGCCACACGGCGACGTCGAGCGGCACGGACTCGGGGTACACGGCGGGGCGGATGCGCTCGTCGAGGACGCGCCTGAGGCGGGCTTCCACCAAGCTGCGGTCGTCATGCATGTGGGGTGCTCCGTTTGTTCGTTACCGGTTACCAGGTGTGCGTGACGGTCACGGGGTCCGACGAGGTGTACAGCTCCCCTACGGCACGCACTTCGAACCGTGCCGTCGCCTCGCCCTGCTCCGGCTGGAGCCCGGTCAGGTAGTAGGCCCGCTGGCCGGTGGCGCCGAGGAAGCGCCGGGTGCCGTCGGGGAGCAGCCGGTGCAGGGTGTAGTGCCGTGTGGCTGACGCCATTGCTTCGTCGACGGCCCCGGGCGCCGCGCTCCAGGCGAGGCGGAGGGAACCTCCGTCGGCCGCTGTGACCTGCGGGTCGGCGGGAGCGGCGGGGGTGCTCACCGCCTCCCGTACGGCTATGGCGCCGAGCCGCCACTGCACGGGCCCGCCGGTCGCGGTGAGCCGGACACCGAGGGCGTGGACGGTGCCGGAGAGACCGGTGAGCGGGACGGTCGCGGTCGTCCAGCCGTCGCCCGCGTCCACCGGCAGATAGGTGTACGGCGGTGCCGCACCGGCGCTGCCCGGCTCGGCGGTGGCGACGGCGAGCTCGACGTCCACGCCACCAGAGTCGGTCCGGAAGGTCAGTTCGACAACCGTCTCTGCCGAGATCGGCAGCTGGGTCGCGTAGAGGTCCAGCACCACGGGCTGGTCCAGCGCACCGTTCACCAGCACGCTGCTGCCGCCCCGCCAGGCGTCCGCGAAGTCGAAGGTCACGGCCGGCCCGGTGCCCGCCGTCCGCACCGCCCACCGCCGGGACGGCAGCCGGTCCTGCAGACCGAGGTGGTTCCAGGCGGTGTCCGAGGTGACCTCGCCGTCCTCGTACCAGCGCAGCCCGTGCCCGGTGTTGAAGACGCTCGCGAACGGCACCGCCGACACCGTCGACCGGTCCGCCACCGACACGGCCGGCGCCCGCCAGGGATCCGTGCTGTCGGGCCGGGACGGATCCAGGGACCGCCCGGTCCAGAACCGGTCGTCGGCGGCGTGGAAGTCGCCGGGAGTGCGGCTCGCGGGGAGGTGGTTGCGCGTCCACTCGGGCCGGTAGAGACCGATCGAGGCGACGTGCGCCGAGCCGCTGGGCACGATCGCGTCCCAGTTCACGGAGGTGCTGGACCCGTTGGACTCGACGTCGACACCGGCCCACAGCTCATAGCGGCTGCGGCCGAGTTGGACTGCCTTGGTGCCCGAGGAGGCGAGCGTCGAGGTGCTCCAGCGGAAGTCCACGAACATGTCGTCGGCGGTCTGGAAGAAGGCCTGGTTCTGGCTGTTCAGGGCGCCCTGCCAGCTGACCGTCCCGTTCACGGTCATCGCGTCGTACCAGGTCACCCGCTGGCCCCGGGCGGCGGCGAGGGACTTCAGCTCGGTCATGAAACCGAGCATGGCGGTGCCGAGGGCGGTGTTGCCGCCGCCGGTCTCGGCGTTGACGAACCAGCCGTCGAAGCCGTAGGCGGCGGCCACCGCGACCAGCTGGGCGGCGAGCGGATAGTGCCCGGTGGCGTCCTGCTGGACCAGGTCGCGGGTCCACTGCAGCTGGCCGCCGTAGGCGGTGGGCGGCAGGAAGATGTTGCCGAGGACGGGCACGCCGTGCCGGTGGGCGGCGTCCACGATCGGCGCGTTCGGGGCGAGGACGATCCCCTCCCCCGCCGAGCCGCCCCAGAAGACCAGCTCGTCGAGGTAGGACCAGTGGGTGAGCGCGTAGTAGTCGGCGGTGGCCGCGCCCTGGGAGGGGTTGCTGGAGGTGGGTCCGAAGGACACCAGCGCCTGGACGCGGGCCTGCCCGGAGCGGGCGGTGGTGTTGGCCGGGGTCGGGGTGAAGCGGGCGGCGAGCGGCACGGAGGCGGCGTTGAAGGCCAGGTCGGCGTCGGTGGCCGCGCTCCAGTTCTTCAGGCTGTGCCAGGTGATACCGGTGCCGGGGCTGCCGGAGGGGAAGGAGTCCGGGTACCAGTAGGCGGCGTACGGCGGGGTGGCGGCCGCCGCCTCGGCCGCTGCCGCCGGCTCGGCCGCTGCCGCCGGCTCGGTCGCTGCCGTCGCCGGCAGTGAGCGGGCCAGGGCCGCCGCGGTGGCGGCGATCAGGACGGTACGTCTGCTGGGGTTCACGAGCCGGTGCCTCCTGGTGGGGTGGGGAGTACCTGATCGGGAGTGACGACCTCGGTGATGCCACGCGCGGCGAGATGGTCCTGGTCGTCCGCGCGGGTGTCGAGGACGGTGGTGGGGCGGGCGCCGTCGGCGACGAGCCGGAACCAGGCGTCGAAGATGGGGCCGCCGGGCGCGCACCGGGAGCGCCGGGCCGGGTCGGAGGGCACCACGAGCGCCGTGTCGCGCGCCTTCGCCGCCCTGGGCTCGGCCGCCGCGAGGGCGTGCGCGAGGTCCTTGGGTTTGCGGTCGTTGGTGAACAGCCCGAGCCCGTATTCGAGTTCGGGGAAGTCGGCGAGGCTCCGGCTGACGTCGTGCGAGCACCACCAGGTGACGCCCCACAGATCGGGGCAGTCCAGTACGGCGGTGAGGGTCGCCTCGGTGAACGCGGCCGCGTGCTCGGCGGGGATCAGCGGCGCGGGCGCGCCCACCTCCTGGAGCCATACCGGCCGGTGCGCGTCCTCGGCCCAGGCCTTGCTGAGCTCCACCAGATACGCGGCGTGCTGCTCGGTCTGCGGGGCGGTGCGGCCGTGGCGCTGGGCGGTGCCGTTGAACACCCAGGAGTGCACGGCGGTGACCTCGCCGAGGCGGGCCGAGTGGGCGGGAGTGAAGGGCTGGTCGTCCTGGTACCAGGCGGCGTCGTAGGAGGCATGCAGATGGAGCCGGCCGGGGGCGCCCTCGGCACAGGCGGCCAGCAGCCGTACCAGCCAGCGCTCCGCCTCCTCCTCGGTGGCCCGGTCCGGATCCGGATGCGGGCCGGCGGCGAACTGGTTGACCTCGTTGCCGACCGTCATGCCGATGAAGTTGGGCCGGTCCGCGAGCGCGGCGGCCAGGGTGCGGAGATAGGCGGCCTCCCCCGCCACGACCTCCGGGTCGGTGAAGAGGTTGCGCCGGTGCCAGGTCCGGGTCCAGGCCGGCAGGAAGTCGAAGCTGCTCAAGTGCCCTTGCAGTCCGTCCACGTTGACGTCGAGGCCGCGTTCGGCGGCCGCGTCGGCGAGGGCGACGAGCTGCTCCACGGCCCGCGGCCGGATCAGGGTGCGGTCGGGCTGGAAATAGGGCCACAGCGGAAAGACCCGGATGTGGTCGAGTCCCAGCGCGGCGATCGAGTCGAGGTCGGCGCGTACGGAGTCCAGGTCGAAGTCGAGCCAGTGGTGGAACCACCCTTCGCTGGGGGTGTAGTTGACGCCGAAGCGCACGGCCGGAGGCATGCGGTCTCCTTGCGGGAACGGGGGTTCAGCCTTTGACGGCGCCTTCGCCCACCCCGCGGAAGAAGTACCGCTGGAGGCAGGCGAACAGGGCGATGAGCGGGGCCACGGCGATCACGGTGCCGGCGGCGACCAGGCGTTCGTCGTTGGCGAAGGTGCCGTGCAGGTAGTTGAGGCCGATGGTGAGGGTGAACCTGGACGGGTCGCTGAGCACGATGAGCGGCCACAGGAAGTCGTCCCAGGCGCCCATGAAGGCGAAGATCGCGACGACGGCGACGGTGCCCTTGACCGACGGCAGGGCGATCCGCAGGAACCGCTGCCAGACATCGGCGCCGTCGACGTAGGCCGCCTCCTCGATCTCGTAGGGCAGGTTGAGGAAGGCGTTACGCATCAGCAGCACGTTCATGGCACCGATCGAGCCGGGCAGCACGACGCCGATCAGGGTGTTGTTGAGGCCGAGTTCCCGCATGGTGGTGAACTGGGCGATGATGATGCCCTCCACCGGCACGAGCATCGCGAGGATGAAGACGAGGGTGGCGATCCGGCGCCCCCGGTAGCGCAGCCGGGCCAGGGCGTATCCGGCGAGCGCCGAGCCGACGCAGTTGGTGACGACGCTGGCGCCCGCCACCTTCAGCGAGTTGAGGGCGTAGTCCCAGACGGGGATGGTGTCGGCGACCCGCTGGTAGTTGTGCAGGGTGGGGTGCTCGGGCAGGAAGCTCGGGGGCGAGCTGAAGATGTCCTCGGTCGGTCCCTTGAGCGAGGTGGACAGCTGCCACAGGAACGGTCCGACGGTGACCGCCAGCACGAGCAGCAACAGGGCGTAGCGCAGGACCAGTTCGCCGATCCGGATGCGGCGGCCGTGCTCGTCGGTGAGGCGGGCCCGGGATGCGCTCATGGGCGGTCCCTCCGGTCGGCGCGCAGCACCAGCAGCATCAGTGCGACGGTGACGACGAAGACCACGACGGAGAGCGCCGAGGCATAGCCGACCCGGCCGGTCAGTCCGGTGCCGGTCTGCTGGACGAGCATCACGAGGGTGGTGTCCTCGCCGGCCGGGCCGCCGTCCGGCCCGGCCATCAGGTACACCTCGGAGAACACCTTGAAGGCGGCGACCGAGGAGAGCGCCGCGACCAGCACCATCGTGGAGCGGACGGCGGGCACGGTGACGGAGAGGAAGCGGCGCACCGCCCCCGCGCCGTCCACGGCGGCGGCCTCGTGCAGCTCGCGCGGGACGTTGGCGAGCGCCGCCAGATAAATGATCATGTAGTAGCCGAGGCCCTTCCAGACCGTGACCGCCATCGCGCTGAGCAGGAGCAGCCACTGGTCGCTGAGGAAGCCGATCCGGCCGATCCCGACCGTCTCCAGGAGGGAGTTGACCAGGCCGCGTTCGTCGAGGAGCCAGACCCAGATGAGCCCGACCACGACGATCGAGGCGACGACCGGGGTGTAGAAGGCGGACCGGAAGAAGGTGATGCCCGGGATGTTCTTCTGGACCAGCAGCGCGAGCAGCAGCGGCAGGACGACCAGGGCAGGCACGACCACGACGATGTACAGCGTGCTGTTGCGCAGGCCGGTCCAGAACATGTCGTCGTGGATCAGCTCACGGAAGTTGGCGAGGCCGACGAACCGGCCGGGTATCAGGGTGCGGCGGTCGGTGAAGGAGTTGACCACCGTCGAGACGAAGGGATAGAGCACGAAGGCGCCGATGACCAGCAGCCCGGGAGCGGCGAACAGCCACGGACTGGTGGGCAGTTGACGCCGCACGCGGGACACGCCGGCCATGCCCGCCCCTCAGCCCTGCTGCTGGAGCAGCTGGTCGCAGGCCTTGACAGCGTTGTCCAGAGCCGTCTTGGGGCTCTCCTTGCCCTGCAGGGCCTTGGCGACCTCGTTGCGCAGCGCGGTCTTCATCTGGTCGCTGAACAGCACCGGCGTGTAGTTGACCGCGGTCTTCAAGGACTTGGCGGCGGCGATCCGCACCCGGGTCTCGTCGGTGCCGTCCTCCTTGGTGAAGTACGGGTCGTCGAGGGAGCCGGCGGTGCTGGGGAAGATGGCGACCTTCTTGGCGAAGGACATCTGGTTGTGCGCGTCGGTCACGAAGTGCGCGAAGGCCACGGAGGCCGCCGTGTGCTTGGTCTTCGCGTTGACCATCACGCCCATCACGTACATGTTGACGTGCCCGGTGCTGGTGATCTGGTCGGTGATGCCGATGTTCTTGTACAGGTTCGGCGCCTGCTTCTGGAAGTTGGCGAGGTCGAGGGCGCTGCCGGGGTTCATGGCGACGGCCTCGGTGAGGAACTTCTTGCCGGAGGACTCCGGGGTCGCGGTCAGCGCCTGCGGGTCGAGCGCCTTGGCGTCGTACAGCTCCTTGTACTTGGTGAGCAGTTCGACCCCCTTGGTGTCGTTGAAGGCGAACCCGGTGCCCTGCTTGTCCATCAGCTCGACGCCGTAGCGCCCGAAGTCCTCGATGGTGGGGACGTTGGCGAGGGTGGCGACCTTCCCGTCGCTCTGCTGCGCCATCTTCAGGGCGTCGGTGAAGAGGTCGTCGTAGGTCTTCGGCGGCTGCGCGGGGTCGAGTCCGGCCTGCTTGAACAGGGCCTTGTTGTAGAAGAGCGGCCCGGTGTTCAGATACCAGGGGAAGGCGTACGTCCCGCTCATCCCCGGTATCTGATGGCTGGCCCAGGCCCCTTCCAGGTACTCGGGCTTGTACTTGGCCGCGGCCTTGTCGAGGTCGAGGGCGAGGCCCGCCTTGGCGAGCGGGGCGGCGAGGTCCGGGGAGACGTTGACGACGTCGGGCAGGGTGCCGCCGGCCGCGTCCGCGCTGATCTTGTCGGCGTAGCCCTCGGCGGGCTGGTCGATCCACTTCACGTGGGTGTCCGGGTACTTCTTCTCGAAGTCCGCGACCAGGCCCTCGAAGTACGGCTTGAAGTTCGCGCGCAGGTTCCAGGTCTGGAAGGTGATGTCGCCCTCGACCTTGCCCGAGGCGTCGGTGGAGCCGCCGCCGTCCTCCCCGGAACCGCAGGCGCTCAGCGGCAGGGCGAGGACGGCGGCAGCGGCGAGGGCGAGGGCTCTGCGGGAGATACGCATGGTCCGTTGCTCCTTTGCAGCGGGGGCGGGGAGGTGCCGCGCCAGACCTTGCACGCCGATTCCGCGACGAGTCAATGGATTCGGCACAGCTAAAGTCATTAGTGGCACTAAACCCCAGCTCAGCAAGGTGTCACAAGCGTATTGCGGTCGATCGCTAATACGCTTTAGGGTGTTCGCACTCAAGCGCATTAGCGGATCACGGTCCCGACCGAATGAGGAAGTGAGTTGGCGGAGAAACGCGTCCCCGCGCGCCGGCCGACGATGAAGGACATCGCGCGCCGGTCCGGAGTCTCCGAGAGCGCGGTCTCCTTCGCGCTCAACGGCCGCCCCGGGGTCTCCGAGACGACCAGGGCCCGGGTGCACCGGGTCGCCGAGCAGCTCGGCTGGCGCCCCAGCACGGCCGCCCGCGCCCTGTCCGGCGAGGGCGCGGCCACGGTCGGCTTCGTCCTCGCCCGTCCCGCGCACTCCCTGGGTGTGGACTCCTTCTTCCTCCAACTGGTCTCCGGCATCCAGGAGGTGCTCGCCGAGCGCCATCTCGGCCTGCTCTTCCAGATGGCCGAGGACGCGGCCGACGAGTGCGCGGTGTACCGCCGCTGGTGGGCGGAACACCGCGTCGACGGCGTCCTGATGGTGGACCCGCGCGCCGACGACCCCCGCCCCGACCTGCTGGACGAACTCGGCCTGCCCGCGGTGGTGATCGGCGGCGCCCCCGACGCACGCCATCCCGGTCTTTCGACGGTCTGGGCGGACGACGCGGCCGCGATGGCGTCGGTGGTCGACGAGCTGACGGCACTGGGTCACCGCAGGATCGTGCACATCGCGGGCCTGCCGGGCCTCGCCCACACCCAGCGCCGGATCCGCACCCTGCGCACGGAGGCGGACGGCCGGGGGCTCTCCGAGGTCCGCTCGGTCACCACCGACTACTCCGACGCCGAGGGCGCGGCCGTCACCCGCCGCGTCCTGCGTGCAACCCCGCCCCCAACGGCCCTGATCTACGACAACGACGTGATGGCGGTGGCCGGGGTCGCGGCCGCCGCCGAGCTCGGCTACTCGGTCCCGGAGGACGTCTCCGTCGTCTCCTGGGAGGACTCGGCCCTGTGCCGCATGGTCAAGCCATGGCTGTCGGCGCTCTCCCGGGACAGCGCCGAGTTCGGCCGGGTGGCGGCACACGAACTGACGGCCCTGCTGGACGGCGGCTCGGCCCGGGCCGTACGGGTGCCGGTGCCCCGCCTGACGGTACGGGGCAGCACGGCACCCGCCACCCGCTGCTAGACGGTACGCCGACAGCGGCGTCAGGGCTGCCGCGACCCCGAACAGCCGCGGCAGCCCCTTCCTTCCCTACCTCACCCGTGCCACTCCACCTTGAACACCCACACGTGCTCCCCCGCCCGCCGGGCCGACTCGGGTACGTCGATCACCAGCGCTCCACCTGCCACGGTCCAGGTCAGCGGCCGGTGGTGGCCGAGCATGGTCACCTTGTCGCCGGCCCGGACCGGCACAGGCGCCTCGACGGTGAGCTTGGCGCCGGGCCGGGTCAGGGAGTGGATGTAGAAGGCCTCGTTCGGGCGGACGGTGAACCGCAGGTCCTCGCCGAGCTGGGCCATGCGCGACCAGTAGGTGGTGCCGTAGACCGCCTCGCCGT
Organism: Streptomyces sp. NPDC058683; assembly: GCF_042716195.1. Taxonomy (NCBI): domain Bacteria; kingdom Bacillati; phylum Actinomycetota; class Actinomycetes; order Kitasatosporales; family Streptomycetaceae; genus Streptomyces; species Streptomyces sp. NPDC058683. The sequence goes on from NZ_JBHXSK010000002.1 coordinate 110,493, forward strand.
TGACCGCGAGCCAGGCGCCCGTCTCCCGCAGCCGGGTCTGCATGATCTCCGGGATGGTGCCGTCGGCACGCGGGCCGATGTCAAGCAGGAAGTTGCCGTTCTTGGAGACGATGTCGACCAGGCTCTGCACGACCTCCTCGGCGGTCATGTAGGCGTCGTCCGGGGTGGCCCGGTTGTAGCCGTAGCTGCGCGGGTCGAGGCCGCGGCTGGCCTCCCACTTGGCGACGACCGTGTCGGCGTACGTCGTGTACTCGGGCGTGGTGAAGTCGTGGAAGCCGATGCCCGAGCGGTCGTTGACGGTCACGTCGACCGGACGGGCCCGGTTCTTGGCGTGGTTGAAGTACTCGGCGAGGACGTGGACGCTGTCGTTCGCGCCGCCGATGTCGCACCAGATGATCTCCGGGTCGTAGCCGTGGATCAGTTCGAGCATCTGCGGGGCCTGGAAGTCCCTCACGTAGTCCTTGCCGGAGGTGTATCCGGTGTACGGCAGCGGGTCCAGCGTGTACGGGTTGCGCGGGGCGTGGCCCATCCAGGGGCTGTCGGGGTTGAACCACTCGGGCATGGAGAAGTAGAGGCCGCGGTGGAGTTCGGGCGTGTACCGGCGGGACGCCTCGAACAGCTCCTTGACCAGGTCCCGCTTCGGGCCCATCTTCACGGCATTGCGGTCGGAGACCTTGGTGTCCCACAGGGCGAAGCCCTCGTGGTGCTTGGAGGTCAGTACGTGGTACTGGGCACCGGCGTCCCGGAACAGCTCCACCCACGCCCGCGGGTCGAACTTCTCGGCGGTGAAGCGCGGGATGAAGTCGTCGTAGGCGAAGTCCTCGCCGTAGGTGTCCCGGTGGTAGGCGTAGGTGGGGTTGTTCGGGTCCTGCATCTGGTCCCAGTACCACTCGGCGTACTGCACCCCGACCGGCGCCCACGCGGGCACCGAGTAGACGCCCCAGTGGATGAAGATGCCGAACTTTGCCTCGTTGAACCAGTAGGGCGCCTGGTGACCGGCCAACGAGCTCTCGTCTGCCTGGTAGTCGGCGGTGCCGAGCGTCAACGTGCGCTGGGCGGCGGTGACTTGGGCGTCATGTCCGCGTACGCTCACCGTGCCGTCCCGCTCGGTGCCCGGCGCGGTGCCGGTACGGCTGCGGATGCCGACGTGGACGCGTGCCTGTTCGCCGGGGTCCAGGCGGCGGATGCGGGCGGGCTCGACGGTACGGGCGCCGGGGACGTCGACGCGTACGGACACCGCGTCGCGGGCCAGGATCGCGACGGTGCCCGCGTTGACGACGGTGGCCTCGACGCTCTGGGCACCGGTGGCGTCCAGCAGGGAGCCGGTGGAGCGGGCGTCGCGCAGCGCCAGCGCCCGCCCCTGGGCGACGGGCTGGAGGGAGAGCGCGAAGACGTGCAGGGCGGTCTGGCCGGCCTCGGCCGGGTTGCCGACCGGCAGGGTGAGGGCGACGGCCTCGCGCTGCGGGTCGATCCACACCTCGCTGGTGCCGATCCCGACGCTGTGCTGGTCCTTGCCGCCGTCCGGCTGGTAGCGGTACGGCGCCGCCAGTGTGCCGCCCACCGCGTACCAGTCGCCGCCGCTCAGGCCGGCGGTGGTGGTCGTGCCGTCGGCGTAGTGGACGGTGGCCCGGCCGGAGGCGTTGCCGTAGCTGCCGGCGGTGAGGAAGACGGCGGACAGGTAATGACCCTTGGGGAGGTCGACGCGCTGGCCGAGCGCGACAACGTTGTTCTTGGCGCCCGCCGTCGCGGCGGGGAAGTCGAAGGGGACGCCGTCGACCTCGATACGGCCGGCCGGGAGTTCCTCGCCCGGGAACGTGTAGCCGGAGCCGTCGAAGTCACCGCCCCGGGCGTCGGCGGTGTCGATGCCGTCGTTGTCGTAGAGGGAGTCGAGCGGTACGGGGACCGGAGTGGGGACGGGGACCCACGGCGACGCGGCACCCGCATCGGCCGGTCCGGCGGCGCGAGCCCCGGCGGGCTCGGCGGCGCGGGCCGGGGTCGTCACGGCGAGCGGCAGGGCGGCCGCCGCGGCGACGCCCGCCGCGGCCCCCAGCACCTGGCGTCTTGGATAGGGAGACATGCTCATGCGCGGCTCCATTCATCGGATGTCTGATGATTGAGCGGGCTCAGAAGCCTGTCAATGGGGCGTGCACGTGCGAGAGTTGAGGAAGTGGTCGGATGATCTGCGGGTACAGCGCAGACGCCGACGGTCGGCCCGCGGCACACTCCACCCGCATGTCCTGCGGCGGATGCTCTCGACGGGAAGCCCGCCGCGAGGCAGAGTGCCCTTTCGTACCGACGAGTAAGCCTCTCTCCCGCACCCCCAGGAGCGCCCGTGACCAGCTGGGTCGGCCGGACCGCCGCCGAAATCGCCGCCGCCGTACGAGAGAAGCGGGTCACTCCCCGGGAGGTGGTGGCCGAGCATCTGGAGCGGATCGCGCGGCTTGACGGGCGGTTCGGCGCGTTCCGGAAGGTCCGGGCCGAGGCGGCGCTCGCCGAGGCGGACGAGGTCGCGGCCCGCGCCGGCCTCGGTGAACTCCCGCTGGCCGGTGTGCCGTTGGCCGTGAAGGACAATCTGGCGGTGCGCGACGAGGCGCATCGGGACGGTTCGGCCGCGACGCCGGACACGCCCGCCGACGCCGACCATGCCACCGTGGCCCGGCTGCGGGCGGCGGGCGCGGTGGTCGTGGGGCTGACGAACGTGCCCGAACTGTGTGTCTTCGGTACGACCGACGGGGTCCACGGCGTCACCCGCAACCCGTGGGACACGCTGCGCAGCGCGGGCGGCTCCTCGGGCGGCAGCGCGGCCGCGGTCGCCGCCGGGCTGGCGCCGATCGCCCTCGGCAACGACGGCATGGGCTCGCTGCGCATCCCGGCGGCCAACTGCGGCCTGGTCACCATCAAGCCGGGGTTCGGGGTGGTCCCGGCCGGGATCGGCAACGGCGACTGGTTCGGCATGTCGGAGAACGGGCCGCTGGCGACCAGCGTCGAGGACGCCCGGCTGATGCTCTCGGTCCTCGCCGACAAGGGGTTCGAGAACACCGCGCAGGGCACTCCGCTGAGGATCGCCGTCTCGCGGCGCAGCCCGCTGGCCGGGACGACCGTGAGCAGGCCGTATACGAACGCGGTGGCGCAGGCGGCCGGGCTGCTCGCGGGCGCCGGGCACCAGGTGCGGCGGGCCGAGCCGCCGTACCCGATGTCGATCGGTGTCACCGCGCTCCGGCACTGGACCGCGGGGACGGCCGTGGACGCGGCGGGGCTGGACCCGGCGCTGCTGACCCGGCGGACCCGGGTGCACGCGGCGATCGGCCGCCGTTTCCTGAGCGGGGTCCGGGCGAGCGACTCCCGTGAGCGGCTGCGCGCCCGGCTCACCCCGTTCTTCGCCGAGTACGACGTGCTGCTCACCCCGGCGCTGGCGCGCCGCGCCCCACAGGCGGCCTCCTGGCACGAGCGCGGCTGGCTGCGCAACGCGCTGGCCGGCTCCGCCTACTCACCGCTGACCCCGGCCTGGAATCTCACCGGCTGGCCGGCGATGTCGGTGCCGTTCGGCACGCTGCCCTCGGGCGCCCCGTGTGCCGTACAGCTGGTGGGACGGCCGGGCTCGGAGGCGGTCCTGCTGGCGGTGGCCCAGACACTGGAGACCCTACGACCGTGGCAGCGGACGGCGCCCGTCGGCTAGGACTTCTTGGGCTCGGTCATCCGGCGGGCCGCCTCGACGACCGCCTCGCGGTGCAGGGCCAGCCGCTCCTGCGGCCAGGACTCGCTGACCTCCTTGGGGTCGACGCCCTCGGCGGCCCAGAACCAGGCCTGGGCCGCGGCGAGCACCATGGTCAGCAGGTCGTCGGGCGCCATGTCCCCGTCGAGGTCGCCGCGTCGCTGCGCCTCGGCCACGAGTGCCGCCTTGTCGCGGAACGCGTCGTGTTCGAGTCCGGTGGCGGAGGGGCGCTCCAGCAGCTTCCACAGCCGCAGGCGCATCAGGTCCGGACGTGCCACCAGGTGGTCGAAGATCGCGCCCGCGTATCCGGGCAGGTCCTCGACGTCGAACGGCACGGACTCGGCGCCGGCCGTCATCGCCCGCTGGAGCACCTCGTCGAAGAGCTGCTCCTTGTTGCCGAAGTAGACGTAGATCAACCGCTTGTTCGCCCCCGCGGCCTCGGCTATCCGGTCCACCCGGGCGCCGGCGATGCCGTAGGCGGCGAATTCGCTGAAGGCCGCGTCGAGCAGCCGGGCCTTGGTGGCACTGGAATCGCGTGACATGCCCACCACCCTAGCAGTAACTATCTAGTTATTGACATCGCCGGCGGGCAGGTCTACGGTCAAGGTATCTATCCAGTTAGTTATGGAATCGAGGGAACCTCATCATGGAACAGCGCGCACTCGGCGGCCAGGGCCTGACCGTCGGCGTCCAGGGTCTCGGCCTCATGGGCATGAGCGTCTTCTACGGCGCCACCGACGAGACCGAGTCCCTGGCCACCATCGACCGGGCGCTGGAGCTGGGCGTCACCCTGCTGGACACCGCCGAGAGCTACGGCCCCTTCGTCAACGAGCAGCTGCTCGGCAAGGCCCTGGCGGGGCGCCGGGAGGCCGCCGTGGTCGCGACCAAGACCGGCGTGGAGATCACCGACGACGGCCGGCTGGTCGGCCTCAACGGCAGGCCGGACTACGTGCGGCACGCGCTGGAGCGCTCGCTGCGGCACCTGGGCACCGATCACGTCGACCTCTACTACCTGCACCGGATCGACCCCCAGGTGCCCATCGAGGAGACCGTCGGCGCCATGGCGGAACTGGTCGCCGAGGGCAAGATCGGGCACATCGGCCTGTCCGAGGCCTCCGCGGGGACCATCCGGCGGGCCCACGCCGTCCACCCGGTCGCCGCCCTCCAGATCGAGTACTCGCTCTTCGAGCGCGGCATCGAGCACGACGGTGTCCTGGACACCCTCAAGGAACTGGGCATCGGCCTGGTCGCCTACTCCCCGCTCGGTCGCGGCTTCCTGTCCGGCGCGATCACCAGCCCTGACGACTTCACCGAGGACGACTGGCGCCGTACCGACCCGCGCTTCCAGGGCGAGAACTTCGACCGCAACCTCGACGTCGTCCGCGAGGTCCGCCGGATCGCGGCCGAGAAGAACGTCACTGCCGGTCAGCTCGCCCTCGCCTGGGTCCAGCACCAGGGCGCGGTCGCCATCCCCGGCACCAAGCGCCGCCGCTACCTGGAGGAGAACGTCGCCGCGACCGAGGTGACGCTCACCGACGCCGACCTCGCCGCCATCGAGGCGGTCGCCCCGCACGGCACGGTCGCCGGCGACCGCTACGCGCCCGAGCACATGGGCACCCTGGGCGGCTGAGCGCCCTCCCTCCCCGACCCGCAGCATCTCGAAAGGACTTCAGTACCGTGCCCCAGCCCGCCAAGCGATCCCGGATCTCCGTCGGCGACACGACGATCACCTATCTCCCCGACGGTTTCGGCGCCCACAACCCCGACGCCCTCTTCCCCGGCGTGGACTGGACGACCCGGCCCGGCCATCTCGCCGACGGACAGTTGATCCTCACCTTCGGGTCGTTCCTGATCCAGGCCGGGGACCAGCGGATCCTCGTGGACCTGGCCACCGGGAAGATCGATGTGGACGTGCCCGGCGTCGCCCGCCTCGAAGGGGGCGCGCTGCTCAGGAACCTCGCCGCCGAAGGGCTGTCCGCCGCCGACATCGACACCGTCGTCTACACGCATCTGCACCTCGACCACGTCGGCTGGACCAGCGATGTCGCCCCGCTCCCCGGCGTACCGGCCGCGCACGCGCCCAGCGGTCTCACCTTCACCCGGGCCCGCCACCTCATGTCGGAGGCCGAGTGGCAGTACTGGACGACGCGCGAAGCCGACCTGGGTGGACCGGACGCCGAGGCGGTGCTCAAGCCGCTCACCGGTGTCGTCGAGTTCGTCGCGAGCGGCGACACGATCGCGCCCGGGGTGACCGTCGAGGCCACGCCGGGTCACACCCCCGGCCATCTGGCGGTCGTCGTGCGGGACCCGTCCGGCGCCGGTACCGAGGAGGTCTGGATCGTCGGGGACATCGTGCACTCCCCCGCCCAGATAGCGGACCCCGACCTGGCCTTCGCCTCCGACGTCGCTCCCGACCAGGCCCGCCAGGTGCGCGACCGGGTGCTCGGGCGGCCGGACACGGTGATCGCCGCCGGGCACTTCACGGACGAGGTGTTCGGCCGGGTCACCCGCGAGGGCGGCGACCAGCGCTGGACTCCCGTCGGCGACACGCCGGCGTCCCGGTAGGCAACCGGGCCGGGCACAGTCCGGCCTGATCCACTTCTCATCTCAGGAGACACCCCACATGTCCGTACCCGAAACCCCCCGCAGCTTCTCCGCCACCACCACCGCCGCCGAGGTCGTCGACGGCGCCGACCTGCACGGCCGGCGGGCCGTGGTGACCGGAGCCAGTTCCGGGATCGGGGTGGAGACGGCCCGTGCGCTCGCCGCGGCCGGCGCCGACGTCACCCTGGCCGTGCGCAACACCGACGCGGGCGACCGCGTGGCGGCCCGCCTGGCGGCGGATCTGCCGCCGGAGTCGGGCAAGCTGACCGTGGCCCGGCTCGACCTGGCCGACCGGTCGACGGTCGCCGCCTTCGTGGCCGACTGGCAGGGCCCGCTGCACATCCTGGTCAACAACGCCGGAGTGATGGCGCCGTCGGAGGTCACCCGCACCCCCGACGGCCGGGAACAGCAGTTCGGCGTCAACCATCTCGGTCACTTCGCCCTCACCACCGGCCTGCACCCGGCGCTGGCGGCGGCGAACGGCGCCCGGATCGTCTCGGTCAGCTCCACCGGCCATCTCTTCTCCCCGGTCGTCTTCGACGACCTGGACTACCGGTTCCGCCCCTACGACCCGTGGACCTCCTACGGGCAGTCGAAGACCGCGAACATCCTGTTCGCCGTGGCCGCCGCCGAGCGCTGGGCGGCCGACGGCATCACCGCCAACGCCCTGATGCCGGGCAACATCGCCGACACCAACCTGGCCCGGCACATGGACATGCAGCAGGTCGAGGCCTTCATCGCCTCGGGCGAACTTACGCTGCCGCCGCAGAAGACGGTGGAGCAGGGCGCCGCGACCTCGGTGCTGCTGGCCGCCTCCCCGACGGTGGCGGGCATCAGCGGCCGCTACTTCGAGGACTGCGCGGAGGCCGAGCCGGTCACCGAGCGGGCCGGTGCCGTCGGCGGGGTCGCGTCGTACGCCCTGGACCGGGACAACGCGGCCCGGCTGTGGACCGTGTCCGAGGCGCTCGTGGCGTGACCGCGCTCAGAGTGCGCGGTACATGATGTGCAGGCCGACCCGTCCGTGTTTCGGATGGTCGAAGGCCTCCGGGACCGTGCCGATGACCGTGAAGCCGAGGGAGGTCCACAGGGCGACGGCGGGGTTGGTCTCGACGACGGCGTTGAAGACCATGGACCGGTAGCCGTGCGCCCGGGCCTCGGCCAGGACGTGTTCGGCGAGGGCCCGCCCGATGCCCCGGCCGCCCTGGTCGGGGTCGACCATGAAGCCGGCGTTGGCGACGTCCGCGGCGGGGCCCCCGTAGTTGGGGGTGAGATAGGCGGAGCCGACGACGGCTCCGGTGGGGTCCTCGGCGACGTAGACACGTTTCGCCGGGCTCATCCACAGGGCGCGGGCCGCTTCCTCCGAGGTGTCGGGGTCCCAGCCGTACGTCTCGGCGGCGGCGACGATCCGGTGCCAGAAGGGCCAGATCTGCGGCCAGTCGGCCGCGGTGGCTGCTCTGATCTGCATGGGCGTGAGTCTCGCACGCCCATGCCCCGGCGATCGCGGATTATCGACCGCGGTCAGTCCACGCTCGGCAGGATGTGGGGCTCGGCGAGATCCTCCTCGTAACCCGCGAGGCGGATCGGGGCGGACCGGGCCCACACGTCGAGGCTGCCGAGCTGTCCGGGCCGGCTGCCCGAGCGCTCCGTGCGTTCCTTGGGGCGCTGCTCGCGATTCGTCTTCTCCGGTGTCACCGCGCACTCCTTATGTGTCGGTCACCCTCGGGGCGTACCGGACAGTCTGCGTTCCGGTGCTTGGCGCCCGCTCGGGTCTGGATGGAAGGCCAGTTCGGACGCGGTGGCGCCGGTACCTCACAAGAGAGCAGGCCGTTGTCGACCGGCTTGTCCCGGGACGGACCGTGGGTGTGGGTGGGACCCCTTACTGCTGTCCGTCCCCTATAGATTAACCAAATGAGCGCGGGTCCGCTCGATAGGGAGTGCAAACAAGGTGTAACTATCGCGAGTCGCTCCGCACTTCCGGCGCCCGCAAATACACCTGTTCGTAACATGATGCACCGTTTGCGCTCCACTCGCTCGGCCTAAGCTGGCGAACACACCTTCGAATAGACGGGCCTCCGCTCCCTTCACAGGCTGTGCAGTTCAGGTTGCGTTGGCCGGGTCGAAAACTCGACATGATCCGATGGCACAGGACAACGGCTGTCTCGCGGAAGGACTGACGCATGGAGTTGCGCAGCGTCGAGGAGCTGATGGATCTGCTGCACGCCTGCCGGCACCAGCACGCACTGCGGACCGCGGCTCTGCTGCGCCGCAGCCGCCCCGCCGACAAGGAACTCCAGGTCGCGGGCCTGGTGCACGGCATCGAGGAACTGCTGGGCCCGGCCGACGGCGCCGCGCACGCGGTACGGAATCTGCTCGGGGAGCGGGTCTACCACCTGGTACGCGGAGACGGCACCCCCGACGACGACGTGCTGCGGCTGCGGCAGGCCGACGAGGAGAGCCGCACGGCGGGGTTCGACGCGGGCGTCCTGGAGGACTGGCGGACCGTCCTGGAACTGGTCGCGGCCCGCAACTCCCGTCTCGGGGCTGTCGACTGACGGTCCGTCATGAGACGGTACGGCGATGACGTCGTCGTACGGGCTCAGGGGCAGGGCGGCCGTCGTCACCGGCGGCACGCGCGGGATCGGGCGCGCGGTGGCCGGGGCGCTCGCGGCGGCCGGGGCGCTGGTGTGCGTGAGCGCGCGGGACGCGGACGAGGTCCGGCGTACCGCCGCGGAGCTGGGCGGGACCGGCCTGGCCGGCGGTGTCGCCGAGCCGGAGCACGCCCGGGAGCTGACCCGGCTGGCGCTCGGCACGTTCGGGCGGCTCGACATCCTCGTCAACAACGCGGCCACCAATCGCCCGTACGGGCCGCTGATGGATGCCGATCCCGGGGCGTGGCGGGACGCGTTCGCGGTGAACGTCGAGGCACCGCTGCGGCTGACGCAGTGTGCGTGGCGGGGCTGGATGCGGGAGCACGGCGGCTCGGTGGTCAACATCTGCACGGAGGGCGCGGCGCACGTCGGACCCGATGTGGGCGCGTACGGCACCAGCAAGGCGGCGCTGCTGCACCTGACCCAGCAGCTGGCGGGGGAACTGGCACCCCGGGTGCGGGTCAATTCGGTGTCCCCGGGGCTGGTGCGCACGGAGATGGCCCGCTTCATGTGGGAGCCGCGGGAGGAGGAGATCGCCGCCGGGCTGCCGCTGGGGAGGATCGGGGAGCCGGAGGACGTGGCCGGGGCGGTGCTGTGGCTGTGCTCGGACGCCGCACGGTGGGTGACCGGAGCGGACCTGGTGGTCGATGGCGGCACCCGGGTACGAGCGGCACACCTGCCTGCCTGAAGGGGCGCGGGGAACCGCGCGAGCAACCACGCAGACCCGCGCGGGCCCGCGACCCGCACCCGTCCTCGGCCATAGCGCCGGAGGCACCCGCGCACCGGCGCCTTCCCGAACAGCAGGGCGCCGGTGCCGGAAGCCGCCAACGATCAAGCGGTGCCTACCACTTGCCCGGCTCGTAGTCCTTCAGGAAGACCCCGTACACGTCCTCGCCCTGCTCACCACGCACGACCGGGTCGTAGACGCGGGCCGCGCCGTCGATCAGGTCGAGGGGCGCGTGGAAGCCCTCCTCCGCCAGCCGCAGCTTGTCGAAGTGCGGGCGCTCGTCGGTGATCCAGCCGGTGTCGACGGAGGTCATGAGGATGCCGTCGGTCTGGAACATCTCCGTCGCGCTGGTCCGCGTGACCATGTTCATGGCCGCCTTCGCCGCATTGGTGTTCGGGTGCCCGGCCCCCTTGTAGCCGCGGCCGAAGACGCCCTCCATCGCCGAGACGTTGACGACGTACGACCGTCCGCGCGCCGCCTGCTTCGCGGCCGCGGCCATGGCCGGCCGGAGCGCGCTGATCAGGATGAACGGCGAGGTGTAGTTGCAGAGCTGGGTCTCCAGGAGCTCCACCGGGGAGATCTGGTCGATGGTCTGTACCCAGGTGTTGGTGTCGACGACGTCCGGGACGAGGCCGCCCGCGTCGATGGCGGTGCCGTCGAGGTGCCGGGCGACGCTGGCGTTGCCCGCGACCAGCGCCAGGTCGGCGACCTGCTGGGCGTCAAGGCCGCTGATGCCGACGGGCAGTGCGGCGAGGCCGTCCACGGCACCCGAGTTGAAGGCGCCGATCACGTGGTGGCCGGGGAGCTCACCGGCGGGCAGCGGGGCGCTCTCGCCGTCGGCCAGGGCCGCGTAGGCGGCCGGCAGCCGGCGCACGGTCTGGGTCGCGTTGTTGATCAGGATGTCGAGCGGGCCCGCCTCGGTGACCCGCTCCGCCAGGGCGACGGCCTGCGCCGGGTCGCGCAGGTCGATGCCGACGACCTCCAGGCGGTGCAGCCAGTCCGCGGAGTCCTCCATCGCCTTGAAACGGCGGATGGCGTCCTTCGGGAAACGCGTGGTGATCGTGGTGTGCGCGCCGTCCCGCAGCAGCCGCAGCGCGATGTACATACCGATCTTGGCGCGGCCGCCGGTGAGCAGGGCGCGCTTGCCGGTGAGGTCGGCTCGGGCGTCCCGCTTGGCCCGGTTCAGGCCGGCGCAGTCCGGACAGAGCTGGTGGTAGAAGTAGTCGACCTCGACGTAGCGGCTCTTGCAGGTGTAGCAGGAGCGCGGGCGCTGGAGTATCCCGGCGATCCTGCCCTCCTCGGTCCCCGAGGAAGGCAGCAGGCCCTCGGTCTCGTCGTCGATGCGCTGGGCGGAGCCGGTCGCGGTGGCCTCGGTGACCGCCTTGTCGTGCGCGGTCTTGGCGGCCCGGCGCTCCTGGCGGCGGCGCTGCTTGACCGTGCGGTAGACGCCGGCCGTGGCCCGGCGCACCGCGATGGCGTCCGGGTGGTCGACCTCCAGCTTGTCCAGCTCGTCGAGCACGCTGAGGCAGACGGCGAGCCGCTCGGGGTCGATGCCCGGGCCGTAGACCACCTGGTCCTCGGCCGTCGGGCCGTCCTGTGTCACCGTCATCGCGCTGCCGCTTCCCTGATCCACCAGCGGCGCTCCGACTCGCGCCCGCTATCGAACAGGGAATTTTACGGAGCGCCGGGCAATACCTCCAAACCCGACCGGATCATGGACCGCAGACCGAGATCAGCGAGTCCACCTCGTCGGTCACCGCACGGGCCAGCACATCGAGGTCCGGGACGGCTGCCGCGTCGGCGACGAGGCCGTAGTGGACCTGGTTGCGGTAGGTGGAAATGGCGACGGCAAGGGACTGGCCGGGCGCCAGCGGGGCCAGCGGGTAGACGGCCGTGAGCGGCTGACCGCCCAGGCGCAGGCCGAGGCCGGGCAGCGGGACGCTGGTGACCAGGATGTCGAACCAGAGCCGGGCGGCCTGGCCGACGAGCGGTCCGCCGAGCCGGTGCCCGAGGGCGGGCACATGGTCGGCGAGCAGCGCGACGGCACCGGCGCCCCGGTTGGGGCCGGCGTCCTTGTTGCGGACCATCGCCGTGCGGACGCGGTCGAGACGGGCGAGCGGGTCGGGGTTGTCGACCGGAAGCCGTATCAGATAGCCGGAGAGCCGGTTGCCCTGTGGGGTGGCCGTGCGCGGGCGGCGCTTGGAGACGGGGATCAGGGCGCGCGGGGCGACACCCTCGGTACGGTCGCCGCGCTCCTCCAGCCAGCGGCGCAGTGCGCCGGCGACGACGGCGATGAGGACGTCGTTGACGGTGCCGCCGACGGCCTTGCGGACCCGGTGCACATCGTCGATGTCGAGGTCGACGCCGGCGATGCTGCGGGTGCCGGTGGGCTGTGATGTCAGCGCCGCGGACGAGCTCACCCCGAGGGCCGACAGGGCGACGGAGGCGCCGATGTCCAGGGCCCGGCCCACTTCCGAGAGCGCACCGCGCACCAGCTCGGGCATCCTGCGCACGTCCGGCAGCGCCGGGAGCCGGCGCGCCGCCTCGATCGGGCGGGGGGCGCGCTCGGGCAGGTCGAGCGGGTCCATGACCCCGGCGGCCAGCTTGAGGGCGCGCAGCCCGTCGGCGAGGGCGTGGTGGAACTTGAACAGCACCGCGAAGGACACCCCGTCCTCGCCGGGCAGCACATGCGCCTCCCACGGCGGCCGGCCGCGCTCCAGCGGGCGTTGCATCAACCGGCCGGCGGCGGCCTGGAAGTCGGCGGTCGGGGCGTGCAGCCGGACGTGGTCGAGGGGGTCGAAGTCCGGGTCGGTCTCGCGGGCGGCACCGCCGAACCCGAGCGGCTGCCAGACGTCGCGGATACGCATGCGCAGTCCGGGCACGGCGGCGGCGCGGGCCGCGAGAAGGTCGGCCGCGTGGGCGCCGGCGGTCGGCGAGTGCGCCGAGAAGACGCCCAGCGCGCCGAGGTGCATCGGGTGCCGGTCGGACTCGATGTTCCAGAACGCCAGATCGAGAGGAGCAAGCAGATCAGCAGTAGCAGTCATCAAAGAGGGTGCCTCGCGTCGACGGAGGGGGATCAGCAGTCAACCGCAGTCAAACGCCGACACCTGATTACGGTCAAGTACGATCACGCTACGCTCAGTTAACAGCAGATTAAGCCCCGCCTCCTCCGAAAGAGGCGGGACTCAAGGGAAACCTGAGGTCACCTCAGCGCCGGTGGCGCCGCCTCGGGTGACGTACCCCACTCTGACGGGCGCGGGCCGACCGTGAACGCCAGCGAGCGCAGGGTGCGCAGCGAACCGTTCGTCAGATAGGTCCGGCCGTAGTCCGATCCGTCGACCCGGGCCGTCTGGACGTACCGGTCGGCGGCCGAGGTGCCGGGCGCGGTCACCGTGAAGCCGCCGCTCGGCCAGTAGCGGCGGTCGAGGCGGACGTCGACCCGGTCGAAGACGGGCGTGGACAGGCCCCACGTGCCGTATCCCGGCTGGACGGGGAAGAGGCCGATGGACGACAGCACGTTCCAGGCGGACATGGTGCCGAGGTCGTCGTTGCCGGTCATCCCGGACGGGCCGTCGGTGAAGAGGGTGAGCGCCGCGTGCACCACGTCGGTGGTCTTCCAGGGCTGGCCGGTGGAGAGGTAGGTGTACGGGGCGATGAGGTCGGGCTCGTTCATCGGGTTGTAGACGGCCGCGTTGTAGTAGGCGTAGGCGTTGCCGTGCACCCACACCTCGCGTGCGGTCTTCTCGGGGTCGGCGAGCAGCCTGTCGTAGGCGAAGAAGGAGTCGAGCCGCCGGTTGGCGGCGTGCTCGCCGCCGATCAGGGAGATCACCCCGGGCAGGTCCTGCGGGACCAGCCACTGGTACTGCCAGGCGGTGCCCTCGTGGAAACCGATGCCCCGGGCCGGGTCGGGGTCGCCGGTGAAGGCGCCGGAGGCGTCCCGGGCGCGGAAGAAGCCGGTGGAGGGGTCGAAGACGTTGCGGTAGTTCTGGGCCCGGGTGGCATAGCGGGCCGCGTCCGCGCCATGGCCGAGGTCCCGGGCCATCTGGGCGAGCATCGCGTCGGACAGCGCGTACTCCAGGGTGACGGAGGCACCGTGGTCGTAGTCGGAGTCGCCGACCTTGGTGTGCGGGCGGCCCTTGGCGTAGGGCGCGAAGCCGTCGGCGAGGTACTCGGCGTTGGCCTCGCGGCCCACCCCCTGGTTGGCGGCCGGCGGCACGCCGTCGGCGTTCTTCCGCAGCACCCGGTACGCCCGCTCCTCGTACCCCTTGAGCAGGCCCGTCTGGTAGGCGGTGGTCAGGAACGGGGTGACCGGGTCGCCGGTCATGATGTTCGTCTCGACCGTGCCGTAGCCCCACTTGGGCAGCCAGCCGCCGTCCTCGTCGACCTTCAGCACCGACAGCGCCATGTCCCGGGCCTCGCGCGGGGCGAGCAGGGCGAGCAGCTGGGCCTGGGTGCGGTAGGTGTCCCAGAGCGACCAGTTCTGGTAGTAGGTGAACCCGGCCGAGCGGTGGATCCGCCGGTCCCAGCCGGTGTAGCGGCCGTCCGCGTCGTCGCCGACGTTGGGCGCCAGGAAGGCGCGGTACAGGGACGAGTAGAAGGTACGCCGGAGGGTGGCACCGCCGCCCTGGACGCGCACCCCGCCGAGCCGCCGTTCCCAGGCGTCCCCGGCCTGTCCGCGTACCGCGTCGAACGAACGGCCGCCCTCGGCGCGCAGGTTGACCTCGGCGCCGCGCGCGTCGACGTACGACAGGGCGGTGGTCGCCTCGACGGTACGGTCCCGGGTGGTGTCGAAGCGGACGTAGGCGCCGTCGGCTCCGGTACGGGCGCCGGGGGTGATCGCGGTGCCCTTCCAGGTGCCGTAGGCCGTGAAGGGACGGCTGAAACGGGTCACCGTGTACACGGTGTAGGGGGCGGTCTCCCGGCAGAAGCCATGGCCGGTGATCTTCGTCCGTACGGTGTGGTCGTCGAGGATCTCGACCTCGCTGCTCACCGGCTTGTGCAGCGCCTGGGCCGCGTTGAGCAGGACGTTGGCCTTGTCGGTGGCCGGGAAGGTGTAGCGCTGGACGCCGGTGCGGGCGGTCGCGGTCAGCTCGGCGCGGACGCCGGAGTCGAGGCCGACGCGGTAGTAGCCGGGGCTCGCCGCCTCGTCGGCGTGGTCGAACCCGGCCGCGTACCGGGCGTAGTCCGTCTCTGTGACGTCCCCTGTGGTGGGCAGGACGGGCAGGTCGCCGCCGATGCGGCAGCCGACGCCCGAGAGGTGGACCAGGGAGAAGCCGCGGATCCGGTGCTGGGCGTAGTCGTAGCCGGTGCTGTGCCCGGTGTCCGGGGAGAGCTGCACCATGCCGAAGGGCACGGCCGCGCCGGGGAAGGTGTTGCCCTCGTCCTGGGTCCCGATGAAGGGGTTCACCAGGTCGGTGAGGTGGCCGTCGGTCGGTTCGGCGGCCCCTGCGGCGGGGGCGGTGAGCAGCGCGGCCGCTGTCAGTACCCCGGCCAGGCACAGCCGTGTGCGCGGGTTCCCTCTCATGTCGGATGACCTCCGAAGGTTCGACATCGTTGTCTGCATCGTGAGGGGGAAAGGCCGCAAAGCCCGGCACATAGGTGGTTTCGTGTGCAGCGCGTCGCACGACGGGGCGGACCACGGCACGGGACGCGCAACGGGTCGGGCCCGGCGCGGGAACGGCGCCGGGCCCGGGGTACGAAGAGGGGGCTACGAGACCAGCCGGCCCTTCCCGAGGGCGATCACCCCGCCCTTGGAGACGGTGTACAGCTCCGCGTCCCGGTCCGGGTTGACGCCGATGGTGGCGCCGGGCGGGACCTCGACGTTCTTGTCCAGGACCGCGCCGCGCACCACCGCACCCCGGCCCACGACCACGTTGTCGTGCAGGATCGACCCCTGCACCACGGCACCCGGGTCGACGCGCACGCCCGGTGACAGGACGGACCGGGTGACCTGGCCCCGGATCAGGCAGCCGGCACTGATGATGGACTCGCTCGCCATGCCGCCGGCGTTGAAGCGGGCCGGGGAGAGCTGGTAGGAGTGCGTGTAGATGGGCCAGCTGCGGTTGAAGAGGTTGAAGGCGGGCCGCTCGGCGATCAGGTCCATATGGGCGTCGTAGTACGCGTCGAGGGTGCCGACGTCCCGCCAGTAGCCACGGTCGCGGCTGGTCTCGCCCGGGATGTGGTTGGTGCCGAAGTCGTAGAGCTGGGCCTCGCCGCGGGCGGTGAGCTGGGGCAGTATCGAGCCGCCCATGTCGTGCACGGAGTCGTCGTCCTCGGCGTCCCGGTGCAGGGACTCGACGAGGGCCTTGGTGGTGAAGATGTAGTTGCCCATGGAGGCGAAGACGGTGTCGGGGGCGTCCGGCAGCCCCGGCGGGTCGGCGGGCTTCTCCAGGAAGGTCTCTATCGTCTGCCCGTCCGAGCCCGGGGTGATCACACCGAACGCCGAGGACTCCACGCGCGGGATCCGGATGCCCGCGACCGTGACCCCGGCGCCGCCCTCGATGTGCTGCTGGAGCATCTGCCGGGGGTCCATGCGGTAGACGTGGTCGGCGCCGAACACCGCCACGTATTCGGGCTGTTCGTCATGGACGAGGTTGAGCGACTGCAGGATGGCGTCGGCACTGCCCAGGTACCAGCGCGGGCCGAGCCGCTGCTGGGCCGGGACCGGGGTGACGTAGTTGCCGAGCAGGCTGGACATCCGCCAGGTGGTGGTGATGTGCCGGTCCAGCGAGTGCGACTTGTACTGGGTCAGCACGCAGATGCGCAGCACGTCCGCGTTGACGAGGTTGGACAGGACGAAGTCGACCAGACGGTACGTCCCGCCGAACGTGACCGCTGGTTTGGCGCGGTCGGCGGTCAGGGGCATCAGGCGCTTGCCTTCCCCGCCCGCGAGCACGATCCCGAGTACCGAAGGCCCACCACGACGCATGGCCGCTCCCCTCACCCTGGTGCTCCATGCCTGCCCTCGAAGCACTCCCGCTAAGCCTGTACCCCGATCGCGTCGAACAGGCGGCCTGCCAGTTACGACTGCTTGAGGATCTCCTCATAGAGCCGGACCGTGCGCCGGGCCACCGCGTCCCAGCCGAACTCCCCCACGGCGCGCTCCCGTCCGGCCTCGCCCATCCGGCGGGCCGCCTCGCGGTCGCCGACGACCGCGTCCAGCGCCCGGGCCAGGCCCGCCTCGAAGTCGTCGTCGAGGTCGACCAGCAGCCCCGTCTTGCCGTCCTCGACGACCTCCGGGATGCCGCCGACCCGGGACGCCACCACGGGCGTGCCGCAGGCCATCGCCTCCAGGTTGACGATGCCGAGCGGTTCGTACACCGAGGGGCAGGCGAACACGGCCGCGTGGGTCAGGAGTTGGATGACGTCCGCGCGCGGCAGCATCTGCGGGATCCAGTGCACGCCTTCACGGACCCGGCGCAGCTCCTCGAAGAGCTCACGGAACTCCCGGTCGATCTCCGGGGTGTCGGGCGCTCCGGCACACAGCACCACCTGCACCCCGGGGTCGATGTCCCGTACGGCGCGCAGCAGATGCGGCACGCCCTTCTGGCGGGTGATGCGGCCGACGAACAGCACGTAGGGGCGGGCCGGGTCGACGCCGATCCGGGCGAGGACGTCGGTGGAGCGGTCCGGCCGGTAGAGGGCGGTGTCGATGCCGTTGTGCACGACGTGGACCTTCGCCGGGTCCAGGGCGGGGTAGCAGCCGAGGATGTCCGCGCGCATGGCCCCGGAGACCGCGATCACCGCGTCGGCGGCCTCGATCGCGCTGCGCTCGGCCCAGCTCGACAGGGCGTATCCGCCGCCGAGTTGCTCGGCCTTCCAGGGGCGCAGCGGCTCCAGCGAGTGCGCGGTCACCACGTGCGGGACGCCGTACAGCAGCTTGGCCACATGGCCGGCGAGGTTGGCGTACCAGGTGTGGGAGTGCACGAGTTCGCGGCCTTCGAGGCCGGCGGCCATGGCGAGGTCCACGGAGAAGGTGCGCAGCGCGTCGTTGGCGGTGTCCAGCGCGGACCAGGGGCGGTGCCGGACAACACCGACCCCGCGGCCCTCGCCCCAGCAGTGCACCTCCAGGTCGACCAGCGGCCGCAACTCCCTGGCGAGGAACTCCACATGAACACCCGCACCGCCGTAGACGTCCGGAGGGTACTCCCGGGTCAGCAGTCCCACTCGCACCCGCAACCCCCTGATCTCCACGGCCGGTTGTTCCATGGTCACCCAGATGCGGCGCCCGGGGAAGAGCGCGGTGGTTGTGTGAAACAACAGTCACCGCAGACCCCGCCGCCCGGTACCCGGTAGTAGAGACAGCAGCTGCGCCGCCGGAAGGCCGGGCCGGTACGGCTGCCGGTGGGCCCGAGCAGAGGGTGCTCGAAGAGAGCGTCGACGACAGTGCGGGCCCGGTCCGCGACCTCGGTGCGGCCGCCGGCACGGGCCCAGCGGTCCAGCTCACGGGCGGCACCGGCCAGCGCGGAGCCCGCGTTGCCCCACAGCAGGCCCGCCGCGACGCCGTAGCGGGCCCGCAGGGCCTCCGCCAGCGGTTCGAGATGGCCGTGCACGACGGCCTCCGCGAGCCTGTCCGGTCCGGCGCCCCCGGGCAGCGGGCGGACCTCGGTGAGCCAGAGGTCGTCGGGGGCGCCGGCACCGGCGTCCCAGCGGAGCAGGCGGGGGTCCAGGTCGGGGAGGCGGCCGTAGCGGGCGGCGCAGCCGAGGGCGACGGACCAGAGCCGGGCGGTGAGCCCCTGGTGGGCGATGGAGGCGGCGACCCGGAGCTCCGGGGTGTGGAGACGGCCCGCCACCAGCCCGACACGGAAAGTTAGGACATTTCCGTAAACATCCGATGTGACTTTTTTATAGGCCTCTGCGAGGTCCGGCAGCTCGGCGACCCGCACCGCCTCCGGGTCTCCGGCCGAGGATCGGAGCGTCCGCAGGACGAAGAAGCCGCCGAGCGGCCGGAGCGCGGCGAGATCGGGGTCCAGGTCCACGAACAGCAGTAGTACCAGGCTTCTTAGGATCCCGGCGCCCCGGCTCTCCACCCACCGTCACCCACCCTGGGGATGATCAGAGACCTCCCCTACTCCATCGGTAGTACGAGGCATTGGGTGCTCAGGTACGACGACGGGAAGCGATCGGGCGGGCAGAGTGTTGCTCATGGAAGCCGACCGTTCACCGTGCGGGACCGCCCTGCGGATCCGCCTGACGCAGAGGAGCCCTGCATGAGCGCCCTCGCGTTGTCCGTGTTGCTGTCCTTCGTCTCCGCCGTCGCCTACGCCGGCGGAGCGATCGTGCAGGAGCAGGTCGCGGTCACCTCCCCCGACGAGCAGTACGCGCCGCTGCGCCGCCCGAGCTGGTGGGGGGCGATGGGGCTGAACGGCCTCGGTGGCCTGCTGCACGTCGTGGCGCTGGCCTACGGCCCGCTCAGCCTGGTCCAACCGCTGGGCGCGCTCACCATCGTGTTCGCGCTGCCCATGGCGGCCCTGTTCGTCGGCCGCAAGGCCGGCTCCACCGCCTGGCGGGGGGCGATCATGGCCACCGTGGGTCTGGCCGGCCTGCTCTCCCTGGTGGGCTCCTCCGACTCCCACACCCTGGACTCCGCCGGCCGGACCGGGGTCGCGGTGGTCACCGGCGCGGCGATCGTCACGCTGATGGTCGCGGGCCGGGCCGCGCACCGGCACCCGGTGGTGCGCAGCGTGCTGCTCGCCGTCGCGTCCGGCATAGCCTTCGGCATGTCCTCGGTGTTCACCAAGGTCGTGGCGATCGACTGGGACGGCGGGATCGCCCTCTCCGACGCCCTCTGGCTGGCCGTGATCGGCGTCTACGCCGTCGCCGGCGTCATGATCTCCCAGGCCGCGTACCGCGGCGGCGGCCTCGCCGCGCCGCTGGCCACGCTGACGGTGGTCAACCCGGTGCTGGCCGCCGCGGTCGGCATCACGATGTTCGACGAGACGTTCCGCTACGGCACGACGGGCACGATGCTGGCGCTGGCCTGCGGTGTGGTGGCGACGGGCGGCCTGATCCTGCTGACGACCGACCGCATCGAGCGCACACCGCACCCCGCGGACACCGCACCGGAGCCCGAGACGTCACCGGAGCCGCTGGTCGAGGCCCTCGTGGAACTGGCAGAGGCAGCCTTGACGAAGACCGGCCTGCCGGGGGCGGAGGCCGGAAGGGCCAAGACGGAGCTGACGACGGCCGGCCTGACCGAGGCGAACCTGACGACGGCCGGAAGGGCCGAGGCGGGTCTGGCGGAGGCCGGCATGGCGGAAACGGGCCTCGCGAAGACCGGTATGGCCGCGGCGAGCCCGGCGACGGCCGGAAGGGCCGAGGCAGGTCTGGCGAACGCCGGTCGGGCGGAAGCGGACCTCGCGACAGCCGGGCTGGCCGAGGTGCAACTGGCGGCTGCCGGTCTGACGGAGGCACGCCTCGCGAACGCCGGTCCGGCGGAAGCGGGCCTCGCGACAGCCGGGCTGGCAGAGGTGGACCTGGCGGCTGCCGGTCTGGCGGAGGCGGGCCTGGCAGGAGGTCGGTCGGCGGGGGGTGGAGTCCTTGCCGGGGCGGTGGCGGACGGCGAGGAACGGCCTGGGCGGGTCGAGATGCCCCAGCAGCGCACCGCGTCCGTCACAGACGTGGCTGATGTCCTGCTCCCCGCCGCCGGCTATGTGCCGGCCCCGGTGCACGACCGCCACCGGATGCGGGTCAAATCCTGACGCCGCCGGCCCGGAGATAGGCGACCGGGTCGATGTCCGTGCCGAAACCGGGCCCCGTCCGCACCTCGAAGTGCAGATGCGGGCCCGTGGCGTTTCCGGTGGCACCAGAGCGGCCGATCCGCTGCCCCGTGGACACGCTCTGCCCGGCCCGCACGGAGATGGCCGAGAGATGGGCGTACTGGGAGTAGCGGCCGTCGGCGTGCCGGATCACCACCTGGTAGCCGTACGAACCGCCCCAGCCGGCCGTGACGACCTGCCCGGTCTCGACCGCCTTGACGGAGGTGCCGGTGGGCGCGAGGAAGTCGACACCGGTGTGGTAGCCCTTCGACCAGTGCGAGCCGGACGCGTGGTATGACGTGCCGATCGGGGCGTCGACCGGGGCGACGAGGGAGTGGTCGCTGTGGGTGGAGGCCTTCTCGGTCCCGGCCTCCGGCTTGGCCTTGGTCTTCGTCCTGGCCGGTTTTGACGTCTTGGACGTCTTGGCCGGCTTGGACGTCGTGGCCGCCGTCTTCTTCGCCGACGATTCGATCTTGGCGGCCTCGGCCGCGTGACCCGTCAGGCTCAGCCGCTGGCCGGGCAGGATCAGGTCGGGATCGGAGCCGACCGTCGCGCGGTTGGCCGAGTACAGCCGGTGCCAGCCGCCGGTGACGTCGTGTTCGTCGGCGATCCCGGAGAGCGTGTCGCCGTGCACCACGGTGTACATCTCGGCCTTGCCGGCCCGGGACTGCGGCGTGGTCTGCGGCTGTACGTCCCGTACCGAACTCTTGGCGGGGCGGGTGGTGGCGCTCTCGGTGTGCACCTCGGGCGTGCCGCCGCCACGGGTGAGCCCGGCCTGGACCGAGCAGACGGGCCAGGCGCCCGGCCCCTGCCCGCCCAGGACCTTCTCGGCCACGGCTATCTGCTGGTCCTTGGTGGCGAGGTCGGCGCGCGGCGCGTACCGGGTGCCGCCGTAGGCCTCCCAGGTGGACTGGGTGAACTGGAGCCCGCCGTAATAGCCGTTGCCGGTGTTGATGCCCCAGTCACCGCTGGACTCGCAGGCGGCGACCTTGTCCCAGGTGGACACGGAGGCCGCGTCGGCGCTCCCGGCGGCGGCCAGCGGCAGCGCCAGCCCGGCGCCGCCCGCCGTGACGGTGAGCGAGGCGCGGTTGATCCTGTTCGGCTGGTACCGGCGGTGCCGGCCGCGTTCGGCCATGTCTGAGTGCCCCCTCGCCACGCGCGTCAGGAAGGCCAAAAGTAAGTGCCCCGAACAGGCCATGACAAGACAGCAATCAGCCGCCTCTCGCACCTGGGGGCACGGCCGTCACGCCGTGAAGCGGCGCGGGGCGAAGCCGAGTTGACCCGCCATCAGCCCGGTGGGCCGCGCGGCACCCCTGCGAAGTGTCTCCTGAGGCTACTGAGGCGTCGGCGCCTGTGGTGCGTATCTGCAAGTGCGGCCGGTCGAACGGCGAGTCAGGATGGCCTTTGGGCAATACTGGCGGGCATGAGGGGCGGCAGCATCCCTTGCACGTTCTACGGGATCGACTTGATCTTTGAGGAGCAGGCGGTATGAGCACTTCGGCGCAGATCGGCGTCACGGGTCTCGCGGTCATGGGCCGCAACCTCGCCCGGAACTTCGCGCGCAACGGCTACACGGTGGCGTTGCACAACCGCACGGTGTCGAAGACACGCGAGCTGGTGGAGAACTTCGGGGACGAGGGCGACTTCATCGCGGCCGAGACCGCCAAGGAGTTCGTGGAGGCCCTGGAGCGGCCCCGTCGGCTGGTCATCATGGTCAAGGCCGGTGACCCGACGGATGCGGTGATCGAGGAGTTCGCACCGCTCCTGGAGCCCGGCGACATGATCATCGACGGCGGCAACGCGCACTTCGCGGACACCCGGCGCCGCGAGAAGGCGCTGCGCGAGCAGGGCATCCACTTCGTCGGCATGGGCGTCTCCGGCGGCGAGGAGGGCGCGCTGCACGGGCCGAGCATCATGCCGGGCGGGCCGAAGGAGTCGTACGACTCGCTGGGCCCCATGCTGGAGAAGATCTCGGCGAAGGCGGCGGCGGACGGCGCGCCCTGCGTGACGCACGTGGGCCCCGACGGTGCCGGTCACTTCGTGAAGATGGTGCACAACGGCATCGAGTACGCCGACATGCAGCTGATCGGCGAGGCCTACCAGCTGCTGCGCGATGTCGCCGGGTACTCCCCCGCGCAGATCGCCGACATCTTCCGCACCTGGAACACCGGGCGTCTCGACTCGTACCTGATCGAGATCACGGCGGAAGTGCTGGCGCACGTGGACGCGGCGACCGGCAAGCCGTTCGTGGACGTGGTGGTGGACCAGGCGGAGCAGAAGGGCACCGGCCGCTGGACCGTCCAGATCGCGCTCGACCTGGGCGTGCCGGTGTCCGGGATCGCCGAGGCCGTCTTCGCCCGCTCGCTGTCGGGCCACGCGGATCTGCGGGAGGCCTCGCGCGGGCTGGCGGGGCCGAAGCCGACGGCGCTGTCCGACGCGGAGGCGGCGGCCTTCGCGGACCGGGTGGAGCAGGCGCTGTACGCGTCGAAGATCGTGTCGTACACGCAGGGCTTCCACGAGATCCAGGCGGGCAGCGACGAGTACGACTGGAACATCGACCTCGGTGCGGTGTCCTCGATCTGGCGGGGCGGGTGCATCATCCGGGCGGCGTTCCTGGACCGGATCCGGGCGGCGTACGACGCGCGGACGGACCTGCCGAGCCTGCTGTCCGACGAGACGTTCGCCCGGGAGATCGCCGGTGCGCAGGACGACTGGCGTGAGGTGATCATCGCGGCGACCCGGGAAGGGGTCGCGGTGCCCGGGTTCTCGGCGGCGCTGGCGTACTACGACGCACTGCGGGCGGCGCGGTTGCCTGCGGCGCTCACGCAGGGGCAGCGGGACTTCTTCGGGGCGCACACGTACCGGAGGGTGGACCGGGAGGGGGCGTTCCACACGCTGTGGGGCGGCGACCGTAGCGAGGTCACTGCCTAGCCGGACCTGGTTGTCGGAGACGGGCGCGGGTGAGCTGCGGGTTCGCGCAGTTCCCCGCGCCCGGGGGTGAGAGCCGAGCTTGTCGGTCGGGTGCGGGTCCGCCGTGGGATTTGCGCAGTTCCCCGCGCCCCCAGGGGGTGAGGGCCGAGCCTCCCAGGCAGGTGCGGGTCCGCCGTGGGATTTGCGCGGTTCCCCGCGGCCCTTTGGGGTGCCTTCGGTGCGGTCTCAGGTGAGGGGTGGGCCCGGTTCTGGGGTGGGGTCTGGGTTCGGGGGGACGGGGGGTGGGGTGGGGGTCGGCCGTGGAGGGACGGGACCCGGGGCCGGGGCCGGGGATGGTTCGGGGGTGGGGACCGGGCTGGGGTAGGGGTCCGGAGGCTGGGGGTCAGGAGGGACCGGGGTGGGGTGCGGGTTCGTCATGGTGTCCTCCGGCCAGTGGCTCGACTTCACCTCTGGGGTCTACTCCCCGCGTACCCGAAACGGGGCTCGTGCACTCACCCTGCCGCCCGTGCTGCCGCCGCGAGTCCAGGGCGTGGGCTGGAGAGGATCGGCACGGTCGTGGTCGTCAGCTGCTGGGCCGGGCCCATCGAGGCCTGGGCCAGAACGATCACGTCGGCGTCGGTCACGGTGTCCGCGGCGGCTGCCACCAGGCGGGCGCACCCCTCGATGTCGCCGGCCTCGAAGCGGTTCCAGGCGTCCGCCACGACCTGGGCGCGGGCGCGGATCGGGCGGTCCGCGCGACGGGCCTCGTCCTCCAGCAGGGCCAGAGTGGGGGCCAGGGTGCTCTCGACCGTCGCCAGGACGGCGACGCGGAGGCCCGCTGCCACCGCCGCCGTGGCCATCGGACGGTCGCCTCGGACCACCGGGACCCCGACGCTGCCGGCGGCCCGCTCCGCCACCTCGCCGATCGTCGAGCAGGTGCAGAGCACCGCCCGTACGCCGTCCGCCGCCGCCCGCTCCAGCGCCGCCGTGACCTCCGGCGCGACCGCCTCGGGGCCCTCCCGGCGGGCCCGGGCCAAGAGTTCCGGTGCCACGAGGTGCCGTAGCTCCAGGCCCGGGTGGTCCTCGTCGCGCAGGGCGTCGAAGACGGGGATGTGAAGGGGGGACGTGTGGAGCAGGGCGAGCATGTGCGGTTCCTCAGAAGCGGCCGGGGTGGGCGACCAGCCACTCCTTCGCCGCACGCAGCAGCTCGGGGTCCGCTGCCGGCGCCACGTCGGGGTGGCGTTCGGCCCACCTGACGACGTACGGGCAGAGCGGGGCGACCGGGGTGTCCTCGCGCTCGGCGATCGCGTACAGCTCGCGGGCGAGGGAGCCCGCGATGCCCTTGCCCTCGTGCTCCGGTTGCACGATGGTGTGGACCGGCACCAGGGCCCGGGAGGGCGACTCCAGCACGAAGTACTCGACGTGGCCGACGACTTCGTCGCCGGCGACCGCCTCCAGACGGCCTGCCGCCCGGTCGTCGCGGATCTCGATGTCGCTCATGTCGCCCTCCTGGTCCGCCGGTCAGGCCGATACGGCCTGCGGGCTGCGCTCCTGGTCCGAGCCCGGTACCGGCTCGGACGGGTCGGCACCGAGTGCCACGACGCGGTTGTCATGGTCGACGTGCACGACCCGCGGCCGAAGCGTACGCGCCTCGGCGTCGGTGACCTGAGCGTAGCTGATGATGATCACCAGGTCGCCGGGGTGGACGAGATGGGCGGCCGCCCCGTTGATCCCGACGACCCCGGAGCCCCGCCGGCCCTCGATGACGTACGTCTCGAGCCGGGCGCCGTTGGTGATGTCGACGATGTGGACCAGCTCGCCGGGGAGCAGGTCGGCGGCGTCGAGAAGGTCGGCGTCGATGGTCACCGATCCCACGTAGTGCAGGTCGGCCTGGGTGACGGTGGCTCGGTGGATCTTGGACTTGAACATGGTGCGCAGCATCGAAGGACTCCTGCGAAGTAGGCTCCCTGCCTGCGTTTTTGCAGGTCAAGGGCTTTCAGGACAGCTTATCGCCAGTCACGCGTCCGGGCAGCATCTCCCAGGTACTGCAGAACTCCTGCTGATCGGAGACCCCGGACCCCCACCCCACGAACAGCCGGGATCAGCCTACGGAGTGCTTGCCCGGTGGCTCTTCGGGTACGGCGTTTGCGTAGGTGATACCTGCAAGGGCAGCGGGATTCTGAAAGCGATGCCTCCGTGACCGGTCCGAGTGGCTCCAGGGACGAACGATCAGGCGGACCGCGCGACGGTCCGGTCTCCCTCTCCTCGGCGCCGGCCGACGCCGTGGACCGGCTGACCCACCTGTGGTCGGACGCCGCGCAGAGTGCGAATCTGCGCCTGTCGCCGCACCAACTGCGGGCGCTGCGGATTCTGGAGGACGAGCCGGGCCTCAACCTCACCGCCTTGGCGGTGGGCATGAGGATCGGGCTGCCGACCGCCGGCCGGCTGTGCGACCGGCTGGAAGCGGCCGGTCTGCCGGAGCGCGTGCTGCATCCGCACAGACGGCGCGAGGTACGGCTGCTCCTGACCCGGCAAGGCCACCGGATCCTGGACGAGGTGGCCGTGCACAGAGCGCGCGCCCTGGCCGTCGTGCTCGGGGCCATGGAGCCGGCGGAGCGGGAGGCTCTCGGGCACGGGCTCCAGGGGTTTCTGGCCGCCCAGGACCGTGGAGCGCGGGGACGTCACGGCTCCGGTCCCTGACCGGGCCCGGCGCGTCGGCCCCGGCGGCCGTGCCGACCGGGGCAGCGGCCGGTCGGCATCGGACGCGAGGTCCGTGCTGCCGTGACGGACGGTCCACGGGCAGGGCCGCACGCAGCCGGACGCCCGTCGGCGGAAACGCATCGGCACCTGTCGCGGCAGCGCCTTGTCGACGTGTCGTCCTGGCGCTGCCTGGACGGGGCGGAGAACGGGCCCGGACCGCACGGCGCCGCGGGCCGGACGCCCCTCACGCTCGGCGCGACAGGTCCTCCGCCGCCGACCGGCCTCGCCCGCCGGGCGTTCCCGCGGCAGGGCAGCCGCAGGGCAGCGGACGAAAACCCGCACAGCGGGTCAGGACGGTTGGGGGCGCCCTCGCCAGTCCAGACAGACGGCCAAGGCGTCGTCCTCGGCCATGACGGCTTCACCCCGGTGGCCTGCCAGTTCGCGCAGGATGGCGCGGGGCACCTCGGCGGCCGGCAACAGCCGGGTGGAGTGGATGGCCCGGGCGAGCGCCCGGTCTCCGTACGCCTCGCCCTTCGGGGAGTGCACCGCGTGGACGCCGTCGCTGACGAAGACGAGCCGGTCTCCGGGCTCGACCTCGAATTCCTGCGCCACGTAGTCCGTCTCCTCGAACATGCCCAGGGGCAGTTGCGCCTCGAAGGGGACGCGTTCGACGGTTCCGCCACGCAGCCGCAGGAGCTGTGGGGAGCCCGCGTCCACGACACTGACCCGCCCCGTGTCCAGGTCGAAGTCGAACATGAGGACGGACAGATAGCGGCGGCCTCGGTAATGGGCGTAGACGGCCTGGTCGGCCAGGGCCGCCTGGTCGGCGATGGAGATTCCGGCGCGGCGCGCGTTGCGCAGGGCGTTGATGGCGAGGCTGGTCAGCAGAGCCGCCTCTATGCCCTCGCCCATGCCGTTCGTGACGTACAGCATCAGGCGATCGGCGGTGGCGGACCAGTCGAAGTTGTCGCCGAAGACCGCGTAGGCGGGCTCCAGTTGGCCACCCAGGTCGTACTCGGGCCGGGTACAGGAGCGACCGGGCAGCAACTGCCACTGCATCTCGGCCGCCAGGGTGAGCCGGTCCTTGCGCCGGGCCTGGAGATACAGGTCCGTGTCGCGCTCGGCCACGAGCACCTCGTGCGCCAGCACATCGGCGATCTCGGCCAGTTCGGACACACACCCGCGTGCCGCGTCGCCGCCGGACAGTGTCACGGACAGCACGCCGAGCCGGTCGCCGCGCACGCTGACCGGCAGGTGGACGCGCATCCGCAGGTCCTGCCCCTCTTCGCAGTAGGGCTCCTGCGAACCGAAGGCCCGGCCGGCCGGGCTGCCGTGGACCGGCACCGGTACCAGGTTGTGCGGCCGTACCGACACCGGCTGCAGTGCCGTCAGGCCGTAGTCGGCCATGAAGAGCTCGACGGCCTCCGCTCCGTACAGCTCGGTCAGCACGACGCGGACGGCGTCGAGCAACTCGTGGGGAGCCGCTGTGCGCACGGCGCGCTCAGCGGTCTGGAATCTGTTCACGATGAGGAATGCACCATTCTTTCTCCCGGCAACGTGCGGGCCCGGCCGCGTGGGCGGGGCTTCGCGAAGAGCCGCGTCGGTCGTTCCGGGGAGGGTCCGTGGGGGCTGGGGCCCCTAGTAGGCTGAAAGGTGCCCCAGTGCCTGCGAGAGTGTGATCGTGACTGCCTTCCGCCGCCGCCCAGAGCCCGACGAGGTCGCACGCGTGACCACCAAGGCCGTTGAGCTGCTGGAAGTTGTGTGGGGCCGTGCCTCGACCGCGCCTACCTCTGCCTCCCAGTTGCGGGTGCTGCACATCCTGGAGCACCACGACGGCATCAACCTGCGCACTCTCGCCGAGTCCCTGGCCTCCACCCCTCCGTCCACGAGCCGACTGTGCGACCGGCTACAGGCCGCGGGATTCATCGAGCGCGTGGTGGGCGCGGAGGACCGACGCGAGGTACGGCTGCATCTCAGCGGCCGGGGCCGCTCCTTCCTGGCCGATCTGCGTGCCCGCCGGGAGAGTGAGCTGCAGAAGGTGCTGGCGGACATGCCCGCCGCCAAGCGTGTCGCCCTCCTGGAGGGGCTCGAGGCGTTCTGCGCCACCGCGGCGACGCAGATACCCGACGAGGCCCCCGAGTCCGACAGCCGGACCGCCTGAACAACCCTTCACGGCACCGGTGCCACCACCGCTCCGTGACGATGGCGACCGGCGCCAGGGGCGGTCCCTGTCCACCGGAACATTCCAGGTCCTTCCCCGCGTACGTCCGACTCGGCTACTCTGTTGCCTCATGGCTATTATTGTCAAACGACAACAGTCCTTGGTGCCGTTCTTGCCCCGCCCGAGTACCCCTGTATTGATGCGATGCGCGGTAACTGTACGAACTGTGCGATAGGTCTCGTGAATCCCGAGACCGAACGTTGACACGAGGATGGCGCGATGCCCGCGGCTCCCGAACTGAGAGTGCATATCGACCGCGGCGAGCAGACCTTCGTGATCACCGTGCGCGGTCAGATCGACTACGCCGACGCGGAGGGCTTCGAACAGGCCTGGGAGGCGGCCGATCGTGCGGCGATGCCCGTGACGGCGGTCGACCTGACGCAGGTCACCTTCGCCGACAGCATGCTCCTCAACGCCCTCATCGAGGCCCGTCTCCGCCATCGGGCCACCGGACGCGAACTGGTGCTGATCGGCCCCCTGCGGCCGGCCGTCAGCCGGCTCCTGACGATCACCGGCGCCATCCGGCTCTTCACCGTCACCGAGACCGGCAGGTGACGGTCAGCGGGCCACGCGGCGCCGTCCCGCGTGCCGGAGTCTGACCGCGGCGTACACGAGGTCGGCCAGAAGCACCACCGCACCGATGATCAGCAGGTAGAACAGTCCGTGAGCGGTGAACCCGATGATGCCCAGGACGAGGGCCACGAGGATCAGAAGCAGGAACAGGCTCATCGGCACTCCTGTCGGCTGTCGGCTTCGGTAGGCCGGCTTCGCTAGGCCGGCTTCGGTAGGTCGGCTTCCGTGGCTCAGCGGCGGGCGAGACGGCGTTCACCGCCGGCACCCGGGGTGTAGTCGAGTGCGTAGTGCGCGAAGACCGCAGGCTCCTGCTCGGCCGGCAGCTCGCCGTCCGTGTCGATCGCGGGGGCCTTCTTGACCGTGTCCTTGTCGTAGGCGACCTTCAGATAGCCCGGGCCGACGGTCGCGTTCGCGAGCGGGACGAACACCAGGCGGCGACGGGTGGGCAGACCGACCGTCACGGTGGCGTAGGAGGGCTGGTCGGTCGCGGTGTCGACATAGACCGATTCCAGGACGCCGACCTTGTGCCCGGAGGCGTCGACCACATCGTGACCGCGCCACTCTCGGATATCACCTGCTTCGAACATCAGACACCTCCGTGGGGACGGGTACCCCTGATCGCACGGCTGACGCCGTCGACCGACCGGGCCGCCGGCGCCGCTCCCCTTCGCCCGCCAGTGCCGAGGCCCCCGTCCTGTCATCAGGGCACCAGCACGGGGCCACGCGGATGCCCGTCGACCCTGGAGCAGCAGGTGGACCGCCTGCCGACCCATGGCAGATCCGACACCGACGACGACACCTGCCTCGATGAACGCGGAGTGCGAGGCGCGAGACGGGGCATCCGGATCCGGGCGGGGCGGGAGTGCCCCGGCGGATCGCCGGGTAGACGCGCACCCATGAACGGGGTATCGCGGTTCGCCGGGAGGGAGTCCGTCCCGCCCGAGGAGTGTTGCCGGACGGCGGATGCCGCATCCGCCGACGCCACCATCGCCCTGGACGGAGCGAACGGCTGTATCGCCGACGCGCGAGACCGGACAGCGGAGTTCCTGAGGCGCGCCGAGACCGAGCGGGGGCTGCCGGTGCCGGCCCGCACCGTGGAGCCGGCGCAACTGGTGGTCAGCGAGCTCGTCACCAACGCACTGAAGTACGCGCCGGGGCCGGTGCTGCTACGCCTGGGTGTCGCCGACGGCACGCTGGAGATCGAGGTGTGGGACACCGATCCGACACTTCCGCCGGCCCGGGCGGCCGACGCCGGCCGGGTGGGTCAGCACGGCCTGGAGATCGTGCTGGCGGTGGTGCGGGACTTCGAGGCCCGACGGGAGCCCGTGGGCAAGCGCGTCACCGCCCGGCTGGCGTTGTTCGAGTGATCGCCGCGGGCCGGTGTTCCCGTCCGGGCGGCGGAGTCTCGGCCATCGGGCCGGCCACAGCGCGCACCGCACCCGTTCGGCGTAACGTGAGCCGCCGGGGCGGCTTCGAGCCACGCAGGGTCCCATGCCGTGCGTCGGCCCCGCCGACCCCCGTGGCCTGCACCTCTCACGAGTCAGGAGCGCATCATGGCGACACCTGTCCGCCGGCCCGCGGGCCGCGGCCCCGCTGCCCGGCGCACCGCCGTCGGGCTCGCCACCACCTTGCTCGCCGTCGGCGCGTGCAGCGCCCCGGCGGCGGGGGAGGAAGCCCACCGCGTGTCCGCCGCCACCACCTGCGCCGACAAGGTCTACACGGGAATGACCCAGGCGCAGCGGGTCGGCCAGCTGTTCATGGGCGGGGTCGCCGCCGCCCACCCCAGCACCACGGACCTGCGCACCCTGCGTACCTACCATGTCGGGTCCGTCATGCTGACCGGGCGCAGCTCCGCCGGCACCACGGCGACGAAGAAGATCGTCGACGGGGTGCGCGCGCAGGCGGACACGGTCGCCGGCCACCGGGTCGGGCTGCTCGTGTCCACCGACCAGGAAGGCGGACAGGTCCAGGTGCTCAGCGGCCCCGGCTTCTCGGTCATGCCCAACGCCCTGACCCAGGGCACGTGGAGCACGACGACCCTGCGCGCCCGCGCCGAGACCTGGGCCAAGCAGCTCAAGGCGGCGGGTCTCGACCTCAATCTCGCCCCGGTCGCCGACGTGGTGCCCGCGAGCCTCGGCACCCGCAACGCTCCCATCGGCCGCTACTACCGCGAGTACGGCCACACCCCCGCCGTCGTGACCTCGGGCACCGGCGCCTTCGCCGCGGGCTTCCGCACGGCCGGGGTCATGACCACCTTCAAGCACTTCCCCGGGCTGGGCCAGGTCACCGGCAACACCGACACCACCGCGAACGTCGTCGACTCGGTGACCACCGCCACCAGCGCGAGCCTCCAGCCGTTCCGCAGCGGGATCGCGGCCGGCACGCCGTTCGTGATGGTCTCCTCGGCGAAGTACACCAAGATCGACTCGAAGCACCTGGCCGTGTTCTCGCCGACCGTCATCAACTCGCTGCTGCGCACCAAGTTCGGCTTCAAGGGAGTCGTCATCACCGACGACGTCGGCCAGGCGGTCGCGGTACGCGCCTACACCCCGGCCCAGCGGGCGGTGAACTTCCTGACCGCCGGCGGCGACATGATCCTCACGGTCAAGGCGTCGACCGTGCCGGCGATGGTGCAGGGCGTGCAGGCCCGGATGGCGACGAGCGCCTCCTTCCGGACCACGGTCGCGGCCTCCGTGCACCGCATCCTCACGGCCAAGGCCACGGCAGGCAAGCTCACCTGCAGCTGAGACCCGCCCCCCGGTCAGGCATATTTACTTATGGCTGGTTGAGCAGTCCAGACTGATAAACCTAGTATTAGTACATGTGAAGACAGACATAGCCTCCGATGCCGGCGGTACCCGCGATCCGAGCGACGCCTCCCTGCTCGCCTACGAGCTCCGGCTCGCGGTGGGCCGTATGACGCGGCGGCTGCGGCAGGCCCACGCGGTGGGGGACGTATCGCTGTCGGGCGTGTCCGTGCTCGCCCGGCTGGCCGCCGACGGACCCGACTCCCCCACGTCGCTCGCCGAGATGGAGCGGGTGCGGCCGCAGGCCATGGCGGCCACCCTCGCCCAGCTCGAACAGCGCGGCCTGGTCCGCCGTACCCCCGATGCCGCTGACGGGCGGCGGAGCATCGCGGCCGTCACCGAGGAGGGGCGGGCCATGCTCGCCGAGCGGCGCTCCGAATCGGTCCAGCGGCTCGCCCATGTCCTCGACACGTTCTCCGCCGAGGAGCGCGCGACCCTCGGGGCGGCCGTGCCGCTCCTCGGCCGGCTGGCGGAACACCTGTGAGCGCGCGCGGGTGGCCCGGCCCCCTGCGCTCGGCCCGCCACAAGGACACCCCTCCCGGTCCCGGCTACAAGTGGGTCGCGCTCTCGAACACCACCCTCGGTGTGCTGATCGCCACGATGGACGCGTCGATCGTGATCATCTCGCTGCCGGCGATCTTCCGCGGCATCGGCCTCGACCCGCTCGCGCCCGGCAACATCGGCTATCTCCTCTGGATGATCCTGGGGTACCTGCTGGTCTCCGCGGTCCTGGTGGTCGTGCTCGGGCGGCTCGGCGACATGTTCGGGCGGGTGAAGATCTACAACCTCGGCTTCCTGATCTTCGCCTGTGCCTCGGTCGCGCTCTCGCTCGACCCGTTCCGTGCGGGGGCGGGCGCGATGTGGCTGATCCTGTGGCGGATCGTGCAGGCCTTCGGCGGGTCCATGCTCACCGCCAACTCCGCCGCCATCCTCACCGACGCCTTCCCCACCCGGCAGCGCGGCATGGCGCTCGGCATCAACCAGATCACCGCGCTGGCGGGCCAGTTCCTCGGGCTGCTCGCGGGCGGGCTGCTCGCCGTCGTCGACTGGCGTGCGGTGTTCTGGGTGAGCGTCCCGGTCAGCATCACCGGCACCATCTGGTCGTACCTGAGCCTGCGCGAGACCTCGACGGGCCGGCCCGGCCGGATCGACTGGCTGGGCAACATCACCTTCGCGACGGGCGCCGGTATCCTGCTGGCCGGGATCACGTACGGGATCCAGCCGTACGGCGACAGTGCCACCGGCTGGGGGAACCCGTGGGTGCTGACCGGCCTGATCGGCGGCGTCGGTCTGCTGCTGGCCTTCTGTGTCATCGAGACGCGGGTCGCCGATCCCATGTTCAACCTGACGCTCTTCAAGAACAGGGCGTTCGCGGCGGGCAACGTGGCCGCCCTGCTGACCTCGATTGCGCGCGGCGGCCTGCAGTTCATGCTCATCATCTGGCTCCAGGGCATCTGGCTGCCGCTGCACGGCTACGACTTCGAGGACACCCCGCTGTGGGCCGGCATCTTCATGCTCCCGCTCACGGTCGGGTTCCTCGTCGCGGGCCCGGTCTCCGGCTATCTGTCGGACCGGTTCGGCGCCCGGTTCTTCTCCACCGCCGGCCTGGTCGTCGTCATGCTGTCGTTCCTGGGGCTGCTCGCGCTGCCCGTCGACTTCGACTACGGGCTGTTCGCGGCGCTGCTGCTGCTCAACGGGCTCGGCCAGGGCATGTTCTCGGCGCCCAACACGTCCTCCATCATGGGCAGCGTCCCGGCCGAGTACCGGGGGGTCGCCTCGGGCATGCGCTCGACCTTCCAGAACTCCGGTACGGCCCTGTCCATCGGCGTCTTCTTCTCGCTGATGGTCTCCGGCCTCGCCTCCTCGCTCCCGGACACGCTGAAGAGCGGGCTCATGGCGCACGGCGTGCCGGCCGCCTCCGCCGCGCACGCCGCCTCACTGCCGCCGGTGAGCACGCTGTTCGCGACGTTCCTCGGCAACAACCCGATCCAGCACCTGCTCTCCTCCGAGGGCGTCCTGGACCACGTGACCAGCGCCCAGCGGTCCGTCCTGACCGGCCACACCTTCTTCCCGCAGCTGGTCTCGGGTCCGTTCCACCACGGCCTGGCCATCGTGTTCGGGGTGGCCGCGGGCATGGCCCTGGTCTCCGCCGTGGCCTCCGCCCTGCGCGGCGGCCACCGGCCCGACCAGGACCGCCAGGACCCGAAGGAGTCCAAGGACCAGCCCCCGGCACAGACGGCACAGCCCCGGCACAACGCCCCGTCCTGAAAGACACGGGTGCCCCGGCGGAGGTCCGCCGGGGCACCCGTGTTCCGCTCAGGGAGCGACGGTCACGGGTACGAGGCGAGGTTCGCCACGTTGGTCGAGGAGTTCGACGGTCCTCCCGTGTTGTTGATGACATGGCTGATGGTGCCGGTACCGCCGAGGGACACCGTCAGCATGCTGGTGAAGCGGACGTTGGAGTTGGTCGGCGCTTCGATCGCACGCGCGGCCACCACGCCCGGGTTGACGTTGAAGTAGCAGTAGCTGCCGAGCCCGTAGGCCTGGTGGCTGGTGACCGAGTCGGCGACCTTGTAGGCCGCGTAGCCCTGGGTGGAGCCGTTCATCCAGGACGCCTGGTTCGGTGGGTCGTAGGGCATCTCGTTCTGGTAGAAGTACGTGCGCCCGCCGTTGCCGTTCCAGATGGTCTGGTACTTCTGGTAGTGCTCGACGAACAGCCCGTACATCGTCACGTTGTCGCCGTTGACGATCAGACCCGTGTCAGCGGTGTTGCTGGTCCAGCCGACGCCCGAGCCGTGGTCGGCGCGCCAGATCCACATGTGGTCGCCGATCACGTTGTCGCTGTTGACGACGAGGCTGTTGGTCGCCTTGCCGACGCCCGCGCCGCCGACGCGGAAGTACACGTCGTGCAGCGAGGTCGGGTCGGCCGTGTGGGTGGCGGAGGAGCCGGTCGGGCCGACCTCCATCAGGGACGGCGAGTTGGTGGTGCCCGCGTCGAAGAGCAGACCGGCGACCTTCACGCCGTCGACGTCCGCGACCTTCATCGCGGTGATGCCGTTGTCCGGGATCAGGGTGGCCAGGCCGAGACCGAGGATCACCGTGTCGGGCCGGTTCACCTGGAGGGTCTGGTTGAGGTGGTAGACACCCGGCGTCACCAGCAGGTTCTTGCCGGCCGCCAGGGCCTCGTTGATCTGCGCGGCGGTCGCGCCCGGCTTCACGATGTAGAAGCTGTCGATGGACAGCGACGAGCCGGCCGGCGAGCCCGAAGCCCAGCTGGTGCCGCTGGAGTTGGAGCGCAGTGACGGTACGAACACCTGGTAGGCGCCGGCGCTGTCGACGTACAGGAACGGCTTCTCCCGCGTGACCGGGGTCTGCGCGACCGTCGTGTAGGGCGGGTTGGGGAAGCTGGTGCCGGGGACGCCCTGGCTGCCGACGAAGACCATGTTCCAGTTGGAGCCGGTCCAGCTGCCGAGCTGCGAGTTGCGGGTCAGCCACTGCTGCTGGCTGCCGGAGTTGACCTGGCCGTCGATCTTGCTGTCGGCGAGCAGACCGCCGCTGGACCAACCGCCGTCGTCCAGCGCGAGGTTGCCGCGCAGGTGCATCCGGCGGTAGGCCGCCGCCTGCGAGACCGCCCAGCGGTCGGAGCCGCCGGTCGGGGTGACGGAGAGGTTCTCCGCACCGCGCCAGAAGTTCTGCGTGGCGTTGCCCTGGAACCAGTCCGCCTCGGCGTGCACCGCGCCGTTGACGTTGACCGCGTCCGGGGTCAGACCGAGGCCCAGCACCTGGGTGTAGAAGCCGACGTTGACGTTGGCGCTGTAGGTGCCCGGCTTGAACATCACGGCGTAGCGCTGGGAGCCGAACTGGTTCGTCTCCTGCTGCGAGAAGATCGTGTTCACGCGGCTCTGGATGGTCGACGCCGACATCGACGGGTCGAACACGACCACGTTCGGGCCGAAGTCGGGGTCGCCGGACGACGGCGGGTTCACGGCGGCCACCTGGAAGCGCTGGGCGGCGCTGCCGTTGCAGGTGTACTGGACCAGCTGCACGCTGTCGGCGGTCGAGGCGGCCGGGTTGTCGAGGCACTTGCCGCTGTTGCGGTTGACGAAGTGGTACGCGCCGCCGCCCTCGTCGACCGGCAGCCACTGCTGGTTGGTTCCGCCGCCGTAGGTCCACAGCTGGGCCAGCGCGTTGTCGGCCGTGGAGACGCCGGTGATGTCGACGACCTGGCTGGTGTTGTTGGCGTTGTTGATGCTGACGTAGCCGTCCGTGGTGGTCGTGAAGCTCCACTGCTGGGCCGTACTGCCGTTGCAGGTGTACTGCTGCACGGCCGTGCCGTTCGCGGTGGCGGCCGACCTGGCGTCCAGGCACTTGCCGCTGGCCGCGTTGGTGAGCGTGGAAAAGCCGGTGGGCAGGGCGGTGGCCGCCGCCTGCGAGGGGCTCGCGGTCAGCAGCGACGCGGCCGCCCCGGCGACCATCGCGACCGCGAGCGGTCTGCGGCCCCGGGAGGCGGTGCGTAGATGACGGAACACGGGTTCTCCTAGCCTGAGTTGCTGAGGGGGGTGGGGTGCGGCCCGGCTCGGCCGGCGCGAGTCGAGCCGGGCCGGTGTGCGCCGTGACTCAGTCGGCGCACACCGTGACTCAGCCGGTGTAGGCCGAGAAGACGCGGGTGTAGTCCCAGTTGCCCTGACTCACGCCGGAGCAGCTGTCGGCGGAGCCGCCGGTGCAGGGCCGGTCGCGGTTGGCGGACCAGAAGGTGAGCCGGGCCAGGTGGTGCTGCTGGGCGTAGGCGAGGATGGTCCGGAAGTCGGCGACCGTCACGGTCTCGCTGTTGTCGGTGATGCCGTTCATGGACGAGATGCCCATGTCCCGGTAGGCCGTGTCGTCACTGTAGCCGTACGCGTTCTTCAGCGCGTTCTTGAGCCCCTCGGCCGCCTGGGTGGTGAGGTTGCCCATGTTCTGGCCCGCGCCGCCGAAGTCGAACGGCATGATGGCCCAGGCGTCGACGGTCAGCCCGGAGGACGCGGCCCGGTTGATCAGGCTGGTGTCGGGGCCGCTCTGGCCGGTGCCGATGGTGATGTACACCTTCAGGCCGGGGTTGTTGGCCTTCACGGTCTTCAGCGCGTCCACGGTCCGCTGCTGCACGGTCCCGTTGCTGTAGGCGTCGGCCTCCAGGTCGATGTCGATGGCCTTGAGACCGCCGTAGGCGTTGATGACCTTCTGGTAGGCCGCCGCCAGCTCGCTCGCGCTGGAGCAGGAGCTCTCCAGCTTGTTGCCGCTGTAGCCGCCGAAGGACGGGATGACGTCACCGCCGTTGGCGCGCACGGTGTTGATGGTGCTCTGGTCGACGCCGCCGGTCAGCGCCCGGCTGCCGTCCCACTGCGGGTTGCAGTAGCCGTTGCTCAGGACGAACGCGAGCGTGTAGTACTTCACGCCGGTCGCGTTGGTGATCGTGGTCGGGCTCGGCGGGTCGCCCCAGCCGTTGTACAGGTACGGCGCCACGGCCATCGGCGAGGACGGGGTGGTGCCGCCGCCGTCGGCCGCGGGGGCGGTCCACTTCTGGTTGGCGGTGCCCGCGCAGGTCCAGATCTGTATCCGGGTGCCGTTGGCGGAGGTGTTGCCGGTGACGTCCATGCACTTGTTCGCCTGCGGATTGACGATGTCGTTCGCGGACGAGACGGTCCACTGCTGGTTGGCGCCGCCACTACAGGTCCACAGTTGCAGCTTGGCGCCGTCGGCGGTCGAATTGCCGGTCACGTCGAGACACTTGCCGAGGGCGCGGAGGGTGCCGTCGCTGCCGCGGGTCCACTGCTGGGCAGAGGTCCCGTTGCAGTCGTAGAGCTGGACGGCCGTGCCGTCGGCGGAGCTGGCGCCGGCGACGTCGAGGCACTTGCCGGCGAGGCCGGTGATGGTGCCGGTGGCGGCCTGCGCCGGAGCGGCGGTGAGCAGGCCTGCGGAGAGGGTCAACGCGGCTATCGAGACAGCCGTGGGCAGAGGTCTGGCCATATGCGGGGGGTGGCCTTTCACGCGGGGGGTGGCAGCACGGTGTGATCCAACACCCTTTGGTCAGTTGGGTGTTGGCTACACACGTGAGGCTTTGTTTAAGGCGTGAAGCTAAAGGTCCGGACCACAGTCGTCAAGTAGGGGAGCGCTCCCCTCCGCGACTCATAGGAAAACGTGACGATGATGTGAACGCTCCGTCAGGGGGTGGTCACTTCCGCGAACTGAGTGCGGTGCAGTTCGGCGTACCGCCCGTCCGCCCGCAGGAGTTCCTCATGGGTGCCGCGCTCCACGATCCGGCCGGCCTCGACCACCAGGATCTGGTCGGCGGCCCGGATCGTGGACAGCCGGTGGGCGATGACCACGGCCGTGCGCCCCTCCAGCGCCTCGGTGAGAGCCTCCTGGACGGCCGCCTCCGAGGTGTTGTCCAGGTGGGCGGTGGCCTCGTCGAGGATGACCACGCGCTGGCGGGCCAGCAGCAGCCGGGCGATGGTCATGCGCTGCCGCTCGCCGCCGGAGAGCCGGTAGCCGCGCTCGCCGACCACCGTGTCCAGGCCGTCCGGCAGGGACCGTACGACCTCGTCGAGGCGGGCCCGGCCGAGGGCGTCCCACAACTCCTCGTCGGTGGCGGCCGGCCGGGCGAGCAGCAGGTTGGCGCGGACGCTGTCGTGGAAGAGGTGGCCGTCCTGGGTGACCATGCCGAGGGTGGCCCGCAGGGAGCCGGCGGTCAGGTCGCGGACGTCGACGCCGCCGATGCGCACGGCGCCCTCGCCGACGTCGTACAGGCGCGGCAGCAACTGGGCGATGGTGGACTTGCCGGCGCCCGAGGAGCCGACCAGGGCGACGGTGCGGCCGGGTTCGGCGCGGAAGGAGATGCCGTGCAGGACCTCGGCGCCGCCGCGGCCGTCCAGGGTCGCGACCTCTTCCAGTGAGGCGAGGGACACCTGGTCGGCGGCCGGGTAGGCGAAGCGGACGTCCTCGAACTCGACGGCCACCGGGCCCTCGGGGACCTCGCGGGCGTCCGGTTTCTCCTCGATCAGGGGCAACAGGTCGAGGACTTCGAAGACCCGCTCGAAGCTGACCAGTGCGCTCATCACCTCGACACGGGCGCCGGCGAGCGCGGTGAGCGGGGCGTACAGCCGGGTCAGGAGAAGGGCGAGGGAGACGACGGCGCCCGGCTCCAGGGTGCCGCGCAGCGCGAACCAGCCGCCGAGGCCGTAGACCAGGGCGAGCGCCAGCGAGGAGACCAGGGTGAGCGCGGTCATGAACACCGACTGGGCGGTGGCGGTGCGCACCCCGATGTCCCGGACCCGGGCGGCACGTGCCGAGAACTCCGCCGACTCCTCCTCGGGGCGGCCGAAGAGCTTGATCAGGGTGGCGCCCGGTGCGGAGAAGCGCTCCGTCATGCGGGTGCCCATGGCCGCGTTGAGCGCGGCGGCCTCGCGCTGCATCTTGGCCATCCGGCCGCCCATCCGGCGGGCGGGCACCACGAACAGCGGCAGCAGCGCCAGCGCGAGCAGGGTGATCTGCCAGGACAGGGTCAGCATGACCACGAGGGTCAGCAGCAGCGTGACCAGGTTGCTGACCACGCCGGAGAGGGTGTTGGCGAAGGCGCGCTGGGCGCCGATCACGTCGTTGTTGAGACGACTGACCAGCGCTCCCGTACGAGTACGCGTGAAGAACGCGACGGGCATGCGCTGCACATGATCGAACACAGCCGTTCGCAGGTCGAGGATGAGTCCCTCGCCGAGCGTCGCCGAGAGCCGCCGCCCGAGCACCCCGAGCGCCGCCTCCACGACCGCGACCGCCGCGATCAGCAGCGACAGCCGTACGACCGTGCCGGTGTCGTGCCCCGACACGATCGCGTCGACGACATGGCCGGCGAGCACCGGGGTCGCCACGGCGAGCAGGGCCGTCACCACCCCGAGCAGGACGAAACGGACTATGCCGCGCCGGTGCGGGCGGGCGAAGGCGGCGATACGGCGCAGGGTGGCCCGGTCGAACGGGCGGCGTTCCTGCTGGGCGGTCATCACGCTGTGCAGTTGCGCCCAGGCGGTGGTCTCCATACTCATGAGGGAGAACGTAGGACCTCAAGCTCCGTTGAGGTCAATGTCCGCTCGCCGTCCCCCCCGTACGAAGGACCCGATGAGCCTCCCGAAGGCCCCGCCCGGCTCTGCGAAAGCCCCTGCGAAAGCCCCTGCGCAGGCCTCTGCGAAAGCCCAGATGAGCCTCCCCCCTCACCCGCTTCCCGGCCGTCATCCGGCGTCTCCTCTTCCGCCACCCGCCGTTGGCGCGGCGCGGAAAACCTCTCCCGGTGTGACAGCGGTAAGAATCCCCGGCTTCCGTGCGGGCCGTCTCCCCCGGCTCGCCCGCCGTGTCCCCTGGCGGCACATCCTCACCCTGATTCCGCTCCTGCTCGTCGCGGCCATCGCGGTGCAGCACTGGTCGGTCCTCGTCGAGGGCTTCGGCCACCTCCGTGACGCCTCCTGGCCCTGGCTGCTGGCGGCGGGCGCCGCCACCTGTCTGACCTGGGTGGCCGCGGCCTTCACCCGGCAGGGCGCGGTGGTCCAGCAACTGCCCCGCTGGCGGCTGCTCGCGACCCAGCTCGCGGCCGGCTCCGCCAACCATCTGCTCCCGACGGGCCTGGGCTCCGGCGCGGTCAACCTGCGGTTCATGACCGTGTGCGGGGTGCCGCTGGCCACCTCCTCGGCGGCGCTCGCCCTGTATCTGCTCGCCGAGTCGGTGGCCCGGGTGGGCCTGATGGCCGTGTTCTTCGTGGCCTTCCCGGACGCACTGCACCTCGGCAGCCTGCTCCCCGACGGGACGGTGGGACCGCTCCTGGCCATCGCCGGCGCGCTGGTGGCCGTGGCACTGGCCGCGCTGTTCCTCGTACGGCGGGTGCGCGAGCCCGTGTTCCGTTTCGTGCGCTCCGCCCTGAACGAGGCCCGCTCGGTGCACACGCGTCCGTCCCGGGCGCTGGCCCTGTGGGGCGGCTCGCTCGCCTTCCCCGCACTCCAGGCGGCCGGTCTGGTGGCGGTGGGGCAGGCACTGGGCCTGCCGGTGCCGCCCGCGCACATGGCGCTGGCGTATCTCGCGGCCACGGTCGCCGTCGCGCTGATCCCCACGCCGGGCGGCCTGGGTTCGGTGGAGGCGGCGCTGATCGTGGCGCTGGTGGCCGCGGGCGGTCCGGTGGCGGTCGCCACGGCCGTCGTCCTCGCGTACCGGATCATCACCGTGTGGGTGCCGTTGCTGCCGGGAGCACTGACACTGGGAGCGCTGGTGCGACTGAAGGTCATCTGAGTCCGGATGGCCTTCCGACGGAAGGAAACACATGCCGGTCCGCCTGGAACGCAAGGGTCCTGTCACCACGGTCGTGCTCTCCCGGCCCGAGGTCCGCAACGCGGTGGACGGACCGACGGCGGCCGAACTGGTCGCCGCCTTCCGGGAGTTCGAGGCGGACGACGAGGCCCGGGTGGCGGTGCTGTGGGGTGAGGGCGGCACCTTCTGCGCGGGCGCGGACCTGAAGGCGATGGGCGGCGAGCGCGGCAACCGGGTGGCGGAGGACGGGGACGGCCCGATGGGCCCGACCCGGCTGCGGCTGTCCAAGCCGGTGATCGCGGCGATCGCCGGGCACGCCGTGGCAGGGGACCTGGAGCTGGCCCTGTGGTGCGATCTGCGGGTCGCCGAGGAGGACGCGGTGTTCGGCGTCTTCTGCCGCCGCTGGGGCGTACCCCTGATCGACGGCGGCACGGTACGGCTCCCCCGGCTGATCGGCACCGGCCGGGCCATGGACCTGATCCTGACCGGCCGCCCGGTCCCGGCCCCCGAGGCGTACGAGATGGGTCTGGCCAACCGCCTGGTCCCGCCGGGCCGGTCCCGCGAGGCGGCGGAGGAACTGGCCGCGTCCATAGCCGCTTTCCCGCAGGCCTGCCTGCGCAGCGACCGGGCCTCGGTGCTGGACCAGGAGGGGCTGGACGAACCGGCGGCGATGCTCGGTGAGATCCAGTACGGCATGGACGTGCTGTCGGAAGGTCTCCAGGGCGCGGCACGCTTCGCGGCGGGAGCGGGCCGGCACGGGTCCTTCACGGGCGGCTGACCAGCCACTCCAGCACCGCACCGGCCGCCCGGGCTCCCTCCAGGGCCGCCGTCCGGGCGTCCTGGCCCGGGTGCGGCAGACCGCCGACGGCGAAGACACCCGGGCGGTCGGTGCCCGGCCCGTGGGCGAGGGTGATCCGGGCCCGGCGGGCCAGTTCGTCCTCGGCGACGAAGTCCCCGGTGAAGACGACCGTGTCGCAGGGCAGGAC
The DNA here is from genome assembly GCF_042716195.1 of Streptomyces sp. NPDC058683. Lineage (NCBI taxonomy): Bacteria > Bacillati > Actinomycetota > Actinomycetes > Kitasatosporales > Streptomycetaceae > Streptomyces > Streptomyces sp. NPDC058683. The sequence goes on from NZ_JBHXSK010000002.1 coordinate 152,453, forward strand.
TCCAATACGCCCGTCGAGGTGCCGGATGCGGACGCCGGACAGCCGTCCGTGGCCGAGGATCTCGGTGACCGTGGTGCCGGTGAGCAGCGGGACGCGGGAGCGGAGCCGGGCGTCCACGGCACGGACGGAGGCGGCGCTCGGCCGGTCGGTGAGCATCGCGACGACCTCGGCGCCCGCGGCCCGTACCGTCCCGGCGGCCGCGTACGACACGTCCTCGGCCCCGACGACCACCACCGCCCGCCCGCCGATCGGCTGCCGGTAGCGGTGCACCGCCTGCTGAAGCTCTCCTCCGGTGTAGACCCCGGCGGGCCGGGTGCCCGGGATCAGCCGTGCCGTGCGGGGGCGTTCCCGGGCGCCGGTGGCGAGCACCACGGCCCGCGCGGTGACCGTCTCCGGGCCCCGCTCGCCCACGGTGGTCAGGGAGAGCGGCCCGGCCCAGTCCAGGGCGGTGACTCCGGTACGGACCACCGCGCCCGCCCGCACGGCCGCCTCGGCGAGCAGGCGGGCGTACGCGGCTCCGGTCAACGGCCGGGTCCAGGTGCCGAATCCGCCGTGGGCGCAGTGCCGTGCCACTCCCCCGGCCTCCTGGTCCCGCTCCAGCACCTCCACCCGGCCCGCTCCGGCGACCGCGAGCCGGGCGGCGGCCGCGAGACCGGCGGGACCGGCTCCGACGACCAGGACATCGACCCGGCGCTCGACGGTCATCGGGTGTGCCCGGCCCTCTCGAACAGGTCGCGTACGGCGGCCCCGCAGTGGAAGCCCTGGCAGCGGCCCGCCCCGGCCCGGGTGCGGCGGCGCAGGCCCGCGAGGCTGCGCGGCGGGATCGTCGCGGCGAGGGCGGCGCGGATCTCGCCGAGGGTCGTGCGCTCGCAGTGGCAGACGATGACGTCACCGCCGCGCTGGTAGGGGCGGGGGAAGGCCTCGCCGAGGTTCGGCATCCGGACCGGTTCCAGGTCGACGGGGTCCCTCAGGTCGAGGCCCGAGTCCCGCAGCAGTCCGGTGACATGGGCGGCGATGGCGAGCGAGGCGGTGAGGCCCGTGGAGCGGATGCCGCCGACGGTGACGTACGCCTGTTCGGGGTGGGCGGAGATGCGGTAGTCGTCGTGCTCGGTGGCCGCGCGCAGACCGGCGTAGACGGCGGTGACCTCCTCGTCGAGGAGCGCGGGCAGGATCCGGCGGCCCTTCTCGCGCAGGACCGCCAGCCCCTCGGCGGTCGAGCCGGTGGCGGCCCTGTCGTCGAGGTCCTCGGCCGTGGGGCCCAGCAGGACGTTGCCGTAGACCGTGGGGGCGACCAGGACGCCCTTGCCGAGGGCGGTGGGGACCGGCAGCAGGATGTGCCGGACCAGCTCGCGGGCGAACGTGTCGTAGACGATCAGCTGGCCGCGGCGCGGGGTGACGGTGAAGGCGCGGTGGCCGAGGAGACGGTCGAGGGTGTCGGCGTGCAGACCGGCCGCGTTGACGAGGTGGCGGGTGTGCAGGGGGCCGCGCGCGGTGGTCAGGGTGTGCACGCCGTCGTGCCGGCTCACCTGTGCCACGCGGGAGTTGAGGTGGAGGTCGACGCCGCCCCGCACGGCCTGGGTGGCGTAGGCCAGGGTCGTGCTCCAGGGGCAGATGATGCTCTCGCCGGGTACGTGCAGGGCGCCGAGCGCACCGGGGCCGAGGTGGGGTTCGCGGGCGTACAGCTCGGCGGCGGTCAACAGGCGGGTGTCGTGGTGGTCGTTGCGTACGGCCTGCCGGGCGAGGCCCGGCAGGGCGGACCGCTGCTCCTCGTCCCAGGCCACCAGCAGGGCGCCGACCGGCTCGACCGGGATGCCGGACTCGGCGGCGTACGCGGCGAGGAGCCGGGAGCCCGCCCGGACCAGGCGGGCCTCCAGGGTGCCGGGGTGGGCGTCGAAACCGGTGTGCAGGATGGCGGTGTTGGCCTTCGAGGTGCCCTCGCCGACATCGTCCTGGGCCTCCACCAGGGCGACGTCGAGGTGCGGGTGACGGGCCAGTTCACGGGCGATCGCGCTGCCGACGACCCCGGCGCCGACGACCGTCACGTCGTACGGGGCGGCCGGCAGCGGCCCGTCGGCGGTGACCGTCACCCCGGCGCTCCGGCTCCGGCTCCGGCGCGTGCGAGCAGGGCGGCGACGGCTGCCCGGAAGGTGCCCAGGCGGTCGGCGGCTTCGCCCGGCGAGATGCGCGGCTCGTAGACGGCGGACGGTCCTCCGTCCGGCAGGAAGTCGGTGGGGTCGGTGCCGAGGTAGGCCAGGGCGCCCACCCCGAGGGCGGTGGCGTCGGGCAGCGTGGACACCTCGACCGGGCGTTGCAGCAGGTCGGCCTGGATCTGCATGAGCAGCGCCGAGCGGGTGAGTCCGCCGTCGACGCGCAGCGCGGTCAGCGGGGTGCCGAGGTCGGTCTCGGCGGCTTCGGCGAGTTCCACCACCTGGGCGGCGAGGCCCTCGCACAGGGCACGCACCAGATGCCCGGGGCCGGTGTCGAGGCCCAGCCCGGTGAGCGAGCCGCGCAGGTCGCCGCGCCACCAGGGAGCGGCGAGCCCGGCCAGCGCGGGGACGAAGGTGACCCCGCCGGAGTCGAGGACGGTGCCGCCGACCCGGTCGAGGTCGGCGGCGCCGGAGATCACGCCGAGGTCGGTGAGCCAGCGTACGGCGGAGGCGGCCGTGTACACCTGGCCCTCCAGGCAGTAGCCGGTCTCTCCGGCGAGGCGCCAGGCGACACAGCTGACCAGTCCGGAGGTGCTGTGCCGGGGGGTGTCGCCGGTGTGCGCGAGCAGGAACGCCCCGGTGCCGTAGGTGCACTTGGCGCCGCCCGGACCGGTGATCCGCTGGGCGAGGAGGGCGGCCTGCTGGTCCACGGCGAGTCCGGTGAGCGGGATCTCGCGCCCGAACTCCTTCGTCGTGCCGACGAGTTGACAGTTGTCGACGATCTCGGGGAGACGTTCGGCGGACAGCCCGTAGAGGTCGAGGGCGCGGGGTGACCACTGCACCCGGTCCAGATCGAGGAGTTGGGTGCGGCCGGCGGTGGCGGCGTCGGTGACATAGGCGCCGGTGAGCCGGTGGACCAGCCAGGCGTCGGTGGTGGTGACGACCCCCTCGGTGGTGAGGTGGCGGCGGATCCAGGCCATCTTGGGCGCGGCGAAGTAGGGGTCGAGGGGCAGTCCGGTGAGTTCCCGTAATTCGTCCGCGTTTTCGGCCAGTTCGGCGCAGACGGTCTCGGCCCGGCGGTCCTGCCAGACGATCGCGGTGGTGAGCGGGCGCCCGGTGCCGGGGTCCCAGGCCAGCACGGTCTCGCCCTGGTTGGCCAGGCCCAGCGCGGTGACCGGTTCGCCGGCCTCGGCGAGCGCCCGCCGGCCGGCGACGAGTACCGAGTCGTACAGCTCCTCGGGGTCCGCCTCCACCAGGCCGCCGGGCAGGTGCCGGGGTGTTATCGCGACGAATCCGGTGCCGATGACGCCCCGTTCGGGACAGATCACCAGGGCCTTGGTACCGGACGTGCCCTGGTCGACGGCGAGCACCGGACCTGTCATCGAGCCTCCCTGGTGATCACTGCGCGACAGCCTGCCGTCGTACGGCGGGCCGCGTCAACCAGGCGCGGTGTGGCGGCAGTTCGAGCCGGACAGATTCAGTGCAGTCCCGGCGGACGGAGCCGCGGTGCGAACCTCTGTGCGGATCCGGTTCCGCGGATACGGCAGGATGAGCGGTTGCACAACCGAATGGGAGGTAACCGGTGGACCGAGCGCTCACCGTCGATGACCTGGTCCTGGCCGGCATCGCCCTGGCGGCGGGCCTGTTGCTGGCCTTTCTGTCACGCGGCATGCTGCGCTGGCTGGCCAAGCACGCGAAGCGGACCCGTTGGAGCGGTGACGACGTCGTCGTGGACGCGCTGCGCACGGTGGTCCCGTGGGCGGCGCTGTCGGGCGGCGCGGCGGCCGCGGCGGCGGTGCTGCCGCTGACCAGGACCGTCCAGCACCACACCGACCAGTGCCTGAAGGTGCTGCTCATCTTCGCGGTGACGGTCTCGGCGGCGCGGGTGATCGCCGGCCTGGTGCAGTCGGTCACCCAGTCCCGTTCCGGGGTCGCCGGGTCGGCCACGATCTTCGTGAACATCACCCGGGTGCTGGTCCTGGCGATCGGCTTCCTGGTGGTGCTCCAGACGCTGGGCATCTCCATAGCGCCGCTGCTCACCGCCCTGGGCGTCGGCGGCCTCGCGGTCGCACTCGCGCTCCAGGACACCCTGGCCAACCTCTTCGCGGGCATCCACATCCTCGCCTCCAAGACCGTACAGCCGGGCGACTACATCCGGCTGAGCAGCGGCGAGGAGGGCTACGTCGTGGACATCAACTGGCGGCAGACGACCGTCCGTCAGCTCTCCAACAACCTGGTGGTCATCCCCAACGGCCAGCTCGCGAAGGAGAACATGACCAACTACACGCGTCCCGAGCAGCAGTTGACGATCCTGGTGCAGGTGGGCGTGAGCTACGACAGCGACCTGGACCAGGTGGAGCGGGTCACGCAGGAGGTCATCGCCGAGACGATGACCGAGATCACCGGCGCGATCCCGGACCACGAACCGGCCATCCGCTTCCACACCTTCGGCGACTCGCGGATCGGGTTCACGGTGATCCTGGGCGTCGGGGAGTTCAGCGACCAGTTCCGGATCAAGCACGAGTTCATCAAGCGCCTGCACCGCCGCTACCGCGAGGAGGGCATCCGCATCCCGGCCCCGACCCGCACGGTGGCGCTCCAGCAGGGGGCCGTGGTGATTCCGCAGCAGCGCGTCACGGACGACCTGCCGTCGGGTCTGCCGCGCACCGACTAGCCCCCTGCCGTTCGCCTCTACAGGGTGGCCGAGTTGTCGTGGTGGTGGCCGCCGCGCAGGCTGGGCGGGGTGGCCGGGGACGGCGTCACCGGGGTGACCGTCCAGTCGGGGTGGCCGGGCATCCGCGGGGTCGTGGTGCCGTAGAGCCAGTCGCGGAGGAATCCGGAGCGGTCCTGGCCGGATACCTCGGCGGCGACGGCGATGTAGTCCTCGGTGGACGCCGAGCGGCGCCGGAAGCGGTCCAGGAAGGTGCGCTCCACCGCGTGGAAGGCGGCCTCGCCGACCAGCTCGCGGAAGGCGTACAGCGTCAGGACGCCGCCGAGGTAGCGCTGGTTGTCGAAGAGGTTCACCGCGTTCGGGGCGGCCACCGGCCCCGAGTCGTGGCGCCACTGGTCGCCGCGGGCGTAGGTGTCCTTCATCCGGGCCTCCATGGTGGTCATGCCCAGGGAGTCCGGCCAGCCGCGTTCGTAGCGGTAGAGCAGCCCGTAGAAGTCGGCGTGACCCTCGTTCAGCCAGAGGTCGGCCCAGGAGGCGGGGGAGACCAGGTTGCCGAACCAGGAGTGGACCAGCTCGTGCATCATGTGCGAGCCGATCTTCGCCTCCTCCTGGAGCAGGAAGTTCGGCTTGTAGAGGGTGAGGGTCTGGGTCTCCAGCCCGGTGAAATCGAAGGCTTTCGGGTCGTCGGAGTTGCAGGGCAGCAGGCCGTACGTCTCGAACGGGAAGGCGACGCCGAGCCGGTCCTCCAGCCACGCCACCTGGCCCGCGGTGAGGGCCAGCGCCGGTTCCAGGGCGGCGGCCCGGGCGACCGGGACGACGTCCCGCAGCGGCAGGCCGTGCGGGCCCCGCCGGTCCTTGATCACGTAGTCGCCGACGGTGATCTGGACGAGTTCCGTGGCGATCGGGGAGCGGGACCGGTACGAGTAGGCCGTCCGGTCGCCGGGGAGGTTCTCGGTGCAGGTCGGCAGGCCGTTGGCGACCCCGCGCAGGCCGTTCGGAACGGTGATGCGGAAGGTGAAGTCCGCCTTGTCCGAGGGGTGGTCGTTGCACGGGAAGACGGTGTGCGCGGAGTCCGGCTGCGGGCAGACGGCGAAGCCGTCCGGGGTGGGCACCCAGGCGGTGTGCGCAAGGGTGCGGCGCGGATCGGCGCCGTACTCCACGCACACGGTGACGTGGTCGTGCTCCCGGAGCGGGCGGGCCGGGGTGATCCGCAGCTTCTCGTCGGCCTGCTCGAAGGCGGCGCTCCGGCCGTCGACGCGCACGGAGCGAATGTCGAGGCCGAGCGCATCCAGGGAGAAGCGGGACAGGTTCCGCGTGGTGCGGACGCGCAGCGTCGCGGTGCCGTCGACCAGGCGGGTCGTGGCGTCGTAGGCGAGGTCGAGGTCGTAGGCGTGGACCCGGTAGCCGTCGTTGCCGAGGGCCGGGTAGACGGGGTCGCCGAGGGTCTCGGGGCCCGGGGCGGGGGTCCTGCCCCCGGCCCCCGCGTCGCCGCTTTTCTCCCCCGCGGAGAAGGGACGCGCGAGGGCCGGGGTGCCCGTGGCCAGTGCGGTCGCCGTGCCGAGCAGGGCGGCCGCCGGGGCCGTCACTCTGGTGCGATTTCTCATGGTCCGCTTTCGCTCGGGCAGCCGGTTGGTCGGTCCGGCCGCCGGTCGATGGTGGCTCGCTTGTCATGACCACCCTTTTGACCGATCCGGTTGCCCGTCGTATGACCATCGGATCTTCCGAGTCGCGGACCCCTGTCGAGCCCGGGTCGTTCACGAGATATCTTGATGTCGAGCAATGTTGCAGACGTGGAGCGGAGCACCCGGTGACTGACTCGACCATCATCTACACCTACACAGACGAGGCCCCGGCCCTGGCGACGCACTCGTTCCTGCCGGTGATCCAGGCGTATGCCTCGCAGGCCGGTGTCGCCGTGGACATCCGCGACATCTCGCTGGCCGGGCGCATCATCGCCCACTTCCCGGAGTACCTGAACGAGGACCAGCGCATCCCGGACGCCCTGGCCGAGCTGGGCGACCTGGCCAAGACGCCCGAGGCCAACATCGTCAAGCTGCCGAACATCTCGGCGTCGATCCCGCAGCTGAAGGCCGCCGTCGCCGAGCTCCAGGGCAAGGGCTACGCGCTGCCGGCCTACCCGGACGACCCGAAGACCGACGAGGAGCGCGAGATCCGCGCCCGCTACGACAAGATCAAGGGTTCCGCCGTGAACCCGGTCCTGCGTGAGGGCAACTCGGACCGCCGCGCCCCCGCCTCGGTGAAGAACTACGCCAAGACCCACCCGCACCGCATGGGTGCCTGGACCTCCGAGTCCAAGACCAATGTGACCACCATGGGCGAGAACGACTTCCGCTCCACCGAGAAGTCCGTGGTGATCTCCGAGGCCGGCGCCCTGAAGATCGAGCTGGTCGCCGAGGACGGCACCACCACCGTCCTCAAGGACTCCGTACCGGTCCTGGCGGGCGAGGTCGTCGACGCCTCCGTGCTGCACGTCGCCCAGCTCAACGACTTCCTGGCCGCGCAGATCGCCCGCGCCAAGCAGGAGGGCGTCCTGTTCTCCGTGCACCTCAAGGCCACGATGATGAAGGTCTCCGACCCGATCATCTTCGGTCACGTGGTGCGCGTCTTCTTCCCGAAGACGTTCGCGAAGTACGGCCAGACCCTCAAGGCGGCCGGCCTCAGCGCGAACGACGGTCTGGGCGGCATCCTCAAGGGCCTGGAGAACCTGCCCGAGGGCGCCGAGATCAAGGCCTCCTTCGACGCCGAGATCGCCGAGGGCCCGGCCCTGGCGATGGTCGACTCCGACAAGGGCATCACCAACCTGCACGTGCCCTCCGACGTCATCATCGACGCCTCGATGCCGGCCATGATCCGCACCTCCGGCCACATGTGGGGCCCGGACGGCCAGGAGGCCGACACCCTCGCGGTCATCCCGGACTCCTCCTACGCCGGTGTCTACCAGGCCGTGATCGAGGACTGCCGGGTCAACGGCGCCTTCGACCCGTCCACCATGGGCTCGGTCCCGAACGTGGGCCTGATGGCGCAGAAGGCCGAGGAGTACGGCTCCCACGACAAGACCTTCGAGATCGCCACCGCCGGCACGGTCCGCCTGGTCGACGCGGCCGGCAACGTCGTGATCGAGCAGCCGGTCGCCGCCGGTGACATCTTCCGCGCCTGCCAGACCAAGGACGCGCCGATCAAGGACTGGGTGAAGCTGGCCGTCACCCGCGCCCGCGCCACCGGCGACCCGGCCGTCTTCTGGCTGGACGAGGGCCGTGCGCACGACGCGCAGCTCATCGCCAAGGTCAACCAGTACCTGGCCGACCACGACACCGAGGGCCTGGACATCAGGATCCTGGCGCCGGTCGAGGCCACCAAGCTGTCCGTGGAGCGCATCCGCCGCGGCGAGAACACCATCTCCGTCACCGGCAACGTGCTCCGTGACTACCTGACCGACCTCTTCCCGATCCTGGAGCTGGGCACCAGCGCCAAGATGCTGTCGGTCGTCCCGCTGATGGCGGGCGGCGGCCTGTTCGAGACGGGCGCCGGCGGCAGCGCGCCGAAGCACGTCCAGCAGCTGGTCAAGGAGAACTACCTGCGCTGGGACTCCCTCGGTGAGTTCTTCGCGCTCGTCCCCTCCTTCGAGCAGTACGCCGACTTCACCGGCAACGCCCGCGCCAAGGTGCTGGCCGACACCCTTGACCGCGCCACGGCGACCTTCCTCAACGAGGACAAGTCCCCGACCCGTCGCGTCGGCGGCATCGACAACCGCGGCAGCCACTTCTACCTGTCCCTGTACTGGGCGCAGGAGCTGGCCGCCCAGACCGACGACGCCGACCTGGCCAAGGCGTTCGCGCCGTTCGCCGAGTCGCTCGCCGCCGACGAGCAGCAGATCGTCGACGAGCTGCTCGCCGTCCAGGGCTCCCCGGCCGACATCGGCGGCTACTACCAGCCCGAGAAGGCCAAGGCGGACGCGGTCATGCGCCCGTCGGCGACCTGGAACGCGGCGCTCGCGGCGCTCTGAGCCGACACCCCGGACCCCAGGGGTCCGTATGAAGTCTCCGCCCCGGCAGGCACCCGCCCGCCGGGGCGGAGCCATGTCCGGCCCCGTGACGCGCGTATGCCATTCGTGAAGTCTGCGTGTCACGTGCGGCGCGCGGCTGGTCCGCCGTGACCCGCTGTGGTTCGCTCGACGCATGACGGTGCTTGTGACCCGACGCCACGTGGACCACGCGCGTGTCACCACCACAGGGTGTCCCGCCGAGAGCTGACGCTCCGCTCAGGCCCTTCCCACGCCCTCCCTCGTTCCGCCTTGTTCTGCCTTGTTCTGCCGACGCGTGCCCGCACGCGCACGCCGTCCTGCCTTCCCGCGCGAGGAGCAGCACCATGAGCCAGCCCATCGACTCCGTCACCGCCGGTCACACGCCCGAGGAGCCGCCCGCCGGGCCGGACACCTCGGCCTGGTCGTTCGAGACCCGGCAGGTCCACGCCGGGGCCGTCCCGGACCCGACGACCGGCGCCCGGGCGACGCCGATCTACCAGACGACGTCGTTCGTGTTCCGCGACACCCAGCACGCCGCCGACCTGTTCGCCCTCGCCGAGCCCGGCAACATCTACACCCGCATCCACAACCCCACCCAGGACGTCTTCGAGCAGCGGATCGCGGCCCTGGAGGGCGGGGTCGCGGCGGTGGCGCTGTCGTCCGGGCAGGCCGCGGAGACCCTGGCGATCCTGAACCTGGCGGGCGCGGGCGACCACATCGTCTCGAGCACGTCGCTGTACGGCGGCACCTACAACCTGTTCCGGCACACGCTGCCGAAGTTCGGCATCGAGGTGTCCTTCGTGGACGACCCGGACGACCCGGAAGCCTGGCGGGCGGCCGTCCGCCCGAACACCAAGGCGCTGTTCGCGGAGACGCTGGGCAACCCGCGCGGCAACGTGCTCGACGTACGGGCGGTCGCGGACGTGGCCCACGCGGCGGGCGTGCCGCTGATCGTGGACAACACGGTCCCGACCCCCTATCTGCTGCGGCCCCTCGAACACGGCGCGGACATCGTGGTGCACTCGGCGACCAAGTTCCTCGGCGGGCACGGCACGGCCATCGCGGGTGTGGTCGTGGACGGCGGCGGCTTCGACTTCGGCGCGCACGCGGACCGCTTCCCCGACTTCTCCGAGCCCGACCCCAGCTACCACGGACTGCGCTACTGGCCGGTGCTCGGCCCGGGCGCGTACGCGATCAAGCTGCGGGTGCAGCTGCTGCGCGACCTCGGCCCGGCGCTCTCCCCGCACTCGGCGTTCCTGCTGCTCCAGGGCGTGGAGACGCTCAGCCTGCGGCTGGAGCGGCACTCCGCCAACGCCCTGGCCCTGGCCGAGTGGCTGGAGCAGCGCGACGAGGTCGCCGCCGTCCACTATCCGGGCCTGCCCTCCAGCCGCTGGTACGAGGCGGGGCGGAAGTACCTGCCGCGCGGGGCGGGCGCGATCGTCTCCTTCGAGCTCCGGGACGGGATCGAGGCGGGCAAGCGGTTCGTGGACGCCGTCGAGCTGTTCAGCCACCTCGCCAACATCGGTGACGTCCGCAGCCTGATCATCCACCCGGCGTCCACCACCCACAGCCAGCTGGACGAGGAGCAGCTGGCGGCGACCGGGACCACGCCGGGCCTGGTGCGGCTGTCGGTCGGCATCGAGAACCTCGCCGACCTCAAGGCCGACCTGGAGGCCGGTTTCCGCGCCGCCAAGGGCGCCGCGTCCTGAACGCCGTACCACTTCCCGCGGTGCCCCTTCCGCCGGCCGCGGTGGCCTGGCGGGAGGGGGATCCGCCGGGCCACCGGCAGTGGTACGCGGCGGAGAAGCCGCTGTCCCTGGAGGCGGGCGGCGAACTGCCGGGGGTACGGCTGGCGTTCGAGACCTGGGGCCGGCCGGCCCCGGACGCCGGCAACGCCGTGCTCGTGCTGCACGCGCTCACCGGTGACAGCCATGTCGCCGGGCCCGCCGGGCCGGGGCATCCGACCCCGGGCTGGTGGGAGGGTGTGGTCGGGCCGGGCCTGGCGCTGGACACCGACCGCTGGTTCGTCGTCGCCCCGAACGTCCTGGGCGGCTGCCGGGGCAGCACCGGGCCTTCCTCCCCGCGCGGCGACGGACGCGGGCCCTGGGGCGGTGCGTTCCCGTTCCTGACCCAGCGGGACCAGGTCGCCGCCGAGGCCGGGCTGGCCGACGCCCTCGGCATCGAGCGCTGGGCGCTGGTGGTGGGCGGTTCGATGGGCGGGATGCGGGCCCTGGAGTGGGCGGTGTCGTACCCGGAGCGGGTCGGCGCCCTGCTGCTGCTCGCCACCACGGCGGCGGCCGGCGCGGAACAGATCGCCTGGGCGAACACCCAGCTCACCGCGATCCGCGCCGACCCCGGCTGGCAGGGCGGCGACTACCACGGCACCGGACGCGCCCCGCACTCCGGCCTGGGCCTGGCCCGCCGGATCGCCCACGTCACCTACCGGAGCGAGCCCGAACTCGCGCTCCGCTTCGGCCGGGCGCCCCAGGGCACCGAGAACCCCTTCGACGGCGGCCGCTACCAGGTCGAGTCGTACCTCGACCACCACGCCGCCAAGCTGACCCGACGCTTCGACGCGGGCAGTTACGTCGTCCTGTCGGAGGCGATGAACGCCCATGACGCCGGCCGCGACCGGGGCGGGCTGCGCAGCGCCCTCGGCCGGGTCACGGCCCGCACCCTGGTGGCGGGCGTGGACTCGGACCGTCTCTATCCCCCGGCCCAGCAGGCCGAGCTGGCCGCGCTGATCCCGTCGGCCGACGGGCCGCGGCTGATCGAGTCGCCGTACGGCCACGACGGCTTCCTGATCGAGACCGGACAGGTGGGCGGCCTGATCCGGGAGCTGCTGGGCCCGTCGTCGGTGTGACACCTTGATCCTGCACCCCGCCACCGACCACGCCCCGGGAGCCGCCCGTGTCCGAGCCGTCGTACGAACTGCTGCCCGGCGCCGCCGAGTCGCCCGTGATCCTGCATGTGCCGCACTCCGCGCGGGCGGTCCCGGCCGGTGTGCGCGCCGACCTCGTGCCGGACGATGCCGCGCTGGAGCGGGAGCTGGACCACATCACGGACGCGCACACGGCGGACATCGCGGCGGCCGCGGCTCAGCTGGCCGGGGTGACTCCCTGGCGGTTCGTCAACCGGCTGTCCCGGCTGGTGGTGGATCCGGAGCGGTTTCCCGACGAGCGGGAGGAGATGCTCGCCGTCGGGATGGGGGCCGTGTACACGCGGACCACGCACCGGGGTGTGCTGCGGGACGAGCCGTTCGATCCCGGGCCGTTGGTCGAGCGGTACTTCCGGCCGTACGCCCGGGCGATGACGGAGGCCGTCGCCGGGCGGCTGGCGGCGACCGGGCGGGCCGTGGTGATCGACGTGCACTCCTATCCGAGCCGGGCGCTGCCCTACGAGCTGCACGGGGCGGGGCCGCGGCCGCCGGTGTGTCTGGGCACGGACGGCTTCCACACGCCGGCCGAGCTGACAGCGGCGGCCCGGAAGGCGTTCGCGGGGTGCGGGGAGACGGGGCTGGACAGCCCGTTCGCCGGGGCCTACGTGCCGCTGGAGTTCTACGGGTCGGACGCGCGGGTCGGCGCCCTGATGATCGAGATCCGGCGGGACCTCTACATGACCGAGCCGGGCGGTCCGGCGGGGGCGGGAGCGGACCGGCTCGCCGCGGCCCTCGCCGCGCTCGTGGACTCCGTCGCCCGCTGACCCTCCGGCTGGAGCATTCCGGCAGGACACGTGGTGAGGGCCGTACGACCGTGGAGGCATGACCACGGAGATCACCGCGCCCACGGAGCCGGCCGGGCTCACGACGACGGACGCGGCCCCGCCCCCCAAGACGGAGCAGGCCCCGCCCGTCTGCCCGGCGGCGCCGCCCGTACGGGACTGGCCGGCGTACGACCTGGAGGGGACCGAGTTCGACCCGATCCTCGCCGCGATGATGCGGGAAGCGCCGGTGACGCGCATCCGGTTGCCGTTCGGCGAGGGCTGGGCGTGGCTCGCCACCCGGTACGAGGACGTCAGGACCGTCACCAACGATCCGCGGTTCAGCCGTGCCGAGGTCACCCGGCGCCAGGTCACCCGGCTCGCCCCGCACTTCGAGCCCCGTCCGGGCTCGCTGGCCTGGGCCGACCAGCCCGACCACAACCGGCTGCGCAAGGCCGTCGCCGGTGCCTTCACGGTCGGCGCGATGAAGCGGCTGCGGCCCCGGGCGCAGGAGATCCTCGACGAACTGGTCGACGGGGTGGTGCGGGAGGGGCCGCCCGCCGATCTGGTCGAGCGGGTCCTTGAGCCGTTCCCGATCACCGTGGTCAGCGAGGTGATGGGCGTGCCGGAGGCCGACCGGGAGCGGGTGCACGCCTGGACCCGGCAGATCATCTCCACCTCCGGCGGCGCCGAGGCCGCCGACCGGGCCAAGCAGGGGCTGTACGGGTGGATCACCGAGACGGTGCGCGCGCGGGCCGGCGGCCCGGGCGACGACGTGTACGCGCTGCTCGGGGGTGCGGTGGCCCGCTGCGAGATCAGCGAGGAGGAGGCCGTCGGGCTGGCCGGTCCGCTGCAGATCGGCGGTGAGGCGGTCACCCACAACTGCGGCCAGATGCTGTACCTGATGCTCACCCGGCCGGAGCTGCCGGCACATCTGCGGGACCCGGCGGTGGAGCGTGGGCCGGTCCTTGACGAGCTGCTGCGCTGGATCCCGCACCGCAGCACGGTCGGGCTGGCCCGGATCGCCCTGGCGGACGTCGAACTGGGCGACGGCACCCGGATCGCGGCCGGCGATCCGGTGTACGTCTCCTATCTCGCCGCCAACCGCGACCCGGCCGTCTTCCCCGACCCGGACGGTATCGTCCCGGACCGCGAGCCCCACCCGCATCTCGCCTTCGGCAACGGCCCGCACTACTGCACGGGCGCGGTCCTCTCCCGGCTCCAGACCGAGCTGCTGGTCGACACCCTCCTCGACCGGCTGCCGGGGCTGCGGCTCGCGGTGCCGGCCGAGGACGTGGAGTGGCGCCGCAGGACGATGATCCGGGGGCCGCTGACCCTGCCCGTCGCCTGGTGAGACGGCGCCGGACTCAGGCACGCAGCCACTCCGTGACGATCACGTCCCCGCCGGTCCGCAGCCGGAGCGCGAACGGGCCTGCGGGCGGGGTGTCACTGGCGAAGCGGCCCATGCCGTCGGCCGTGAGCGGGCGGGCCGCCGCCGGACCGCCGAGCACCTCGATCCGCGCGGACTGCGGGGGCAGCACCTGGCCCAGCAGCCCCTCGTCGGTGACCTCGATGTCCACGGTGAGATCGCCCGCCTGGAAGGTCAGCATCCGGGGCGGGGCCTCGGCTCCTCTGACCGGGATGGCGTCGACCAGGGAGTCGAAGGTCAGCTCGGCGACCCGGGCGTCCAGGTCGTGCAGCACATAGGCGTCCATGGCCAGTTGGAGCAGCCCGGCCGGGAGCGGGTCGAGGACGGCGGCCGCCTGGCGCAGCTCCTCCTCCAGGAGGTCCGCGTCGAACTCGGTGCCGTCGAGGTCCTCCTCCACCGGGAAACCGTCGTCGCTCATACCGCACCCCTCGCGTCCAGCCGGGCCCGCAGCCGGCGCAGACAGCGCTGGCGCAGCGGGCCGATACTGCCCACCGCGATCCCCAGCGCCACGGACACCTCGACATAGCTGGGCGGCGGCGAGGCCATCAGGACCCGCAGCAACTGCCTGCACCGGTCGCCGAGTTCCTCGAACTCCTGCCACAGCAGACGGATCCGCTCGGCCTCGTCCGCCTGGTCCTCCGCGTCGATCACGGACTGCTCGGGCGTACGGACCTCGCTGACCCGGTCCAGTACCTGCGGATCGTCGGTCGGCAGCAGCCGGGTCAGCCCGCGGATCACCTTCAGGCACTCGTTGCGTGCCGTGCTGGCCAGCCAGGAGCCCGCCTTCTCCGGCTCCCGGATACGGCCCAGGTGCTGGGCGAAACGGAACCACACGGTCTGGTAGACCTCGTGCCCGTCGGCGTCGGAGAGCCGATGCGCGCGCACCACGGACCACACCAGTGGGCTCAGCCCTTCCACGAGCGCCTTCCAGGCCGCCGCGTCGCCGTCGACGGCGGACTGGACCAGCGCGCCGACCTCTGCTCGGTCCACGGTCCCACCCCTCGTGTACGGCAAGTCATCGTACGCCGTGGAGGGGAGTGTTCCGGAACTCAGGCCGACGTGACCAGCCTGACGACCGGGACCGGCTGCCAGCTCGCCGGGCGGAGCGCCGGTACAGCGGTGCCGCGCACCTCGGCGTACTCCGAGATGTTCTCCAGGAGCCGGATGCCCGCCGTACGCGGGTCGGTCTCCTTGTGCGTGGTCATCCGGTCGGCGACGAGGCCGGCCACGATGGGGGTGGCGAACGATGTTCCGCTCCACTGTGCGAACCCTTCGAACATCACTTGGTCCGGTTTGCCGGGGCCGGTCGTCCCGGTGTCGGTCAACACGCCTGTGTGGCGCGGGTACTGGCAGGTGCAGGCGTACGTGAAGCCGAACCGGCAGGCCTCGTAGGTGGTGTGCTGGTACACGTACGGCACGGGTGCGTCGAACCCGGCCAGGGCGCCGATGAGTTGCTCGCCGGGGGCGTAGACCTTGACCCAGCTGCCGTGGTTGGTGAAGCAGGCGCCGTACTCGCCGTCGCTGCGCAGCGCGCCGACCGAGAGCACGCTGTTCTCGTAGCCGGGCAGGTCCGCGCAGGCGGCGGGCCAGAAGGAGGTGGCGCTGCCGTTGTTGCCGGCGGCGGCGACGAGCAGGGTGGACTGGTCGCGCAGGGCGTCCATGAAGGCCTCGACGGCGAGCAGTCCGTCGGCACTGCCGTTCGGGGTGCCGGCGGAGAGGCTGATGACGTCCGGCCAGCCGTGCTGGTCGACCGCCTCGAAGAGCTTGGCGCCGAACTCGGACTCCAGGATGGCGCCCGCGTCGTTCAGGGTGTTGGTGACGGTGATGTCCGTGTTGGGGGCGAGGGCGGCGATGAGACCGGCGATGAACGTGCCGTGCCCGACGTACTGCTGAAGGATCCCGTCGGCGCCGGTCTCGGCGAGCTGCGGGTCGCCCTGGACGCGGTCGAGGAGCGGGTAGGAGCGGTAGTCGTGCACCAGACCGGTGTCCATCACCAGGACGCTGACGGCGGTGTCCGGGTCGTAACTCCCCGCCACGGGCTGCGGGTTGGGGGTCTGGGTGAGCAGGGCGGGGAGCGGTTCGCAGGGGTTGCAGGAGTTGGCGTTCGGGGTGGTGGACACCACGTGGTTACGGCTGACCAGGCGGCGGCCGGTGCGCCCCTCCGCCTCCCGCAGGGCGCGCAGCGCGTGCCCGACGGCGCGGTCGCCGGTGCGGTCACCGTGGTTCGGGTCGCCGACCCGGATGCGGGTGACGCCGGTGCGGTTGGTCTCCGGGCCCGCCCTGAGCACCTGGTCGGCGACCAGGCCCGTGGTCGCGGTGAAGTGAGCACGCACGCGGTCCTCGACGATCCGTGCCTCCTCGCCGTCGCGGGCGAGGACGACCCCCTTCTCGTACAGGAACTCGGCGGCGTCGTCCGGCCCCATCGCCAGTGGTACGTCCGGCATGGAGCGCTGGATCTGTTCGAACTGCTCATGGAATCGCTGAGGTGCCATGGCCTGTCCTCCCCCGGTAACGGCGTTCTTCAGTCAGATTCACGGGCCCGCCGCTTGATACAGCGCCAAACCTGTGGGGCATGTATGCCCAGGCCACTACCATCCGAGGGGTGACTGCGCGAAGCGAATCGGTAACGGAACTCCTGCCGATGGTGTTCGCCGCCCCCGGTGAGGCCCTGGCGCGGGCGGAACGCGTCCTCCAGTCCGATCCGTCGCCGCTGGACGCGTCCGTCGCCCACCAGGTCATCGGCATCTGGCAGCGGGACTTCGGGGACCTTGCGGTGGCCCTCGACCATCTGCGGCGCGCCCGGGACTTCGCGGCCCGAGCGGACTCGGCGGAGCGGGAAGCGGATGTCCTCGGCACCCTCGGAGTGGCCCTGGTGCATGCGGGGCGCACGCGACAGGGACTGGCCGCGCTGGACCGGGGGGTGGCCCGGGGCAACGGGCACACCCGGGCGCGGGTGCTGTACCGGCGGGCGTTCGCCTCGTGGGTGCTGGGCCGCCACAAGGAGGCCCTGGAGGACCTGCGGCGGGCGATACCGGTGCTGCGGCAGGCCGATGACGTCATCTGGACCGCGCGGGCGCTGAGCGTGCGGGCCACCGTGCATCTGGCGGTGGGTGCGGTGGAGCGAGCGGACGCGGACTTCACGGCGGCGGAGCTGCTGTGGGAGACGACGGGCCAGGAGCACGACAAGGCGGTCGCCGTGGAGAACCGGGGCCTGGCCGCGTACCGGTCCGGCGACATCCCGGCGGCGCTGCGGCTGCTGGCCGCGGCCAAGGAGCGGTACGCCGAGCTGGACACCCCGCCGTTCATGCTCTACATCACGCGCTGCGAGGTGCTGATGGCGGCCGGGCTCGCCCCCGAGGCGCTGGCCGAGGCGGACGCGGCGATCGCGGTCCTGGACCGGATCGGCGGGCAGTCCACCCGCAAGGCCGAGCTGCTGCTGACCGCCGCCCGGGCCGCGCGCTCGGCGGGGGACGCCCAGACCGCCATCGCCCGTGCCGCCGTCGCCGTACGGCTCTTCTCGGGGCAGCGGCGCAGCTGGTGGGAGACGCATGCCCGGCTGGTGCTGATCGAGGCGCGGGTGGCGGGCGGGGCCGCTTCGGGGCGGCTGGTGCAGGACGCGGCGGCGGTCGCCGACCAGCTGGCGTCCTTCGGGGCGCCTGCCGCGCCGGAGGCCTCGCTGCTCGCGGGGCGGATCGCGCTGGCGCTGGGCTGGACGGCGGACGCGGAACGGCATCTCGCGGTGGCCGCGCGCAGCAGACACGGCGGACCGCCGCTGGCCCGGATGACCGGCTGGGCGGCGCAGGCGCTGAGCGCCCGGGCGGCCGGTTCGCGGCGGGGCGTGCTGGAGGCCTGCCGACGTGGCCTGGACGTCCTCGACGACCACCGGATGACGCTGGGTGCCTCGGAGTTGCGGGCCCGGGCCACCGCGCAGGGCGCGGAGCTGGCCGCGCTGGCCCAGCAGGCGAGCCTGGCGCACGGCGGACCGCGCCGGCTGCTGGAGTGGAGCGAACGCTGGCGGGCCACGGTCCTGTCCACTCCCCCGACCCGGCCGCCCGCCGACCCGGCCCTGCTCGCCTCGCTCACCGCGTTCCGTGAGATCGCGTCCCGCGCGGAGGACGCCCGCAGGCAGGGCCGCCCGGTGCCCGCCCTGGAGCGCGAACAGCGCCGTCTGGAAAGGGAGATCCGCTCCCGCACCCACCACATCGGCGGCGACGCCCCCGGCGCGGGCGACCGCTTCGACCCGGCCCGGCTGCTCGACCGGCTCGGCGACGCCCGCCTGGCCGAACTCGCCGTCCTGGACGGGCGGGTGCACATCCTGCTGTGCGGCCAGGGCCGGGTACGGCGCTTCGAGGGCGGCCCGCTGGCGGAGGCCGTCGCCGAGGCCGAGCACGTCCAGGCGGGGCTGCGGCGGCTCGCGCATCCGGGGGCGGAGGGGCGGCTCGCGGTGGTCGAGGCCGCCGGGCGGCGGTTGGAGGAGCTGCTGCTGGGCGCGGCCGCGGACCAACTCGGCTCGGGACCGGTGGTGATCGTCCCGCCGGGGGCGCTGCACCGGGTGCCGTGGGCCCTGCTGCCGTCCCTGCGGGAGCGGGTGCTCAGCGTGTCGCCGTCGGCGGGGAGCTGGCTGCGGGCCCGGGAGACCGAGCCGCCGCCGGGCGGCCGCCATGTGCTGGTCCGCGGGCCGGGCCTGGCGACCGGGGGCGCGGAGGTGCCCGAGGTGGCGGGCCAGTACGCGACGGCCCGGATCCTTGAACACGAGGAGGCCCAAGTCCCCCGTGTCCTCGACGAGTTGGACGGGGCGGCGCTGGCGCACATCGCGGCGCACGGCACCTTCCGCGCCGACAGCCCGCTCTTCTCCTCGCTGCGCATGGCCGACGGCCCGCTGATCGTCCACGACTTCGAGCGCCTGGCCCGCAGCCCCTACCGGATCATCCTCTCCAGCTGCGACACCGCCCGCCTCGCCTCGGTCGGCGCCGACGAACTCCTCGGCCTGGTCACGGCGTTGCTGCCGCTGGGCACGGCCGGCGTGGTGGCGAGCAGCGCGCCCGTCAACGACGCGGCCGTGGTCCCGCTGATGCTGGCCCTGCACAAGGGTCTGGGCGCCGGCCTGTCACTGGCGGAGGCACTGCGGGACGCCCGGGCCGCCCTGCCGGGCGACGCGGTCCACCAGGCGACGGGGTGGGCGTTCGCGGCTTTCGGGGCGGCCTGAGCGTCCGGAGCGCCCCAAAGGGGCGCGGGGAACTGCGCGACCAGCCACGAAGGCGCCGCACCCGAACGACGGCACTGCATTTCACGGCGCCCCCAGCGGAGCGTTCACGCGGATTTACGCTCGGGCTGCTCCACCAGCCACGGCAGCGCCGCCCGGTCGCTCCCGCCGAGGCGGGTGTACGCGCTGTAGAGGTGGTTGCCCACCGTCCGGACGGACAGGGTCAGCCGCTCGGCGATCTGGCGGTTGCTCAGGCCGGCCGCGGCCAGTGTGACGATCTGCCGCTGCCGGGCGGTGAGTTCGCCGAGGACCAGGCCGGACAGCGCCGGGGTGCGGGCGCCCTGGCAGCGGCGGGCGAGGGCGACGGCGCGGGTGCGGGACATCCGGGCGGCCCGCGGGTCCCGGTGCGCGCGGACCGCCTGGGCGTGCGCCTCCGCCGCGAACAGCAGCAGACCGCGCTCGGCCAGCGCCTCGGCGGCCCGGTCCAGGGCGGGCCCGTCGCCCCGTGCGAGGGCCTGCGCGTGCCGTGCCAGGACGCCGTCCAGCCGCCCGGCGGCCCCCGCCGGCTCCCCCAGCCGTACTGCGCCGTAGTGCGCGAGACCCCCGTCCCCGCGCACTACGGCAGCTTCTCCCGCCTCGGCGGCGGCACAGGCGAGTTCGGTACGGCAGGAGGCGTCGCCCGGCGCCGTCCGCAGTCCCTCCCTCGCCCACGCCGCCGCCTCTCGCAGCTCCCCCCGAAGCCGCGAGTACCGGGCACGCACGGCCGCGTACCCGGCCGGTACGGGCAGGCCTCCCGACGCCAGCCACTCCCCCACCGGGGCCGGCACCTCCCGCACGTCCAACTGGTCGACGGCTGTAGCGAGTTGCTCTTGCTCGTCCTTCAGGGCGGGCTCGCACTGGCTCGGGGTGCGGGCCAGGCGGCGAGACCGGAGCCGGCCCGCTCGGGCGCGCAGCGCGGGGCCGTGCAGCGGGTGGGCGAGGCGGACCGCGCCCCGGTCGTCGACCTGGATCAGGCCGTCCGCCTCCAGCCGTTCGAGGATGCCGAGGTCGAGGCCGTCGTCGAGGTGGGGCGGCAGCGGCTCGGCGAAGGCGAGCCGTTCGAGGGCGTCGCGTTCGCCGGGGTCCGGCCGGTCCAGGAGGGGCGCGATCCGGTCCCGTACGGTCGCGGTGAGCGGCAGCGGGCCGTGCCAGGCCCGTTCGCCGGTGTCCGGCACCCGGGTCAGCGCACCGGACTCGCGCAGGGCGCCGTGCAGCTCCCGCAGCAGCCGCAGATCGCCCCGGCACACCCGGTGCAGCCGGCGCACGGTGAGCGGCTCCAGGCCGCCGCCGGCGAGCAGCTGGGCCGTCTCGTCGTACGGCAGCGGCTCCAGGGCGAGATGGGTGAGCAGTTCCCCGGTCCACAGCCGGGAGACCGCGCCGGGGAGGGGGGCCCGGTCGGCGGCGGCCACCACGAGCCGGGTGCGGCCGTGCACGGCGAGCTGGTGGACGAGGGCGGCCGAGGCCTCGTCGAGGAGGTGGGCGTCGTCGACGACGAGGAGCCGTACCCCCGAGAGGTGCTGGATCGCGCCGGGCAGCGAGAGCCGGCCGGGGAGCAGGTGCGCGAACGCGGCGAACGGGAGGGCGGAGGTCTCGGGAGTGCCGGTCACGCGGGCGCAGTCGGTGCCCCGCACGGCCTCCGTGATCAGCCGGGTCTTGCCGCCGCCGGCCGGTCCGGTCACCACGACACCCTGCCGGCCGATGCCCAGCGACCGCCTGACCAGCTCCAGTTCGTCCTCCCGGCCGGTGAACGGCCAAGGGAGTTCGAGGGTCCGCGCGTCCTGTTCGTCACTCGTCACGTGAGTATGAGTCGCGTTACTCAGCTCTGATACAGGGGGACTTGAGTAGCTCCCGACTCAGGCGTCCGGTCGGGGGGAACGGCAGTCTGGGCGCATGACCCGACGCTACTGCTCGCTTCCGCGGCAGTCGGACCCGGCGTTCGCCCCGGGGCTGGCCGCCGAGCGGCTGAGCGCGCTGGCCGGCGGGCGGCGGATGTGGGTCAACGGCACCACCCTGCACTACTACTTCTTCGACGCCGACACCGACGCCTCGGTGATCCCGGTCCCGGGGACCGGGGAGACCCGCCGGGTGCCGTGGGCCGGTGCCAAGGAGCAGCGGGACGTGGTGCGCGAGTGCTTCCGGGAGTGGCGGGACCTGGGCATCGGGGTGATGTTCGCCGAGGTCTCCGACCGGTGCGAGGCCGAGTTGCGGATCGGCTTCCAGCTGGGCGACGGCTCCTGGTCGGCGGTCGGCCGGGACGCGCTCTCGGTGGGCGCGGGCGAGCGCACCATGAACCTGGGCTGGGATCTGACCGAGCCCGGCGAGCGCTGGACGGCCCTGCACGAGATCGGGCACGCGCTCGGGATGCGGCACGAGCACCAGAGTCCGTTCGCCGGTGTCCACTGGGACGACGAGGCGGTCTACACCGACCTCGCCGGACCGCCGAACCACTGGAGCCGGGACAAGACGGACTTCAACATCCTGCACAGGCTGGATCCGGCCGAGGCCAACGGCTCGGTGTGGGACCCGCAGTCCGTGATGCAGTACCCCTTCGGCCCGGGGCTGATCCTGGAGCCGGAGCAGTATCACAGCGGTCTGTATCCGCCGGGCTCGCTGTCCCCGGCGGACAAGGAGTTCGTGCTCCGCTGGTACCCGCCCGCCGCGGCCCCGGCCACGCTGGTGCCGTTCCGCTCGGCGCCGCTCGGCCTCGGCCCGGGCGAGCAGGCGGACTTCGCCGTGGAGCCGCCGGAGACCCGCGTGTACAGCGTGGGCACCTTCGGAGAGAGCGACTCCGTCGTCGTGGTCTTCGAGGAGCGCGACGGGGAACCGCGCTACCTCGCCGGCCACGACGACGGGGGCACCCCGCACAACACCGGGATCAGGGTCCGGCTCGTCAAGGGCCGCCGCTACTTCGTCCGCGTCCGTCTCCATTCCACGTGGGGGTCGGGGGAGACAGCGGTCATGTGCTGGTGACACCGGCACACGACCGCGACGCGGAGGTCGGACCACTGTCCGGCACCGGGGGAAGCGGTCGCGGCACGTAGCCTTCGGGGGAGGGATACGTGCCGCGGCCATACCGGTGCGCCTGCCACTCGCCGGGGATACTCCCCAGGGGCGCGGGACCCTGTCGCTGTGCGGCTCCGGCGCGTGGGCACGACCCGCCCGTGACCTGGACGTCTCACTGATTGGGCAATGACGTCCCATATTTCGGACACAGCTTGCGTGGCATACGGGATCTGCGGTTATGGTTTCGGCCATCTACGCGGGAGCCCCTCCCCGACCGGGCTGAGAGGGCGTCTGGGATCCGTTCGCCGAGCGCGGGCGCGATCCCCATGGGGACGCCGACCGCACCAGAAGCGCTTTGCGCCCCGCGTAGGAGTCCACGTGTCCACAGCAGTAGAGCCGCAGTCCCCGGTGCCCGACCGCGCTGCCCGCTCCTGTTGTTGTCGCACCTGCTGCCGCCGGTCCCGCTGACCGCCACCTCCCGCACCCCGCTCACCCCCGCGCGCCCGCGCACGCCATCTTCGGAGTACCCCCATGCCGCATATACGGGTCATGCTCGACTATTTCCATCCATGGCCCAATTCCGCCGGTCTCTACGTCGCCCGTGCCCGGCGCTGGTACGCCGCCGCGGGTCTGGACGTCGAACTGGTGGTGCAGGATCCGGGGCGCGGGGACACGCTGGAGTACCTGGCCCGGGGCGAGGTGGACTTCGGGATCTTCCCGCCGAACCGGCTGCTCGACCGCCGGGCGGCGCTCGGCCAGCCGCTGGTCGCGGTCGCCGCCATCAACCACCGTGGTCTGGAGGCGATCCAGACCACGACCTCGACCGGCATCCACCGCCCCCGTGACCTGGCCGGCCGCCGTCTCGCCTTCAACCCGACCCCGCGCGGGCGGGCCATGGTCCGCCATCTGGTGGCGGCGGACGGCGGCGACCCGGACGCGGTGATCACGGTCGACGCGGGCGCGCGGGAGCTGACGGTGGACGACATCGAGGCGGGCGAGGCGGACGCGACCTTCGGCAACTACTGGTCCTGGGACGCACTGCGCGGCGACCTGCCCGAGCGGCGGCGCCTGACCTGGCCGGTCGACGAGATCGGCGCACCCCGCTACCACAGCTATCTGCTCGGCACGAGCGAGCGGCTGCGCGACAAGCAGCCGGCCCTGGTGCGGGACTTCCTGACCGTGACGGCCCGTGGATACGCCACCGCCGCCGGGGAGCCCGACGCCACCCTGGAGATGCTGGAGCGGGTCATCCCGTACTTCCCGCGCCCGCTCATCGCCCGCTCCCTCGCCCTGATCGCGCCCACGTGGACCGATCCGCAGGGGCGCTGGGGCGTGATCGACGAGAGCCGTATGGGTCCCTACGCGCACTGGCTCGCCGAGAACGGTGCCATCGCGCACGACCACGACTGGAACCGGTCCTTCACCAACAGCCTGCTGGACGTGACCGCATGACCCTGCTCACCCGGCGGCTCGCCGTCGACTTCAAGCGGGTGGACAGCGCGCTGTGTCGGGCCTGACCGCCCCACTCCGCCGCCCTACTCCCCTCCCCGTACGAAGGACCCCTCCAGCATGCTCCGCCGCACCGCGCTGTCGGCCCTGGCCGCCACGACACTGTTCGCCGTCACCACCGCCTGCTCGGCCGATGCCGACTCCTCGGCCGCCGCCAAGGACGGCACCACCTCGGTCACCCTGGCCCTGGACTGGACCCCCAACACCAACCACACCGGCATCTACGTCGCCCAGGCCAAGGGCTGGTTCAAGGACGCCGGCATCAACCTGAAGATCATCCCCTACGGTTCGACCGCGCCCGAGACCCTGATCGCCAACCACAAGGCCGACTTCGGCATCTCCTACCAGGAGGGTGTCACCACGGCCCGCGCCGCCGGCCAGGACATCACCTCCGTCTACGCCGTCACCCAGAAGACGGACGTGACCGTCTCGGTGCGCGCCGACCGCTCCGACATCACCTCGCCGAAGGACCTGGACGGCAAGACGTACGCCGGGTTCGGCGCCCCCTACGAGAAGCCGCTGCTCCAGAAGGTGATCAAGAACGCGGGCGGCACGGGCGACTTCAAGCAGGTCACCCTCAACACCTCGGCCTACGCGGCGCTGTACGCGGGCAAGGCGGACTTCGCGATGCCGATGCCGACCTGGGAGGGCCTGGAGGCCAAGCTCAGCGGCAAGCCGCTCAAGGACTTCCAGCTCTCCGACTACGGCTTCCCGGCGATCTACTCCACGCTGATCGCGTCCTCCGACCAGTTCCTGAAGAAGAACCCGGCGGTGGCGAAGAAGTTCCTGGCCGCCGTCGACAAGGGCTACCGCTTCGCGGCCGAGAACCCCGACCAGGCCGCCGACCTGCTCATCGCCGCCAACAAGAGCGTGCTCACCAACACCAAGCTGGTGAAGGAGAGTTCGGAGCTGCTGGCCAAGGAGTACTACAAGGGCGCCGACGGCACCACCGGCACCCAGAGCGCCGCGCGCTGGAAGGCCTTCGCCGACTTCGAGTACGACGCCGGGCTGCTCGTCGACGCGAACGGCAAGAAGCTCACCAAGGCTCCGGACACCTCCACGTTCTTCACCGACGCCTATCTCCCGGACACCAAGTGAAGTCCGTACTGCGGTCGTTGTGGCCGCCCCTGCTGGTGCTCGCCGTGGTGGTCGGCGGCTGGCAGCTGTACGTGACGGCGGCCGGGGTCGATCCGACCACCCTGCCCTCCCCCGCCCGGGTGGTGGAGCAGGGCTGGCTGAACCGCCAGGACCTGTGGGACCAGACGCTGCCCACCCTCCAGGAGACGCTGCTCGGCTTCGCGCTGTCGTTCGCGGCGGCCTGGCTGGTGGCGGTGGTGCTGGACTTCTCCGCCGCCGCCCGCCGGGGTCTGTACCCGCTGCTGGTCGCCTCGCAGACGATCCCGATCGTGGCGGTCGCCCCGCTGCTGATCATCTGGTTCGGCTTCGGGCTGCTGCCGAAGATGCTGGTGGTGACGCTCACGACGTTCTTCCCGCTGGCCGCCAACCTGGCCGCGGGCTTCGCGGCGACCGACCGGGAGGCCATGCGGCTGCTGCGCTCGCTGGGCGCCGGGCGGTGGCGGGCGTTCCGGCTGGTGCGGGTGCCGAGCGCGATGCCGTACTTCTTCGCCGGACTGCGGGTGAGCATCACGTACGCCGTGGTCGGTGCCGTGTTCGCCGAGTACGCGGGCGCCGAGTCGGGGCTCGGGATCTACATGCAGGCGCAGAAGAGCGCGTTCCGGACCGACCTCGTCTTCGCGGCGGTCGCGGTGACGGCCGTGCTGAGCATCGCGCTGTTCGGGGCGACCTATCTGCTGCAGCGGCTGGTGCTGCCCTGGGAACGGAAGGAGCGGCGGCCATGAGCGGTCTCAGCGTCGCAGGGGTGAGCAAGTCGTTCGGGGACCTCGAAGTGCTGCGCGACCTCGACCTCACCGTGGAACCGGGCGAGTTCGCCGCCGTCATCGGGCCGAGCGGCAGCGGCAAGAGCACCCTGTTCAACCTGGTGTCCGGCCTCGACCGGCCCACCTCCGGACAGGTGCTGGTGGAGGACGAGCCGGCCGGGGTGGCCTCCGGCAAGGTCGCCTACATGCCGCAGAAGGACCTGCTGTTCCCCTGGCGGACGGTCCTGGACAACACCGCGCTGGGACTGGAGGCGCAGGGGGTACGGAAGAAGGCGGCGCGGGCGCGGGCCGACGCACTGTTCGCCGACTTCGGCCTCGACGGTTTCCAGCAGGCGTATCCCTCCCAGCTCAGCGGAGGCATGCGGCAGCGGGCCGCGCTGCTGCGCACGGTGGTCCTGGAGCGGCCGGTGCTGCTCCTCGACGAGCCGTTCGGCGCACTGGACTCCCTCACCCGCACCGAGATGCAGCTGTGGCTGGCCGGCATGTGGCAGCGCCACCGCTGGACGATCGTCCTGGTCACCCACGACATCCGGGAGTCGGTGCTGCTCGCCGACACCGTCCACGTCCTGTCCCCGCGCCCGGCCACGGTGGTCGACCGCGTCGAGGTCCCGCTGTCCCGCCCGCGTGGCGCCGACGACTTCACCGCACCGGAGTTCGTGGCGACGGAACGGCGGATCCTGGGCGCCCTGCGGGGGACGACGGCGGTGACGGCTCCGTGACCGCGCATCTCGCCCACGGCCTGGGCACCGAGCCGGTCGAGCCGGACTGGCCGCCGCTGACCGACGCCGAGGTCACCGCCGTGACCGGCCCGGCCCGGGTGGTGTGGCGCAGTCCGCGTCCGCTGTCCGCGGCGGCCGTGGTGGAACGGGACGGGCGGCGGCTGTTCGTGAAACGGCACCACGTCTCCGTACGCACCCCGCGGGGCCTGGCGGAGGAGCACGCCTTCCTGCGCCATCTGCGGGAGCGCGGAGCGCCCGTGGTGGAGGTCCTGGACCTGGTGGAGCGCGGCGAGTGGACGTACGAGGTGCACTCGGCCGGGAGGGGCACGGACCTGTACCGGGACGCGCTGTCCTGGTCGCCGTTCCGCAGTACGGCCCACGCCCGGGCGGCGGGCACGGCGCTGGCCCGGCTGCACCTGGCGGCGGAGGGCTTCGCGGCACCGCGTCGCTCACCGCAGCCGCTGGTCGCCTCGTTCACGGTGTTCGGGGCCCCGGACCCCTGGACCGCGCTGCAGACGTACACGGCCGAACGGCCCGGGCTGGCGAGGGCGCTGGCGGACCTCCCCTGGCACGAGGACACCCGCCGCGTGCTGCTGCCGCTCCACGAGCGCCTGGCCCCGCACCTGTCGGGGCTCGCCCCCCTGTGGACCCACAACGACTGGCATGCCTCCAACCTCCTGTGGGGCGAGGACGGCGAGGTCGCCACGGTCCTGGACTTCGGGATGAGCGACCGCACCACCGCGGTGCACGACCTGGCCACGGCCCTGGAACGCAACACCGTGCAGTGGCTGGACCCCGACCGCCCGGTCCAGGAGAAGCACGCGATCGGGCTGCTGCACGGATACCAGTCGGTACGCCCGCTCACCGCCGCCGAATCGGCGGCCCTGCCCGCCCTCCTGCCGCTCGTGCACGCCGAGTTCGCCCTGTCCGAGCTGGACTACTTCCACGGGGTCACCCGGTCACAGGAGAACGCCCGGCTGGCGTACGAGTACTACGTCGGCCATGCCGAGTGGTTCTCGGCAGAGGCGGGCCACCGGCTGCTGGAGCTGGTGGCCGCGCAGGTGTGAGCCTCAGCGCCGACGCCATTCCGCCGCGAGGAGTTCGTACGAGCGGACCCGGTCGGCCTGGTCGTGGGTGATCGTCGTGATGAGCAACTCGTCGGCGCCGGTGGCCTCCTGGAGCTGTTCCAGGCGGTCGGCGACGTGCTGCGGGCTGCCCACGAACTGGGTGTCGAGGCGGTCCTGGACCAGCTCCCGGTCCTCGTCCGTCCAGACGTGGGCCCGGGCCTCGTCGGGGGTGGGGAAGGGGATGGCTCCCTCGGCGGTGCGGATGCTGCGGACCCAGGGGCCGTAGCCGGTGGCGAGTTCGCGGGCGGTGGCGTCGTCCTCGGCGACCACGACGTCGGCGGAGACGCTGACGTACGGCTTGTCGAGGTCGTCCGAGGGCTGGAAGTACGACCGGTAGCCGTCCACCGCCTCCAGGACCGTGGCCGGGCTGACGTGGTAGTTGGCGGCGAAGCGCAGGCCCCGGGCACCCGCGACCTGTGCGCTCTCGCCGCCGCTGCTACCCAGGATCCACAGTTCGAGGTCGGCGCCCTCCCCCGGGACGATGTGCGCCTCGGCGCCGTCCTCGGTGCGGTAGGTGCCGGCGAGCAGCGCGAGGATGTCGTCGATCTGTTCTGCGTAGTCCTGGGACTCGGCGCCCGGGAGCAGGAGCAGCTTGCGGTGGAGCGCGATCCGCGGGGAGCCGAGGAGGCGGGCGAAGGAGATGCGGGGCGGGACGACCAGGCCGTTGGGTGCCCGGCCGTCGACCACCGGGGTCGCCGTCGGGCTCTCCGTCTTCTCCCCGGGCGGGCGGCCGCCGGAGCGGCCCAGGCCCAGGTCCAGGCGGCCCGGGTGCAGGGCGTCGAGGAGGCCGAACTCCTCGACGGTGGCGAGCGCGGTGCGGTGTCCGAGCTGTAC
Organism: Streptomyces sp. NPDC058683; assembly: GCF_042716195.1. Taxonomy (NCBI): domain Bacteria; kingdom Bacillati; phylum Actinomycetota; class Actinomycetes; order Kitasatosporales; family Streptomycetaceae; genus Streptomyces; species Streptomyces sp. NPDC058683. Next base: position 180,773 of record NZ_JBHXSK010000002.1, read on the forward strand.
GGCGCCGGAGCCGAGCCGGATGGTGGAGGTCGCGGCGGCGGTGAGCGCCAGGACGACCGCCGGGGACGTGCCGGCCACGCCCGGGTTGAGGTGGTGCTCGGCGAACCAGTAACGGGAGTAGCCGAACTCCTCGGTGCGCTGCGCGAGTTCGAGGGAGTTGCGCAGGGCGTCGGCGGCGGTGGCCCCGCTCGGGACCGGCACCAGGTCGAGGACGCCGAGCGGGATGTCAGACATGTGCGGGCTCCTCGGCGGCCGGGAGTACGGGTGCCCACGGGAACGGTGGGTCGGGGATGTCCTTGCGCAGGACCGGTGCCACCGCCGACTGGAACAGCTCCAGCGAGTCGCGGTGCTGAATATCCGTCAGCCCGCCTGCGTCGGCGTGCAGATGCTGGACCGTGTGCCCGAACTGCTCGTGGTAGCGGTGCACTTTCTCGATGACCTGCTGCGGGCTGCCGATCAGCGCCGAGCTGCGCTCGACGAAGTCCTCCAGGGTCTCGAAGACCACCGGCAGCCCGGCCCGCCGGAAGAAGGCCAGGTTCGCCTCGAACACCGGGCGGTAGGCGGCCAGCGCCTGCTGGGTGGTGGGCGCCACCAGGAGGCCGGCCGTGCCCGCGCCGACGGCGATGTCCGCCGGGTCGTGGCCGTAGTGCTCCCAGCGTTCCCGGTAGTAGCGGATCAACTCGGCGTACGGCTCGATGGGGTTGGTGACGTTCGCGGAGAACAGCGGGTCGCCGTAGCGGGCGGCGAGGTCGACGGACTCCTTGCTGGTGGCGCTGCCGTGCCAGACCCGGACCGGCCGCTGGTAGGGGCGCGGCCAGACCTCGGCGTCCGTCAGCTCCGGCCGGAACCGGGTCTTCGCCGTCACCTTGTCCTGCCGCCACAGCTGCCGGAACACCTCGTAGCTCTCGGCGTTGCGGTCCCACTGGTCCTCGGGCGTGACGTGGAACAGCTCGCGCTGGGCGGTGCCGTTGCCCTTGCCGATGATCAGGTCGAGGCGGCCCTCGGAGAGGTGGTCGAGGGTCGCGTAGTCCTCGTAGGCGCGGACCGGGTCCAGCAGGCTGAGCGTGGTGACGGCGGTGAAGAGCCGGATGCGCCGGGTGAGCGCGGCGACATGGCTGAGCACCACCGTCGGCGAGGAGGAGATGAACGGCCGCTCGTGCCGCTCCCCCACCCCGAACCCGTCGAAGCCCAGTTCCTCGGCGAGCACGGCGTTGTCGAGGACCTCCCGGAACCGGTCGTGGGTGGACTTCTGTGTCCCCGTGACCGGATCCGGGCGGTGCACGATCAGGGTGATCGCCAGGAATCTCACGACGCCACCCGCTCGCCCCGCGGTGCGTCGGGGTGCGCGAGGCCCAGGTGGTCGCGCAGGGTGGGGCCCTCGTAGTCGGTGCGGAAGACGCCCTGTTCCTGGAGGAGGGGGACGACCTGGTCGGCGAAGACGTCGAGGCCGCCCGGGGTGATGTGCGGGACGAGGATGAAGCCGTCGCTGGCGTCGGCCTGGACGTACTCGTTGATGGTGCGGGCGACGGTGGCCGGGGTGCCGATGAAGTTCTGCCGGTTGCCGGTCTCGATGACCAGGTCGCGGATCGACCACTTGTTGGCCGCGGCCAGCTCCCGCCACTCCTGGGCGATGGCCAGCGGGTCGCGGTACATCCGCACTTGCGCCCGGCCGCGCGAGATGTGCTCCGCGCTGACGTCCGGGTCGATCTCGGGCAGCGGGCCCTCCGGGTCGTACGACGACAGGTCCCGGTTCCAGACGAACTCCAGGTGCTTGAGAGCCGTGGCCCCGCTGACCTGCTGGCGGCGCACGTGACGAGCCAGCTCCGCCGCCTCTTCGTCGGTGTCGCCGAGGACGAAGCTGGCGGCCGGCAGGATCAGCAACTGGTCGGGGGTGCGGCCGTACTTGGCGAGCCTGGACTTCACGTCCGTGTAGAAGGCCTGGCCGCCTTCGAGGGTGGCGTACCGGCTGAAGATCGCGTCGGCACCGGCGGCGGCGAACTCCCGGCCCTCGTCGGAGTCGCCGGCCTGGAAGATCACCGGGCGGCCCTGCGGGGAACGCGGCACGTTGAACTGCCCGTGGATGTCGAACTGCTCGCCCTGGTGGACGAAGGAGCCGGCCTTGGCGTCCCGCAGGAAGGTGCCGGTGACCTGGTCGGCGAGGATCTCGTCGCCGCGCCAGGAGTCGAAGAGCTCGTGCGCGGTGGCGAGGAACTCCTTGGCGCGGGAGTAGCGCTCGTCCTGCGGCAGGTAGCCGCCGCGCCGGAAGTTCTCGCCGGTGAAGGCGTCCCAGGAGGTGACCACGTTCCAGGCGGCCCGGCCGTCGGAGAGGTGGTCGAGGCTGGCGAACTGGCGGGCCACCTCGTAGGGCTCGTTGAACGTGGAGTTGATGGTGCCGGTCAGCCCGAGGTGCTCGGTGACGGCGGCCAGCGCGGTCAGCACCGTGAAGGTGTCGGGGCGGCCGACGACGTCCAGGTCGTATATCTTCCCGCCCTGTTCGCGCAGCCTGAGCCCCTCGGCGAGGAACAGGAAGTCGAACTTGGCGCGTTCGGCGGTCTTCGCGAAGTGCACGAAGGAGCTGAACTCGATGTGGCTGCCAGCGGCCGGGTCGCTCCACACGGTGGTGTTGTTGACGCCGGGGAAGTGCGCGGCCAGGTGGATCTGCTTCAGGGGCTTGCTCATGTCGGGTGCGGTCCCTTCCGGCTCAGGCGGCGGCATAGCGGTTGGCGGGGCGGGCGAGCCCGAGCAGGCCGCGCAGGGTGTCGGCCTCGTAGGCGGTCCGGAAGCGGCCCCGGCGTTGCAGCTCGGGTACCAGGCCCTCGGTGATGCGCGGCAGGTCGTGGCCGAGGACGGCGGGCCGCAGCCGGAAGCCGGTGAGCCCCTCCGCCGCGAACTCCTCGAGGAGGTCGGCGAGTTGGGCCGCCGTACCGGCGAAGATCCGGGCGTCGCCGGTGTACGGCGTCCCGGCCAGCTCGTCCAGGCGTTCCCGGCGGGCTGTCGCCTGGGCCTCGGTGTCGTCGAGGAAGACCACCAGGTCGCCGAAGACGTGCAGCGGCTCGGCGGCCCGGCCGGCCGCCGCCTGCTCGGCGCGGATCTCGGCGACGATCGCGCGGGCCTGACCGGTGTCGTGCGGGGTGACGTAGCCGAGGTCGGCCTGCCGGGCCACCAGCCGGTACGGGATCGTCTGGTGGGCGAGCGCGGTGACCAGCGGCTGGCCCTGCGGCGGGCGCGGGGTGATGGAGGGGCCCTTCACGCTGAAGTGGCGGCCCTCGAAGTCGATGTAGTGCAGCTTGTCGCGGTCGATGAAGCGCCCGGTGGCCGCGTCGCGGATCTCGGCGTCGTCCTCCCAGCTGTCCCAGAGACGGCGCACGGCCTCCACGTAGTCGGCGGCCTCGTCGAACAGGTCGGCCACCACCGGGCTGTCGTAGGCCTCGGTGCGCGGGATCGTACGACGGCCGAAGTGGCCGGCCTCGTTCGGACGGGCGGTGATCTGGACGCGCAGCCCGGCGCGGCCGGTGCTGACGTAGTCGAGGGTGGCGATCGCCTTCGAGATGTGGAACGGCTCCGTGTGGGTCGCCACCACCGTCGGCACCAGACCTATGTGGTGGGTGAGGGGCGCGATCCGGGCGGCGATGAGCACGGCGTCGAGGCGGCCGCGTACCTGGTCGGTGCGCTCGTCCGGCTCCAGGAAGTGCGAGGACTGCGGGCCGAGACCGTCCTCGATGGTCACGAAGTCGAGCAGACCGCGCTCGGCCTCGGCGGCCAGGTCGGCCCAGTAGCCGGCGGTGAGCAGGTCGCGGGGGCGGGCGACCGGCTCGCGCCAGGAGGCGGGGTGCCAGCCGATGCCGTCGAGGGCGACGGCGAGATGCAGGGGAGAGGGAGATGAAGGAGATGCGGACACAGTGGTGCCTTCCTGGAGGTCCGTACGAGGGCGCGCGAGCAGAGGGGCGCGGCGAGGACAACGGGTCAGGAACAACAGAGCGCGCCGGCCACGCGCACCAGGTCGATGTGCGGCCGGGAGTGCAGGACGGTACGGCGGCTGGGGCTGAGGACACGTGTCACGTCCCGCACCTCCCGGCCTGCTGCGTGTACATCTCGTCGTGACTCACAACAGCCCGGTGTCCGTGGTTGTTCCCGGGCTGCGCACCAGCAGGGTGCGGGTGCGCAGCCGCTCGGTGAAGCCGAGGGACTGGTAGAGCCGGATCGCCGTGGCGTTGCCCGGAGCGGCATGCAGGAACGGCGTGTCACCGCGCTCCCTGATGCCGGCGGCGACGGCCCGCACCAGCCGGGTGGCCAGACCCCGGCCCCGGTGTCCGGGGTCGGTGCAGACCGCGCTGATCTCCGTCCAGCCGGGCAGCCGCAGCCTCCCCCAGCCTTCGGCCGGGGGGACCCCCATCTCGCTTCGCTCGGCGAGGTGGGCGTGCGGACCGGCGAGTGCGGACCAGACGGCGTTGTCCAGGACGCCGCGGGATGCTGCAACGGTCATGGTGACGTTCTCCGCCGGCGACCGGTCAGGAGTTGTCCAGCGGCAGCCCGGGCGGGTTGACCTCGGACTTGGCGACGGCCTCGTTGGAGAGGTTGTAGGCGGCCAGCCACTTGGCGTACTGGCCGTTCTCGATCAGGTAGTTGATGGCGTCGGCGAGCGGCTTGGCAAGGCCGCTGTCCTTCTTCGCGGTGGCCGCGATCAGACCCTGGAGGCTGGCGCCCGCGCCGGAGTAGGTACCCGCGGTGCGGGTGGCGTTGGGCGTGTTGGCGGTCTGCCGGTTGTGGTACGCGATGCCGGGGTTGGGGCCGAGGTAGGCGTCGATCTTGCCGCTGTTGAGGGCCAGGTAGACGCTGTTGCTGTCCTGGTAGTACTTGACCGTGAGCTTCTTGTCCTCCTTGGCCAGCTTGGCCTTCCACTCCAGGAGGATCTTCTCCTGGTTGGTGCCGGCGCTGACGGAGACGGTCTTACCGGCGAGGTTCTCGTAGTTGCCGTCGAAGTTCCAGGTGCTCTTCTTCGGCACCGTGAAGGCGAGGTTGTCCTGCCGGTAGGACGCGAACTCGTACTTCTTCTTGCGCTCCTCGGTGTCGGTGATGTTGGAGAGGGCCACGTCGACCTTGCCGCTGTCGATGCCGACGAACATGTTCTCCCAGGTGAAGCTCTTCACCTCGGGCGTGAGGCCGAAGACCGCGGCGACCAGCCGGGCGAGGTCGGGTTCGGAGCCGGTGAGGGTCTTCTGGTCGCTGCCGACGTAGGCGAGCGGCGGGAATCCGGCGGGCAGGACACCCTCGCCGATGACGAGCTTGCCGCTCTTGCGGACGGCGGCGGGCAGTTCGGCGCTGATGGACTTGACCTCGGAGACCTTGACGGTGGTCTGCTGGGCGGCGCCGTTGGAGACCTGTCCGATGACGACCTCGCCGCTCTTGGCGCTGTCGGTCGTGGTCGCGGCGTCGCTGTCGCCCCCGCAGGCGGCGAGCCCGGTGGCGAGGGTCGCTACGGCGGTCGCCGTGGTGAGGCCGCGGATCAGGCTGCGTCGGGAGAGGAGCGTGGGCATGGCTGTCCTTCGTGTCTCAGTGACAGGTGAAAGGGGGGTGGTTCAGGGGGTTCAGGAGGGGGTGGTTCAGAGGACCTTGCGGAGGAAGTCGCGGGTCCGTTCGTGCTGCGGGTTGTCGAGGATCTCGGCGGGCGGGCCCTGTTCGACGATCCTTCCGGCGTCGATGAAGACGATCCGGTCGGCGACCTCGCGGGCGAAGCCGATCTCGTGGGTGACGATCACCAGGGTGGTGCCGCTGGAGGCCAGGTCCTTGATGACGGCGAGGACCTCGCCGACCAGCTCGGGGTCGAGCGCGGAGGTCGGTTCGTCGAAGAGGATGATGCCGGGGCGCAGCGCGAGAGCGCGGGCGATGGCGACGCGCTGCTGCTGGCCGCCCGACAGCTGCCGCGGGTAGGCGCCGACGCGCTCGCCGAGGCCGACCCGTTCGAGGAGTTCCTTGGCCAGCCGCTGGGCCTCGGGCCTGGTCAGCTTTCCGGTGGCGACGGGGGCGGCCGCGACGTTGTCGAGGACCGTCAGGTGCGGGAACAGGTTGAAGTTCTGGAAGACGAAGCCGATCCGGCTGCGCTGGGCCAGGATGGCGCGTTCGCTCAGCTCCTTGAGCCGGTCGCCGTGGCGCTTCACGCCGACCAGTTCGCCGCCGACGCTGACGTAGCCGCTCTCGGGCTTCTCCAGGTGGTTGACCACCCTCAGCAGCGTGGACTTGCCGGATCCGGACGGACCGAGGATGACGGTGACCTCGCCGGGGCGGACGGTCAGGTCGACGCCGTCGAGGACGCGGTGGGCGCCGTACGACTTGTGGACCTCGTGGATCTCCAGGGCGGCGGGCGCGATGTCCGGTGCGGTGGTCATGCGGCGGCCTCCCGGCGTATCCGTTCCCGCAGGTCGCCGAGGCCGGTGCGGAGTTTCTGGAGGGGGGTCGGCGGCAGCGTGCGGGTGGCGCCGCGGGCGAAGTGCCGCTCGACGTAGAACTGGACGACGGAGACGGCGCTGGTGAGGATCAGGTACCAGACGGTGGCCACCAGCAGCAGCGGCACGATGTCACCGGGATAGGTGCTGCCCATGGACTGCACCGAGCCGAAGAGGTCGAGCAGCGAGACGTAGAACACCAGGGACGTGCCCTTGATCAGCCCGATGAGCTGGTTGACGTAGTTCGGCACGATGGAGCGCAGGGCCTGCGGGAAGACGATCCGGGTGAACTGGTAGCTCTTGGGCAGGCCGAGTGCGGCGGCCGCCTCGTGCTGGCCCTGGTCGACGGAGAGGATGCCGCCGCGCACCACCTCGGCGGCGTAGGCCGCCTCGTTGAGGCTGAGGCCGATCACGGCGACCACCAGGTCGGTGGCGAGTTTCGTCTCGTCGAAGCTGACGAAGGACGGGCCGAAGGGCACGCCCAGGCTCAACGTCTGGTACAGGGCGGAGAAGTTGTAGAGGAAGATCAGCAGGACGATCAGCGGGATCGAGCGGAACAGCCAGGTGTAGGTCCAGCTCACCGCCCGCAGCACGGGGCTGCCGGAGAGCCGGGCGACGGCCAGCACGACGCCGCCGAGGAGGCCCAGCACGGCGCTGAGCGCGGCGACTTCGAGGGTGATGACGAGCCCGTCGAGGATGGTGGGCCGCAGGAACCAGTAGCGGAACCGGTCCCACTGGTAGAAGGGGTTGGTGGCCAGTCCGTGCGCGAACTGCGCGACGACCACCAGGACGACGGCCGTGGCGATCCACCGGCCGGGGCGGCGCAGCGGCTGAACTCGCTGTGTTCTAAAGGGTTTTGACGTCTCGTCAGTGGGCGGCGGTGCCTCGGCGAGGGACACGGTGCCTGGGGGTTCGGTCATGGCGGGCTCCGGCGGAGTCGGTCACCCCGGGTCCCACGGCCGGGACCGCACGACCGGGCCACCTGCGGGCGGGCGGCACGGTGCACGGGGGCGCGCGGGGCAGGGGGGCTGGGCGGACGGCGGCACACCGGGCGGCCGGTGTCTCGACGGGGACGCTGAGGCGCGAAGCTGCGGGAAGCCGGCGAAAAGCCTGGTCAGACCCGGCAGCGGGCACAGCCCGGTGCGGTACACGCGCTACACAGGGCGCTGTTGACACGGAGCAGGTCGACGACGCGGTCCGCGACGAGCGGGCTCGGATACGGGTGTACGCAGCCCGAGGTGCGGCGCTGGGCCGTCCCGGAAACTGCGTACATGTCCGTCACCTGTCACTGTCATGCTGGCCCCCCCGGGGGGCCTCGCGCTTACCGAATCGTCGCTTGCCGAAACGTCATCGGTCCGGTCGTCACCTGGGGCACCCCACCGCGATGCGAGGGTTGCCGGTCAGCAAGCCAGGGCTTGATGCTGACGCTCTTGACCGTTCTGGTCCGCAAGTAACGCAGTTGCCCGAACGAATGTCAACGCCTGTCCGACTGGCGAAACGGTTCGGACCGCTCTCACCTGCGCGGAGCGCCGGGAGCGTCCGCCGCGTGGCCCGCCCAGTCCAGGATCTGGACGGCCGCGCCGGCGGCTTCCAGGCCCTGGCAACGGCCGTGGTGGCGGCGGGCGATGCCGTCGAGGTCGAGGTGGGCGCCGAAGGCCGGATGGGCGGCCAGCCGGCGGGCGTAGGCCCACAGCACCGGGTGGCCGGCGATGCGGTGCACGGCGGAGGCGTCCAGGTGGTTGCGGTGCACGGTGTCGAGTTGTACCAGGGTCACCCACAACTCGACGTCCGCCGCGGTGAGTTGCCCGCCGACCAGGAACTCCGCCCCGGTCAGCCGGCGCTCCAGCTCGTCCAGGGCGGCGAGCAGCACCTCCAGCGCCTCCGGGTCGCCGCCCTCTCGGCCGGCGTGCTGGGCCGCCTGCTCGATGTCCTCGGCGCACAGCCGCTCGACCGCCTCGATCGCGGCCTCGGCACCGCACGGGTACAGCCGGGTGACGCCGTCGCCGAAGTGGCGGTCCAGGTCGCGCAGGATGTCGCGGCTGTGGGTGCTGACGATACGGCCGGACCAGTCGTCGCTGAGCACGGGTGCGAGGGCCGGTCCCGAGTAGTGGTGGGCGCTCGCCTCGTACAGCGGGCGCAGCGCCGTGTGGCTCCCGTCCGGACCGTCCGGGAGGGCGGGCAGATAGGTGACCGGACAACAGTCGTCGAGGGCCAGCAGGCTGTGACCGACGGCGATGCGGAGGCCGGCGGGACAGGCGGTGGCGAGGTGGAGCCGGTAGCGGCGCGGCACGGCGTAGTGGCCGCTGCGCGCGTCCCGGCCGATGCGCCCTCGGAAGGCGGGGGTGGTCCGGACGGACGGGAGGGCGGCGAGCGGAGTGATGGACATACGTCTCCCCGGGGGTGCGGACGCGCGGACGTACGCGCGGCGGAAGCGTTCGTCGGTGGGTGGGCGTTCGGCGGATGCGGCCGACGGCGGGCGCTCGGCCGGTACGGCCGGGAGCGGGGGTTCAGCCGGTACGGCTGATGGCGCTGCACACACGCAGCAGGTCGATGTGCAGGCGGGAGGTGAGCAGCGGGACGGGGCAGGGCGTACGGCTCTCTCGGCGCTGTCTGCCGGTGACCGTGCGCAGCCGACCCATCTTTCCCTACCTTTTCACTAGGATTCCCACCTGGAGTGTCGATCGGCCTCCGCGTGCCGTCAAGAGGGCGTCCACGCCTGGGACACCCGGCCCCGGCTTGCCGCCGGGCGGAAGCGGCGGTCCGCTGGAGACGCAGGCCGAGCGACAGGAGCCGGATGCGATGAGCGAGCCCCCGGGTCCCGGACCCGTGCCCGGTGCCGTGCCCGAGACCTTCGCGTTCGGCTGCGGGCGGTGCGGCGAGGCCTGGGAGGCGACCTTCCAGGCGGTGTTCTTCACCGACCCGATCGCCGACCCGGACCTGCAGAGCACCCTGGAGTACGTCGACGAGGCCGGCCGGGCCGTGCGGTCGCCGCTCACCGACGCGGTGTGCCCGCGCTGCGGCAGCCGGAAGGTGCGGATCACGGCTCCCGGATCATGACGCTCACCCGAACGACACGCGCGGGTGGTCGGCGGCGGTGCCGGATGGTGGCGTGGAGGGACGTACCGCCGTCGCCCGCGGAGTGACGCAGCACCGCTGCCCCGCGGAGCGACGGACCGCGTTCCCGAGGAGGCAGTCGCGATGATCCGTCCGTCCCGACCCGTGCGTGTTCTGGTCTCGGCCCTGGCGGTGGGGACCCTGCTCGCCACGGCGGCCTGTACGGACGGGAGCGGCAGCCCCGAGGCCGTGCCCGTCTCGCCGGCCGGCGAGCACTCCCCCGCGTCCCCGTCGGCGACCCCCGCTCTCACCGGGGCGGGCGCGCAGGCCGCGCTGATCACACCGGCCGACATCGAGGACAACTGGCAGCTGGCCACCGACGCGGCGACCTGGCGCAACACGATGCTGATCGGCAAGGTCGACGTGGCCGACTTCCTCACCGCCAAGTCCGACGCCGCCGACTGCCAGCACCTTCTGGACGGCCTCTACTCCGACAGCCTCCTCGGCCGCGCCTCCGGCGCCTCCGGGCTGCGCGGGTTCACCTCGGAGGACGCCCGGATGCTGTACCAGGTCGGCGACTACGGCTCGGCGAACCTGGACGCCACGCTGGCCTGGCTGAAGACGCTGCCGGACGAGTGCGCCCAGTTCACGGCCACGGGCAAGGACGGCGGGAAGAGGACCGTGCAGGTCGTCTCGGCGAAGGTGCCGAAGTCGGGCGACGCGCGCGAGGCGCTGACGGTGACCGTCCAGGGCAACGCCAACGGCCAGTCCGCCACCTACACCACGGACGTGGCGGTGCTGCGCATCGGCGCCTCCGGGGCGGCGGTCACCAACGGGGGCCTGTCCGGTGTCGACCACGACAGCACCGCGCTGGCCGTGCAGACCGGCGCCCAGCGCCTCAAGGACGTCCTGTCCGGCAAGACCCCGGCACCGCTGCCGAGCCAGTTCGACTAGCTCAGTGCGGCGTCGGGTCCTCGGGGTTGCGCTGGGTGGTGCCCGGCTCGCCGTTGTCGCGGTGCCACTCCACGAGGAGTTCGTCGCGGGCGCCGAAGCGGACCAGATGGCGGCCGACGACGCCCTCCAGGAGATCGAGGTTCTCGGGGTCCGTCTCCACGGTGAGCAGCAGGGCGCCCTCGGTGGCGGTGAGGGTGCCGGTGCCGTTCTGGAAGACGATCCCGCCGGTGCCGGTCTCCTCGTCCCAGCTGGTCCGGGAGCGCCGGCCGAGGTGTGCGGCGAGCTGCTTGGCGTAGCGGGCGGGGCGGTCGGTGGTGACGCGGGCTTCGGAGCGGGCCATCGGGGACTCCCGGTACTGCGGGCGGGCATACGGTGACGGGCTCACGCTACGTCGGGGTGGGGGGTGCGGCGCCGTACCGGAGTCCGCAAGCTATGCATGCCGGTCGCGTCACCTGAACCCCGTCAAGACGCTTGAACCTCATTCACTCGTTCGGATGCACCTCGACCCAACATCACCCTTACGAGTGAATGAGCACATTGATCTACATGTTGGGCCGAGGCTACGGTCGTCGCTCGGGGCGGACTCCCTTCACCCGGGCAGGAGCGGCTGGTGACCTCATCGAATCCCACTCCGGCACCGATCAGGCTGTTACGCGCGGAAGATCTGCTGGACCTGAGGTTCGCCTTTCCCGGGCTGCGCCTCGACGATCCCCTGCTCGGCAGGCGAACACTCCAGCGAGCCGACCCGGCGGTCGAGGGCTGGATCGTGGTCGACCTCGGCCCTCAGCACCTCACCGAGCAGGCGTTCTTCGAGACCTCCCCCGGACTGCCCGCCGAGGGCGGCCCGGTCACGGGGGAACCCCACACCGCACCACCCGTGCGCGCCCGGATCGCCGGGCGCAGCGCCCTGGTCTTCGCCGTCGGCGCGCAGGACCGGATCGACTACTCGGCCGCCGGTCTGCTGACCGCGATGCGCACCCTGCCGTTGCGCGTGGTCGACGCCGCGCGGGCGCCCGCCGCACCCGCCGCCACCGCACGGCTCGCCGAGACCCTGGCCGGCCGGCCTGCCGCACATGTCCTGCGAGCGGTCCGCACGCTGGCCGAACTCACCGCACGGTACGGCGCGGAGAACGCGCTGTCCGCGCTGACCGGAGCCGGCGGCCCGCCGACCGCCGCCCCGGCCCAGCCGCCGCCCGGCCCGCAGAACCCCCTCGCCGACCCCGCCGACCCGCGCACCGGCATCGAACTGCCGTACCGCCTGCTGCTGTCGCCGACCCAGGACGCCCGCTGGACGCACACCGTCGCGCTCGACCCGCCGCAGCCACAGGAGCGGGTCGCCCTCTGGCACACCGGGCTGCGCCAGGAGTCCGCGCGGGCCGTATGGACCCGGGACCCCGGCTTCGCTCCGGACCGGGTCACGCCGCCCCCGGCGGGCCAGTACGAGTTCCGCATGGCGCTGGACTCCCGCGACCGCCACCAACTGGTCCACCTCACCTCGAACTTCGCGCTCACCGGCGACCGGCCGCCGGAGCCGGTGGACCTGACCCGGCTGACCCTGTCCAGCCTCGGCGGCGGCCTGGACTCGACCGGCCGCTGGCCGAGACCGCCGGCCGGTCTCGACGTCACCCAGTGGCGGCACCGCGCGTCCCTCGGCCGCGACCACTACGTGCGGGTCATGTACGCCGGCCGGCTGTGCCCCTTCGGGCACCGGGCCGAACTGGTCAAGGTCACGGAGCGCAAGTTCGACCACAGCCGTCCGGACAACGGCGCCTATCTCTGCCAGCGGATGTACATCGTCGTACGCGAGCCGGTCATCAGCTACGACCGGGAGGTGCTGGGGCCCGGCGAGCCGCCCCGGGACCGGCTGCACCTGCTGTTCCCCTTCACCAGCGTGCAGTTGCTCACCTCGGTGACCCCGGATCTCGCCGAACCCGTCAACCTGGACGGCGTCCTGCCGGGCGAGCACGCCTTCTTCCCGGTGCCGGACGGCAAGGACCCGGAACGCCCCGAGGACGCCTTCCGGTTCTCCGTCAGCGCCGTGGACCGGGACGGCAGGCTGGTGGAGTTCCAGGTCCCGTTGCTGTTCCTGGGGAAGACGGCACACGAGTCCCCGGACGACGTGACCACCGTCGTCGAGCGCTACAACCGGCAGGACACCGGCCCCACCTCGGGGCCGCCGGACGGGACCGGGACGATCGGGCGGGTGACCGCGGCACTGCGCGGCCAGTCGGTGGCGATGGCCCCGAGCACCACACCGGGCGACACCGCGCTCGAACTCGCCGAGACCGTGTGGGGCATGGAGACCACCGCCGAACTGCTGGCCGGGGACAGCGAGGAGGCCCCTCGGTTCGTCCCCCGGCTGCGCTGGGCGCGCGGGGTGCTGCCGCAGGTGCGGTCCCTGAGCGGCTTCAGGTCGGCGCTGCCGCTGCGCTACCCGGCCCCCTACGCGAAGCACGCCTTCGAGGACGGCAACAGCGGTGAGCTCTTCACCGAACTCGCCCTCTACACCGCGCCCATGTCCTTCCACCACTCGGCCGACCAGTCCGGCGCACTGGTGACGCCGAGTTTCGACGTGGCCGGCGTCTCCCGGCTGACCGGCCCGGTCGCCGCCCCACAACTGCCCCGCGCGGCGGGCGCCGACGCATCGGACACCCTGGAGTACGACTGGTCCGCGATCGCGGACGGCCGCTTCGACCCGACGGCGTTCTTCGGCCAACTGCTCGGCAAGAACGCCCGGTTGTTCGGCGTCGTCCCGTTGGCGGACCTGCTCAGGGCGACCGGACTGGACAACCTCCAGGCACCCGGCTTCTTCTCCGAGACGGTCGACGCCGTCACCGGTTTCCTGGGCGATCTGCGCCGGGTGCGCGGACTCACCGCCGCGCTGGAACGGCAGTTCCCGGAGATCGCCGACCTGGTGATCAGAGCCACCGACGCGGCGGCGATCTTCGCCGACACCCTGGTGGACTTCATCGTCGGCCAGCTCAAGGGGGACGAGGAGGCATCCCGGCTCGAGGACGTGGAGAACGCGTTCCATGTCTTCTCCTCGGCGCTGACCGACCTCCGTACCAGCCTGCCCGCCGCCACCGACCCCGGCGTCCGCGCCGTCCTGCAACGGGTGCAGCAACAGGTGGCGACCTGGGACGACACCGTGAGCGGCGCCCTCGCCCTCAAGGAAGCGGTCCAACTCGCCGCCAAGGGGGCCAAGCTGGCCGAGGTGGTGAACGCCCGAATGGAATGGGCGCCCGACCTCCACGACTGGCCGGACGGCACGGACCCCGTCTTCCACCTGCCCGACGGACCTGCCGGGCACCTCACCCTGGTGGTGGACCGGCGCGGGGCGCTGAGCGAGGGCGTGCCCCAGGGCGCCGATGTCACCTGCACGCTCTCCAACTTCGACCTGTTCCTGGTGCCCGGTGTACTGACGGGCCTGGAACTCCACTTCGAGCTGATCCGTTTCACCATGCGGATCGGCAAGAAGCCGGACATCGAGGTGAAGTTCGGGCACGTCCGGTTCGTCAACGAGCTGTCGTTCGTGGAGACCCTGCGGCAGCTGATCCCGCTGGACGGCTTCAGCGACCCGCCGGCGATCGAGGTGACCGCCTCCGGTATCACGGCGAACTACTCGATGCCGCTGCCGAGCGCCGCGGTCGGCGTGTTCAGCCTGGAGAACATCGCGCTCAGCGCCTCCCTCCAAGTGCCGTTCGTCGGCGGCGCGTTGGAGGTCGGCTTCGCGTTCTGCCGACGCGAGGCGCCGTTCCGGCTGACCGTCTCCATGCTGGGCGGCGGCGGATACTTCGGCATCGTGCTCTCCGCCCAGGAGATCACGGTGCTGGAGGCGGCCCTGGAGTTCGGCGCCGCGGTGTCCATGAACTTCGGGGTGGCCAGCGGAAGTCTCTCGGTGATGGCCGGGGTGTACTTCCGGCTGGACGCCGAGAAGGGCGTGAAACTGGTCGGCTATCTGCGGGCCCGCGGCGAGGTCGACGTGCTCGGCCTGGTCTCCGCCTCCATCGAGCTGTATCTGGAACTCGGCTACAGCGAAGGCTACGCGGTCGGCCGGGCCACCCTGAGCATCAGCATCGAGATCGGCTTCTTCTCCGAGTCGGTGGAGATCACCTGCGAGAAGCGGTTCGCCGGCTCGGGTACGGCTCCCGCCCCGCTGCTGCCCTCCGACGCCGATCCGCCGCCGGTCGTCCCACCGTCCTTCGCCGACCTGATGACCGTCTACCCCGACCCGGTGACCGGAGAAGAACGGGACCCCGTGTTCGAGTACTGCACCGCCTTCGCGGGGGTGACCCCGTGACCGTACGACGCGACCTGCGCTGGACCGTGCTCCCCGACGGAGTCGCCGGCAGGGATCCGGCCGGCCAGGACCTCCTGCGCGTCTCCGTCCTGGTCACCCCGCTGCTCACCGGATCCGCACGTCTGGGTGACTACGAGGGGATGGGCGACTGGCCGACGGCACTGCGCGGTCTCCTCGACCACATCTCCCTCGACTTCTACGGCGGTTCGGGGGACTCGGTGATCGCCACGGTCACCTCCGTCACCCCCGCGGACCGGTTTCCGGCCGCGGACAGCGGCGCCTGGACCGCGCTGTTCCGCGACAGCACCCCGGTGCGGGCCCCGGGCCGGAAGACGGCCACCGCAGTCCCTGGCCGGCAGACCCTCCGCTCCTACCCGGCCGCCGCGGTGCACACCGAGGTCACCGGCCTGTACCGGGAGGTCGCGGTCGCCACCACGGCGCAGCGCCTGCGGCTGGAGGCCGCCGCGGAGGAGCTGAGCGAGTGCGGCCCGCCGGACCCGGACCTCGACCAGGGCTGGAAGTTCCCCTCGACCGGTGCGGTCCTGGACCTGATCGGCCAAGGGGTGAAGGACCTCGCGCTCGACCCCGGCGAGGCCTACCGGGCCCTCGACACCCTGCTCGGCGCCGGTCCCCCTACCGCCGCCGACGAGTCGCCGTACACCCCGAGGGTCATGCGGCGCACCGGCAATCCGGACTACGAGGCGCGGGCCAAGACCTTCGCGTTCGCCGAGGCCCACCGCTTCTTCGACCGCACACCGCCGTCGGCGGCACGCCCGGCCGCGCCGGAACCCGCACCCGAGCCGCACCGCGTCGACTTCCACGAGGCGTGCACCCTGCTCGCCGACTACCCCGAACTGCAGCGCAGGTTCGGGCTCGTCGTCGACCTGGTCTTCACCGCGCCGCCCGGCCTGGCCGACGAGGGGGCGGTCCAGGTCTCCTTCGCCGGACACCCGGACCAGGACCGGCTGCACGCCCCCGGGCTGCGCCCGGCGACCAGGGTGCGCTACCGGCCGGGAAGCCGGTTCGAGCCGCTGCCCGCCGACGAGGACGTCCTGCGCACCCGGATGCTGAACCTCGGCTCCGACGCCTTCCAGGTCACCGACCTCGACGTGGACGGCGCGGCCCTGAAGTACGTCGACTACGCCCGGGCGGTCCACGGCCTGGACCAGGGCGCCCTCGACGACACGGCCCCGGCCCGCAAACAGCTGGGCACCGGCACCCCGGCGGCGCGCGGCAGCGGGCTCACCGTGCTGTGTGCCGAGGGCGACCACCGGCTGGCGGGCCGGATCGGCGCCGACGGCGAGCGCGTCGCGACCGCCGCCGACCCCCGGCTGTACGCCGAGGACCTGGTGCGCGGCTACCGGGTGGATGTCGGTGTCGCCGACCCGACCGGGGAGGTGCACAGCTGGCACTCGCTGTGCCGGCGGCAGGGCACCTACACCGTCCGGCGGCCCGGCGAGGCGCCCGTGCCGCTCGCCGTCCGGCCCGACGAGGGCCAGGTGAAGACCAGCGCGGTGACCAAGCGGTCCCCCGGGGCCGACGAACTCTACGGCCATCAGGCGCTGTTCGGCTGGGAGGGCTGGAGCCTGGTCGCGGCCCGCCCCGGCAGGACGATCAACCTCCAGGACCAGCCGGAGGCGGTGGCGCCCGAGGTCTCCCCGGACGTGCCGCTGGAGACCCGGTTCACGGCCCGGCCCGGCAGCCTGCCCGCCCTGCGCTACGGGCGGACCTACCGGCTGCGGGCGCGCGCCGTCGACCTGGCCGGCAACAGCCTGGACGGTACCGACGAGATCCCCGACGAGCTGGCCACGCCCGCCCTCGCCTACCGGCGCTGGGAGCCGGTGCCACAGCCCGTGGTCGTACCGAAGAAGCCCTTCAACGAGGGCGAGTCCACGGAGCGGCTGGTGATCCGGAGCACCGTCGAGGACGACGGTACGGAGATCTCGGCGCTGTCGTACAGCGTGCGGCGCGCCCAGGTCCCGGACCATGGCACCGACACCGGTGTGGACCATCTGGACCGCGGTTACGGCTACCGGGACGAGCGGCACATCGCACCGCCCAAGTGCGCGCTGCGCATGGCCGAGGAACACGGCTGCTACGACCCGGCGTTCGGCCCGGACGTCGCCGAGGAGGTGCGCCGGCGCTACTTCGCCTCCGCCGCCCGGGAGTCGGGGTCGTTCCTGGACACCGTGGTCAGTGACCCCGAGGACCCCGACGACACCACCGACCTGCTGCGGTTCCACGAGATCCGGGTGGCGAAGCACAGCGTCCACGACACCGAGCCGTTGACCGCGCTGCCGCTCGCCCATCGGGGCGCGGGCCTGAAGACCGGCGAGTTCGTGATCCACGACCGCGACCAGCTGCTGCTGCCCTACCTGCCGGACCCGCTCGCCCGGGGTGTCTGCCTGCGCGGTCTGCCCGGCACCACCGGCAACTACCTCTTCCCGTTCACCGGCCCCTGGCCGCAGGCCAAGCCGTTCGTGCTGCGCGTCGAGGAGGGCGACGACGAACCGCGGGCCGAGGACACCCCGCTGTGGCGCCGGCTGACCGTGTACCTGACGAAGAGCGAGACCGCCCGTGTCTACCTCAGCTGCTACCTCGACCCCGCCGATCTGCCGCTGCTCAACCAGTGGACCCTGCTGACCCGCTCCGAGTACTGGGCCGGGCTCCCGCAGCGCGACCGGGACCTGATCACGCGGCTCAGCGCGGCCGGCGAGAACTGGCTGCTCACCCCCTGGGTACGGCTGGACCTGGTGCACGCGGTGGAGAAGCCGCTGCGGCCGCCGGAGCTGGACAGGCCGCACGCCGACCGGGATCCGGAACAGACGTCCGCGCTGATCGACGGCGCCCTGCTGGTGCACGGGGAGAGCACCGCCACGGTAGCCGTGGAGGGCACCTGGAGCGAGTGGGTGGACGACGTCACCCAGGCGGGGCCGCAACGCTTCGGCCATCTGGCCCATCTGGCGGACACGACCGTCCCGGCGGACTCCGACTTCGTTCCCGCCTCGGTCTCCCACGAGTTCGGCGACACCCGGCACCGGAACCTCACCTACACGCCGATCGCGATGACGCGGTTCCGTGAGTACTTCCATCCGACCATCACCGACGACCCGAAGCTGGTCACCCGGACCGGACCGGGCGTCGCGGTGCCCGTGCCCAGCTCGCGGCGCCCCGAGCCGCCCGACGTCAGCCATGTCGTGCCCACGTTCCGCTGGTCCACGGCGGTCGACCGGGACACCCGCACGGTGACCCGGACCCGGCAACCGGCCGGTCTGCGGCTCTACTTGAACCGCCCGTGGTACTCCTCCGGCGACGACGAGATGCTCGCCGTACTCCTGGATCCGGGCGGCCGGCTGCCGGACGAGTACGCCACGCGCTGGGGCATCGACCCCGTATGGGCGGACACCACGGCCATGCCCGCGCCCTCGGCGGCCAACTTCCCGAACCCCGCCGCCACGGCGACCGGCCTGCCGCTCGCCGAGTCCACCGGCGCCACCCCGCTCACCGTGTCCGTCGCCGCGTACACACCGCGATACGACGCGGACCGCCGCCTCTGGTACGTCGACGTCGACGTGGACCTGGCCGCCGCCGGGCCCACCGCCTACTTCCCGTTCCTGCGCCTCGCGGTCGCCCGCTACCAGCCCTTCGCCCTGCCGGGCCTGGAGCTGTCGAAGGCGGTGGTCGCCGAGTTCGGCCAGCTGCCGCCGCCCCGGACCGTCACCGCCACCACGGTCGGCAACCGGGCACGGCTACAGCTGTCCGGCCCGACCACCTGGAACGACGTCGGCCGGCGGACCGGCACGGGGCCGGCCGCAGTGGCCGGTAGCCGGCGGGTCCGGGCCACCCTGCAGAAGCTGGCGGCCGGCGGCGAACTCGACTGGGTTGCGGTCGGCGACCCGGTCGAGCTGACCTGCCGGCCGGACGGCGCCGGCTTCGCCTGGGCGGTGGACTTCCCCGACCGCCCCACCGAACTGCTCGTCCGCTACCGGTTCCTGGTCGAGGAACACGAGCTGCACCAGAGCGACCCGGACACCGCCACCGAGACCGTGACCGCGGGCGGCACATCCGTCCCGGTGGGCCGCCGCCTGGTGCACGCCGACTATCTGCCGGCCAAGCGCGGACTGCTCGGCGGCATCGTCATCGACATCGACATCGACATCGCATTGTGAGGCAGCCCATGCGGACGCGAGCACGCACCGCTTACGCCGTCGCCCTCGCCGCCGTGGGCTGCCTCAGCCTGGTGCCGTCGGCGCTCGACACCCCACGCCCGCTAGCCGATCCGCTGCCGTACGGCCGGGCCAACGACGTACAGCCGCACTTCGGCGGGGCCGCCCTCTCCGTCTTCCCGACCGTGCAGGAGAGCGACTACCACTGCACCTCCGGGTTCGCCGTGCAGCTCAAGGCCAACCCCAGGAAGAAGGGCATGGTGACCGCCGGGCACTGCTTCAAGCAGGACACCGATCTCGGCTCCGGCCACGATCGGACCGGCGGCGACATCGACTTCGGCACGGTCACGGTCGTGAAGTTCGACGCAGGTGTTCCCGACGGAAAACACGACATGGAGCTGATCACCGGTGTGCTCGGACAGTCCGGAGCGCAGACGTACGCCGCCACCATCTGGGTCGATCCCCAGGTCCCCAGCGCGGTGAGGGTGGTCGGCAAAGGCTCCGTCGCGCAGGGCGACATGGTCTGCTACAGCGGGATGGTCACCAAGGCGAACTGCGGATTCGAGGTCCGGACCCCGGACAAGGGCACGTTGTGCAGCACGGAGCCGGGGCACACCGACGACTGCACAACCGGCCTCGCCGCGGCCACCAAGCCGGTCTCGTCCGGTCCTCGGAAGGGCGACTCCGGCTCGCCGGTGTACCGGCTCGACGACCAGGGCAACGCCGTCCTGCTGGGCATGCTCGTCGGGGGCGGCCCCACCACGGACCAGCCCCAGCACCAGGACGCGGTCATGTACTTCCACACGCTCCGGCAGATCGAGTCCGCCGACGGCCTCGACGTCACTGCACTCACGCAGAAGCCGTAGCCGCGGCCCGTGGCCTACTCGTACCCGACGACCTGGAAGTCCTTGCCGACGAACACATGGTGCGGCCAGTTGACGCTGATGTTGTGCACCTCGTACTCGCCGTCGGCCAGTTGGACGACCCGGTCGTCGATACCGCCCGGGACGACGGCCTGCGCGGCCGCGACCGCCTTGTCCGCGGTCCTGCCGCCGATGATCGTCCCTTCGCCCTCGGTGTAGTCCGGGATCCGCCCGACCGACTTGTCCGGTGACGGGGTCCCCTGCTGGAAGGGGATCACTCCGGCCGCCTCGGCGGCCGCCGCTCCGCCGTCGCCGTGGCGCTGCACGACGACCCGGGTCGCCGTGACGGTCGCGCTGTCCACCGTGCCGAGGACGAGCACGCTCGCACCGGCCTTCACGGCCCTGGCCGGGCCGCCGACGGTCTTCGTGGCCGAGGTCTCGTCCACGGTCACCTTGACGCCGGTCGCCGTCGTCAGGGTGAAGCCCGACGAGGACGTGGAGTCGACGATGCCGGTCGCACCGCCCTCGGCCGGACCGGCCGCGGGGGCCGCCGAGGCGGACGTGCCGCCCAGCGTGACGGCGACCAGCACACCCGTCAGTCCGGCGGCCATGACCCATTTCCTGCCGTACGCGCCCATGTCGGCGCTCCCTTCGTAGGGGGTAGCTGCCACCGAGCCTGCGAGCCGTTCCTTTAATGACGCTCACGCGCGCCTTAAGACATCCTGAAAACAGGACTAGACCATTCCGCACATGGCACGCATGCCGCACACTCGCCTTGACCCCCCACCGACTTCGCCTCTTAACTCACGCCTTGAGCTATCCCCCCGGCTCAACCTCCCCCTTCTTCTCCCCCGTCTACGGAGTTCCCGCATGCCCAAGTCCCACCGCACCTCCCCCTGGACGCGCCGCAGGGTGCTCGGCGCGACCGCCGGCGGCACCGCGGCCGCCGCGCTCGGCACGTTCGCCGTCACCCGCACCGCGTCGGCGGCCACCACCGCGAGCGCTCCCGGTGACGTCGTCGGGAAGGTCACCGTCGGCTACCAGGGCTGGTTCGCCTGCAAGGGCGACGGGGCGCCGATCAACGCCTGGTGGCACTGGGCCCCCAACAGCGCCTCGACCCCCTCGCCGTCCAACAACGGCATCAAGGCCTGGCCGGACGTCCGGGACTGCACGAAGACGTACGCGACGGCGTTCGCGAACCTCGGCAACGGCCGCACCCCGGGGCTGTTCTCGTCGTACGACCAGCAGACCGTGGACACCCACTTCCTGTGGATGCAGCAGTACGGCATCGACACCGCCGCGCTCCAGCGCTTCAACCCGACCGGCGGTGAGGGCCCGACGCGGGACGACATGGCGCAGAAGGTGCGCAGCGCCGCCGAGGCGTACGGCCGGAAATTCTACGTCATGTACGACGTCAGCGGCTGGACGAACATGCAGTCGGAGATCAAGACCGACTGGACGAACAAGATGTCGGCGCACGCGGCGAGTTCGGCGTACGCGGTGCAGAACGGCAAGCCGGTCGTGTGCATCTGGGGCTTCGGGTTCAACGACGACAAGCACGCGTTCAGCGCGGACGCCTGTCTCGACGTCATCAACTGGTTCAAGGACCAGGGCTGTTACGTCATCGGCGGGGTGCCGACCTGGTGGCGGCTGGGCACGAGCGACTCCCGCTCGGGCTTCTCCGACGTCTACCACGCGCTCGACATGATCTCGCCGTGGCTGGTCGGCCGGATCGGCAGCTCCTCGGACGCGGACAACTTCTACACCAACGCGACCGTGCCGGACGTCGCCGACTGCGCCGCCAACGGCATCGACTACCAGCCGTGCGTGCTGCCCGGCGACGTCAACGAACGCCAGCGCGCTCACGGCGACTTCATGTGGCGGCAGTTCTACAACATGGTCCGGGCCGGGGTGCAGGGCATCTACATCTCCATGTACGACGAGTACAACGAGGGCAACCAGATCGCCAAGACCGCCGAGTCGCAGGCCTGGGTGCCGACCGACTCGGGGCTGCTCGCCCTCGACGAGGACGGCACCGCCTGCTCCTCCGACTACTACCTGCGCCTGACCGGCGACGGCGGCCGCATGCTCAAGGGCGCCCTGGCCCTCACCGCCACCCGCCCCACCCAGCCCTACGTCAACGGCGCCTCGGCCGGAACCCCGGCGACCGCCACGGTCACCCTCAAGGCGCGCGCCAACGGCAGGTTCGTGACGGCGGAGAACGCGGGCGCCGCCGCGCTGATCGCCAACCGTGACACGGCCGGCACCTGGGAGCGGTTCGACCAGATCGACCTGGGCAACGGCGACATCGCGCTGCGCTCGCGGGCCAACGGGCAGGTCGTCTGCGCGGACGACGGGGGCGCCTCCGCGCTGATCGCCAACCGCACCGCCATCGGCAGCTACGAGACCTTCCAGCTGGTGAAGAACTCCAACGGCACGGTCAGTCTGCTGGCCGCCGCCAACGGCAAGTACGTGACCGCCGAGAACGGCGGCGCCGCCGCGCTGATCGCCAACCGGACGGCGATCGGGACCTGGGAACAGTTCGACCTGGCGACGGTCTGAGACGGCGTGGAGGCCCCGCGGGTGCTCGCCCGCGGGGCCTTCGTGGCGTCGGGAGGTGTCAGCCGTTCACCGGGCCGCGCGCGGTGCGGGCCGCCTTCGCGAGGTCCAGGTCGGTGGTCTCGGGGGCGAGGAACTGGGAGACCAGACCGCCGAGCGCGAGCACTCCCGCGCCGATGAGCAGGACGAACTCCACGCCGAACCGGTCGAGGCCCATCGGCAGCAGGAAGGTGCCGACGGCCGCGCCGACCCTGCTCATCGCGGTGGCGAAGCCGACGCCGGTGGCGCGCAGCGAGGTCGGGAACACCTCCAGCGGATAGACCGCGGTGAGCGCGCTGGAGGCCGCGTTGAGGAAGATGAAGAAGAGGAAGCCGGCCACGATGACGGGCGTCGAGTGCGGCCACACCGCGACCAGTGCCAGACAGCCGGCGGTGATCCAGAACGGCGGGATCAGCAGCCTGCGGCGGCCGATGCGGTCCACGACCAGACAGCCGGCGGTGACACCGGCGACCGCCGTGAACGAGTAGACGAGCAGCGCCGCGACCGCGTTGTCGCCCATGTGGAGGGCGTCGAAGACCTGTGTCCAGAAGGTGCCGATGGCGAAGTACGGCAGCACCAGCGCCGCCCAGAAGACGCTCGCGAACACCGTGCTGCGCAGGTGCTCCTTGCTGAACAGCGCCCAGAACCCGGCCTGTCCGCTCGCGCCCCGCTCGTCGAGTTCGGCGTCGACGTCGATCTCGATGCCGTACCGCTCGATGAGCGCCTCGGCCTCCTCCCGGCGGCCCTTGCTCAGCAGCCAGCGGGCCGACTCGGGGATGCCGCCCCGCAGCGACACGCAGATCACCGCGAGGACCGCGCTGCTGGCCAGGGACCAGCGCCAGCCGCCGTCGACGTGCGCGAACAGGGCGCCGACGACCGTGGCCAGCGCGTAGCCGACGTACCAGCTGATCTCCAGGCTGGCCAGCAGCCGGCCCCGGCCCTGTTTGGGGGCGTACTCGGAGAGCAGCGGGGCGCCGATGGCGTACTCGCCGCCGATCGCCACGCCCATCAGCAGCCGGATGAGGAAGAGCTGGAGCCCGTCGGTGACGAAGAACTGGAGCACCGAGCCGACCAGGAAGATCACCATGTCGGCGAGGAAGACCGGGCGGCGTCCGAAGCGGTCGGCGAGGCGGCCGAAGAGGGGGCCGCCGACGAAGATGCCGATCAGCGGGGAGGCTCCGACCAGGCCCTCCATGAGGGTGGAGAGGTGCAGGTCGGCGGTGAGGGCGGTCATGGCCATGCCGATGCCGCCGATGATGTAGCCGTCGATGCCCTCGCCTATCTGGGTGGCGAGCTTCAACTTCGTGTGCAGACGGCGGCGTTCGCGCGTGTGGTCGGCGGCTTGCGGGGTGCCGGGCGGTTGCTGGGTCGCAGGCGTCATTGCCATGTGCGGTCCTCGGGGTGAGCGGGTGAGCGGGCGGGGACGGGCAGCGGTCGAAGAGATCAGAGGGGCCAGTCGAGGGCGATGTACTGCGTCTCCAGGAAGGCCTCGATGCCCTCCCGGCCGCCCTCCCGGCCGAGGCCGGACTGCTTGACGCCGCCGAAGGGCGCGGCCGGGTCGGACAGCAGACCGCGGTTGACGCCGACCATGCCGGCCTCCAGGCGTTCGGCGATGCGCAGCGCCCGGCCGACGTCACGGGAGTAGACGTAGGAGGCCAGGCCGTGGACGGTGGCGTTGGCGCGGGCCAGCATCTCGTCCTCGTCGGTGAAGGTGGTGATCGGCGCGACGGGCCCGAAGACCTCCTCGTGCAGGACGCGGGCGTCGTCGGGGACGTCGACGAGGACGGTCGCGGGGTGGAAGTGGCCGGGTCCGCCCGGGACTTCGCCCTGCGCGGCGATCCGCGCGCCGCGCGTCAGGGCGTCGGCGACCAGGTCGCGGATCTTGGCCACGGCCGCCTGGTTGATCATCGGGCCGAGGGTGACCCCGTCGGCGAGGCCCGGACCGGTGCGTACGGCGGTCATGGCGGCGCCGAACTTCTCGGTGAACTCCGCCGCGACGTCGGCGTGCACGTAGAACCGGTTGGCGGCGATGCAGACCTCGCCGCCGCCGCGCATCTTGGCGTCCATCGCGCCGAGCACGGCGGCGTCGACGTCGGCGTCCGCGCAGACCACGAAGGGGGCGTTGCCGCCCAGTTCCATGGTCACGTTGACGACGTTCGCGGCGGCCTGCTCCAGGAGCAGCCTGCCGGTGGCGGTGGAGCCGGTGAAGGAGAACTTGCGGACCCGTTCGTCGCCGAGCCAGGCCGAGACCACCTCGGGGGCGCGGTCGGTGGGCAGGACGTTCAACAGGCCCTCGGGCAGGCCGGCTTCGGTCAGCAGCGCGGCGATCGCGAGGGCGGTGAGCGGGGTCTCCGGGGCGGGCTTGAGCAGCACCGGGCAGCCGGCCGCGAGCGCGGGGGCGATCTTCCGGGTGGCCATGGCGGCCGGGAAGTTCCAGGGGGTCACGAACGCGGTGACGCCGACGGGGTGTTTGCGGACGACGTGCCGGTAGCCGCCGGCCGGGGCGTCCCCGAAGGCGGAGCCGACCCGGACCGCCTCCTCGGCGAACCAGCGGAAGAACTCGGCGGCGTAGCCGACCTCGGCCGCCGCGTCCCGGTAGGCCTTGCCGTTCTCCAGCACGATGAGCCGGGCGAGGGTGTCGGTGTGTTCGCGCATCAGCGCGAAGGCGGTGTGCAGGATCTCCGAGCGGCGCCGGGGCGGGGTCGCCCGCCAGCCGGCCGCGGCCGACTCCGCGGCCTCGATCGCCGCGCGGGCGTCCTCCGGTCCCGCCGCGGAGACCTCCCTGATCAGCCCGCCGGTGGCCGGGTCGGACACGGGGTAGGTCCGTCCGTCGGCGGCCGGGAGCCAGTGGCCGCCGACGAACACATCGCCTTCCGCGAGCGGCGCCTTGGCCAGGAGGTCGATGCCGGCGAGGTTCATGAGCTGCTCTTTTCTCCGTTCCGGACGGGGCTCGTCCGATGCGCGGTGAATTTACGAGCGCGTCATGGGGCCGACAAGGCACCCTCGGCGGATCGCAACGGGGGTTGCTCTGAGGGCAACTCGCCGATCTTGGGCGGGAGTACGGCGGTCAGGTGAGCCGGGCGCGTTGCGGCGGGGTGCGCCGGGGTTCCCAGCCGAGCAGTGACGACACCCGGGCCGCGGCCCGTGCCGTGGTGCGCCCCGCCTCGTCGAGCCGGTCGCCCAGCCGGGACTTCGGGGCGGAGATGTTGATGGCGGCGACGACCCGGCCCCGGAAGTCCCGGACCGGCGCCGACACCCCGACCAGCCCCTCCTCGAACTCCTCGCTGACCCGCGCGTAGCCCTGCCGTCTGCCGTCCTGGATGAGGGACCACAGCTCCTGCACCGGCATCTCCCCGCTGGTGCCGAAGCGGACGTACAGCTCGTCGGGGGTCGCGTCGGCGAGCAGCACGCGGCCCGCGGACAGCCGCCAGGCGGGCACCCCGCGTCCTTCCCAGCCGTGCACGCGGAAGGAGTGCCCGGAGACGGAGAGCAGGGTGAGGACGTCACGGTCGCTGAGCACGCACAGGTGGCTGGTCTCCTCCAGGTCCGCCGACAGGGCGTGCATGACCGGCTCGGCCACCCGCACGAGGCGGCTCTCGGAGGTACGGGCGACCAGGGAGAACAGCCGCCAGCCGAGCCGGTACTCCAGGGTGTCGGGGTCGCGCTCGATGATGCCCTCGGCCGCGAGGGCCTTCAGGGCCCGGGAGATCTGGGTCTTCTCCCGGCCGACCAGCTGGGCGAGGCGGACGACGCCGAGGCCGCCGGCGTTCTGCGCCTCGTCGGAGGCGAGGGCCTCCAGGAGGTCGATGTCACGGCGCAGGCCGTGGCCGCGGGAGGCCGTGGAAGAGTCGGTCACAGAGGTCATCGTATGCGTGCATACGGCCAGAGGAACCCCAGGTCAGCCCTGAAGTTGTCAGGAGAGCAACCGGCATTTCGATTCCCTTGACCGCCTTGCGAGGGGGTGGTGGCGGACCTAGATTCGCCGCATCGGGCCGAGTGAACCGCACCGAATACGAGGTTCGTCCCTTACGGGGTTCATCCCGTACGAGGTTCGTCCTTCCGCGCCCGTCGAATCACGCTTCCCAGGTCCAGGAGAGATCCGATGCCCACGCCGGCTTCCCCCACCAGCCCGCCCGGCTTCGCCCCGACCGCGCTCATCGGCGAGTCCTTCGTCGGTGCCGGGGCCGACGCCGCGCACACGAACATCGTGATCGGACGCAAGGGCGGCCCGGTCGAGACCGCGTGGGCGACGGCGCTGGCCACCCCGAGCGCCGGGCACGTCCCGTTCCTGACGGTGGTACGGCCGTCGGTGCCGGTGAAGCCGCTGACGCTGTTCGTGACCAAGGCCGCCGCCGCGGGCGAGCTGCACGAGCGTGCGACCTGGGGATCCGCGCAGGCGGGGCTCGCGCAGGGGGTCGCGGACGCGGTCGAGGAGGGGCTGATCCCCGCCGGGGAGGCCGACGAGCTGCTGATCATCGCCGCGGTGTGGGTCAACCCGGCCGTCGCCGACCTGGACGCCTCCTTCCGCAACCAGCGCGCCGCCGCGTACGGCGCGGTCCGGGCGGCCGTCACCGGCACGCCGACCGTCTCCGACGTGCTGGCGGCCGCCAAGGAGGGCCCGGCGAACCCGTTCTACACGCCGACCGCCGAGGTGCTCGCCCGATGAAGATCACCGACATCATCCTGGACCGGCTGCGGCTGGAGCTGGACCCGCCGTTCCGCGCCGCCTGGGACCCCGAACCGCGCCGCGCCTTCGACGCCACGATCGTCCGTGTCCACACCGACGAGGGGATCACCGGCATCGGCTCCGGCGATCTGATGGACGGCTTCGAGACGTACAAGCACCTGTTCGTCGGCGAGGACCCGCTCGACATCACCCGGCACGTACGGGCGATCGAGACCGCCAACTTCCACGGCGCCCACTACTGGCCCCTGGAGGCCGCACTGTGGGACGTCATCGGCAAGGTGCACGGCCGCCCGGTGTCGGAGCTCTTCGGCAACGCGGCGAAGAAGCTGCCCGCCTACGCCTCCTCCGGTGAGCTGAAGTCCCCGGCGGAGCGCGTGGAGACCGCCCTGAAGGTGCGCGAGGCCGGTTTCCGCGCCATGAAGATCCGCATCGACCGCAACCGGGTCGACGAGGGCATCGCGGCGGTCCGTGCGGTACGCGAGGAACTCGGGCCCGGCTTCGAGATCATGGTGGACCTCAACCAGTCCTGGCGGATGGCCGGCGACACCGCGAACGCCTCCGACCTCGCCAGGACCCGCAAGACCGTCGCCCGGCTCGCCGAACTCGACGTCTTCTGGGTCGAGGAGCCGCTGCCGTACGCCGACCTGAACGGCTTCAAGCAGCTGCGGGCCGAGAACCCGGGGCTGCGGATCGCCGCCGGCGAGATGCACCACTCCCCCACCGAGCTGCTGCGCTACCTCGAAGAGGACGCCCTCGACGTCTACCAGATGGACGTGGTGCTCGCGATCGGCATGCACCGCGCCCGCACCCTGGCCGAGCTGGCCCAGCTGAAGCACCGTCAGTTCACCCCGCACAGCTGGACCAACGGCATCGGGGTGCTCGCCAACCTCCATGTGGCGGCGGGCGTCGGCGGCGGCCCGTTCTTCGAGTTCCCCTACGACCCGCCCGGCTGGACCCCCGAACGCCGTGACTTCATGCTCGCCGAGCCGGTCCGGGTGAACGCCGAGGGCGACCTGGAGATCCCGGACCTGCCCGGCCTCGGCGTCGAGCTGGACGAGGACGCGATCGACCGCTGGAGGATCAAGTGACGTACACGATCGACGAGTTGCTGGCGCGCTCGTACGACGACTGGCTGGCCGCGGCGGGCAAACTCGCCTTCGAGACCCGGCCGTTCATCGACGGCGCCTTCACCGACGCCGCCTCCGGCGACTCCTTCACCAGCGTCTCGCCGCGCGACGGCGCGGTGCTGGCCGAGGTGCGGGCCGCGGGGGCCGAGGACGTGGACCGGGCGGTACGGTCCGCACGGGCCGCCTTCGAGGACGGCCGCTGGCGTGGCCTCGCGCCGAAGGAGCGCAAGCGGATCCTGCTGCGCTGGTCCGAGCTGATCCTGGCGAACGCCGAGGAACTGGCGCTGCTCGACACCCTGGAGATGGGCAAGCCCATCACCGAGTCGGTGCGGATCGACGTGGCCAAGACGGCGGAGACCATCGCGTGGTACGCCGAGACGATCGACAAGACCTACGACGAGGTGGCCCCGACCCCCGGTGACGCGCTGGCGCTGATCACCCGCGAGCCGCTGGGTGTCATCGGCGTGGTCGTGCCGTGGAACTACGCTTTGCTGATCGCCAGTTGGAAGCTGGGGCCGGCGCTCGCCACCGGCAACAGCGTGGTCCTGAAGCCCGCCGAGCAGACCTCGCTCGCCGCCCTCCGGCTGGCGGCGCTGGCCACCGAGGCGGGACTGCCCGACGGTGTGCTCAACGTGGTCCCGGGCCGGGGCGAGGTCGCCGGTCAGGCCCTCGGCCGTCACCCCGAGGTCGACAAGATCGCCTTCACCGGCTCGGCGGAGGTGGCCCGGTTCTTCCAGGTGTACGCGGGCGAGTCCAACGGCAAGCAGGTCGCCGTGGAGGCGGGCGGCAAGTCGCCCCAACTCGTGCTGGCCGACGCCGACATCGAGGCCGCCGCGTCCGCCGTGGCCTGGGGCATCTTCTACAACGCCGGGCAGACCTGCAACGCGGGCTCCCGGGTCGTCGTCCACGCCTCGGTCAAGGACCGGCTCCTGGACGCCGTAGGGAGGATCACCGCCGAGACGTTCCGCGTCGGCGACCCGCTCGATCCGGCCACCGTCATGGGGCCGATCGTGGACGAAGGCCAACTGGCCAGGATTCTGGGCTACATCGAGCGCGGGAAGGCGGACGGGGCCCGGGTCCTGCTGGGCGGCGGGCGCACGCGCACCGACACCGGCGGCTCCTTCGTCGAACCGACCGTGCTCGACGGCGTGGTGAACACGTCCGTCGTGGGCCAGGAGGAGGTCTTCGGCCCGGTGCTGGCCGTCGTGTCCTACGACGGTGACGTCGACGAGGGCGTACGGCTCGCGAACGAGAGCGACTTCGGGCTCGTCGCCTCCGTCTGGACCCGGGACGTGACGGTCGCCCACCGCACCGCGAAGCGGCTGCGGGCCGGCACCGTCTGGATCAACACCTTCGACGCCAGTGACGTCATCACGCCCTTCGGCGGCTTCAAGGCCACCGGCGCGGGCCGCGACAAGTCCCTGCACGCGCTGGACGCGTACACGGCGCTGAAGACCACCTGGATCAACCTGGCCTGAACGGCCCCTTCCCCACTTCACCCGTATCTAGCGAGGACAACGATGAGGATCGGTTTCATCGGCCTGGGCAACATGGGACGCCACATGGCCCGCCACCTGATCCACGCGGGACACCTGGTCACCGTGTACGACACCCGGCCCGAGGCCGCCGTCGAGCATCTGGCGCTCGGCGCCCGCTGGGCCGACACCCCGGCCCAGTGCGTGGCCGACGCCGAACTGCTGATCACGATGCTGCCGAACCCGCGCGTCGTCGAGGAGGTGCTGCTGCGCGGCGGGGCCGCCGAGACGCTGCCCGAGGGCGCGCTGTGGATCGACATGTCGACCTCCACCCCGGCCGTCGCGGACCGGATCGCCGCCGACGTCCTGGACCGGCGCGGGGTGCGCCGGCTGGACGCCCCGGTGAGCGGCATGGCGCACGGCGCCGAGGCCGGGCGGCTGCAGATATTCGTCGGCGGGGCGGCGGACGACTTCCGGATGTGCCTGCCCGTCTTCGAAACCCTGGGCGACCCCGACAAGGTGCTCCATGTGGGCCCGCTCGGCGCCGGCTACACGGTCAAGCTGATGATCAACCTGCTGTGGTTCAGCCACCTCGTGGCCACCTCCGAGGTGCTGGCGATGGGCACGAAGGCGGGGGTGGACCTGGGTGTGCTGCGCAGTTCGCTGCTGGCCAGCCCGGCCGCCTCGCACTTCCTGGAGAGGGACCTGCTGTCCGTGCTGGTCGACGGCGACTACGACGACTCGTTCGCCATGGTCCTCGCCTGCAAGGACCTCGGGCTGGCCGTGGACCTCGGCCGCGACCTGGGCGTCGCCACCGAACTGTCCGCGCTGGTGGAGCAGATCTACCGCCGCTCCAAGGCCCAGCACGGCGACCTGGCCGGTGAGATGAGCCCGGTGCGTCTCTACGAGGACCTGGCCGGACGGGAGTTCCGCCTCCCGCACCCGGAGGAGGCCCTGCTGAGCACCCCCGCCTGAGCCGAACCACACTCCCTCTTCCCCGCGTCTCCAGGAGCCGAACGCCATGGGCGAGTCCCTCACCAGTCAGCTGACCGTCGACCCCACCTGCCGTATCGAGTTCGGCCCCGGCCGCCTTACGCACCTCCCGGACCTGATCGCCTCCCTCGGCATGGGCCGCGCGTTCGTGGTCACCGACCGCGGGCTGCGGGCCGCCGGGATCGTCGGCCAGGTGCTCAAGGTGCTGGACGCGGCGGGCGTCGAGCACGGGGTGTACGACGGGGTCGGCGCCAACCCCTCCACCGGCAACGTCGACGAAGGCGCCGCCCGGGCACGGGAGTTCGGCCCGGCCGTGGTCGTCGCTCTCGGCGGCGGCTCGGTCCTGGACGCGGCCAAGGGCATCTCGCTCCTGGTCGGCAACGCGGACGCGGCGGCGGCCGACGCGGACACGCTGTGGGAGGCGTCGGACGGTCTGCCGCTGATCGCGATCCCGACCACCTCGGGCACCGGCGCGGAGACCAACGGCTTCGGTGTCATCGAGGACACCGGAGCCCGCCGCAAGGTGTACATCGGCCACCCCTCGGTCAAGCCGCGGATCGCGCTGCTCGACCCGGAGCTGACGCTCGGGCTGCCGGCCCGGATCACCGCCGCCACCGGTATCGACGCCCTGGTGCACGGCATCGAGTCGCTGGCCTCGCGGGGCGCGAACCCGGTCTCGGTGGCGTACGCGACGCAGGCGGTGGCCATGGTCGGCCGCTGGCTGCCGGCCGCCCACCGGGACGGCTCGGACCTGGAGGCGCGGGCCCAGCTGATGCTCGGCGCCCATCTGGCGGGCCAGGCGCTGACCATCTCCGGACTGGGTCTCGTGCACGGCATCGGGCACGCGCTGACCGCCCACACCGGTACCCCGCACGGTGTCGCGCTGGCCGCCGTCCTGGAGGAGGTGCTGGAGTTCGGTGCCCCGGCGGCCGGGGACGCCTACGAGCAGACGGCCCGCGCGCTGCGCCTCGCCCCGCCCGCCGACGGCGACTGGGCCCGCGCCACGGTCGACGCCGTCCGCGAGATCTCCGGCGCCCTCGGCATCAAGCAGCCCCTGCGCGACCTCGGCGTCGGCCCTGACCTGCTGCGCCCGATCGCCGCGGGCGCCCTCGCGGACGCGGTGACCGCCAACGCCCCGCGGCAGCCCACCGAGGAGCAGATCCTCGGGATCCTGGAGGCGGTGTACTAGGGGGTTCCGCTGCGGCCGCGAGAGCCGGACGGGGCCGTCACCACCGCACGTGCAGGCTGGGTGGTTTGCGGAACACCAGTCCGTACGGCGCGGCGGGCCGTTCCGGGTCGAGGCGCAGTGCGGGGAGGCGTTCGAGCAGGCGCTGGAGGGCGATGCGGGTCTCCAGGCGGGCGAGGTGGGCGGCGAGGCAGTGGTGCGGGCCGTGGGCGAAGGCCAGTTGGAGGCGGGCGTTGCCCCGGCGGACGTCGAATCGGTCCGGGTCGGGGAAGACGGCCGGGTCACGGTTGGCGCCGGTCAGGGAGACGGTGACCAGGTCGCCGCGGCGGACGGCGGCCGGGCCGAGGGCTGTGTCCCGGGTGGCGTAGCGGTCCACCACCGCCGCGCCGGGCTCCAGGCGCAGCGACTCCTCGACCGCGCCGTCCAGCAGGGTCGGATCGGCCCGGACGAGGGCGAGTTGGCCGGGGTCCCCGAGCAGGTGGAGCAGCGCGTTGGTGATCATCGCCTCGGTGGTCTCGATGCCGCCGAACATCAGGACCGCCGCGTTGGACGCCACTTCGGGCGGTGTCAGCCGGCCGGCGGCGGAGACGAGGAGCGAGGACGCGTGCCGGTCGGCGACCGTGGCCTCGACGGCGGCTCGCAGCTCCGCGTAGGCGGCGGCACCCGCGGGGCCCGCTTCCAGTCCTTCGGTGATGTCCGAGACGGACCGTACGATCGCGTCGTACCAGGCAAGGACCGTGTCCGTGGTCGCCCCGACCAGTCCGAGCGCCTCGGTGACCACGGCGACGGCGAGCGGTCCGGCGAAGGTACGGCGCAGTTCGGCGGCGCCGGACGGCTCCAGTGCGGTGATGAGGCGGTCGGTCTCCCGCTCGATGAACGCGGCGAACCCGTCGTGCACCTCGCGGGGCCGGAAGGGCGCGGCGAAGGGCTCGCGGTGGCGGGTGTGTGCGGTGCCGTCCAGGGAGAGCATGCTGGGCCCGACGACCTGGGCGGTGGAGAAGCGGGGGTCGTCGACGGTGAAGGTGGCGGAGTCCCGCATCACGTCGAGCGCGAGGTCGCGGCGGGTGACCAGCCAGCCGTTCAACTCGGGCAGCCAGGACACCGGTTCGTGGGCGCGCAGCCGTGCCAGGCGCGGGTGCGGATCGCGGGTGAGTTCGGCGAGCGTGGTCGAGGCGCCGAGCGGGAAGGCGTCGACGGTGCTCATCACGCGGTCCGGCCGGGGAGAGGGAATCCGTTCACCTCCCCACCTAAGCACGGCACCCCGACCCCCGGTTCGGCGCCCCGGACCTGACGAACCACCGGCACACCGCCCACGGGGATCAGTCGTCCTCGACCGAGACGGCAACGGGCGTTCCGGCCTCGATCGTGCGGCTGACGGTGCACAGCCGGTCGTGGGAGACGGCGACCGCCCGGGGCAGGATGGCGCGGGCCCGGTCGCCCGACGGGCCGTCCGGGAAGGTGACGGAGAAGGCGACCGCGAGGTCCGTCATCCGGTTGCCGCCCTCGTCGCCGGCCTTGTGGCCGCTGACGGTGACGGTGAAGGCGGTCGGCTCGGTGTGGCGGCTGGTGGCGACGTCGACGTCGGCCGCGGTGCAGCCGCCGATCGCGGCGAGCAGGAGTTCCACCGGGGTGAATTCCGTGCCGTCGGCGGTACCGAAGACGATCGTGCCGCCTCGTGCGTTCGTCGCGGTGAAGCGGCCGGTGGCGGTGCGCTCGACCGTCACCAGGCGCAGGGAGTCTTCGCTCATACCGCCGAACCTAGGGCAGCCCGGCCGTCAGTGCAGGATGTTCACGGCCCGCGCCACCACCAGGACCACGGTCACCAGGGAGACGGAGGACTGCAGCATCATCAGCATCTTGGCCCAGCGCGACAAGGGCATCACGTCGGTCGGGCTGAAGGCGGTGGAGTTGGTGAAGGACAGGTACAGGTAGTCGAGGAAGGTCGGCTCCCAGTCGCGCGGCGCGGTCTCGGGGCTCTGCATCTGCACGAAGAGGAAGTCCGCGTACTGGTGGTGGCCGCGGACCCGCGCCATCGGTCCGCCGCGGTCCCACTCCCAGTACCAGAGCGCGAAGACGATGACGTTGGTCAGCCAGATGCCGCCACCGGTCAGCAGCAGCGGTCCGGCGTCCTCGCCCTCGGTGCCGTTCACCAGGCCTGCCACCAGCCGGACCGCCGCCCAGCCGTTGGCGAGGCTGATCACGCACATCAGGACCAGGCCCAGCACGCGCAGCCACCGGGTGCGGGGCTCCACCCGCCGGGGGTTGCCGGCGATCAGGCCGGCCAGCAGCGCCAGTTCGAGGGCCGGCAGGGCCCAGTACGGCTGGAGGGCGAACCGGTGCGGCAGCGCCAGCTGGAGCGCGACGGCCACCAGGATCACGGCGGTCACGGCCCACCGCGGCTCGCCGCGCGTGGCCCTGCGCCACGCGGGCACCACTTCGCGCTCGCCGTCCGCCAGCAGCCGCTCAAGCCTGGCCAGCCGGTTCTCGGCATCGCTCATGCGGTCGTTCATGGCGCCGATTGTCCCCGAGCCCGCCTGCCGGCCGCCCGTCCGGCATCGAGATCCTCCCCGGCTCCGGTCACGGACGCGCCGGACCCGCCGGGAGCAGGGGCTGGGCGCGGGCGACGAGCAGCGCGACGTCGTCCTCGCCGCCGGGCGGCCTCAGCGTCTCCAGGATGCGTTCGCAGGTCTCCTCGAGATCGCGGCCGCGGGTCGCGGTGAGGGCGTCGAGCAGGGTGTCCAGGCGGGCGTCGATGGGTTCGCTGCGGGTCTCGACCAGGCCGTCGGTGTAGAGGACCAGTTCGTCGCCGGGCCGGAAGGCGAGGGTGACGGCCTCGAAGGGCACCCCGCCGACGCCCAGCGGTACGCCCGTCGGCAGGTCGAGCAGCCGCGCCGGGTGGCCGGCCCGCAGCAGGGCCGGGGGCAGGTGGCCGGCGAGACACATCCGGCACTCGCCCCGGTGCGGGTCGCAGACGCAGTAGAGGCAGGTGGTGATGGCCTGCTCGCCCCCTTCGGTGAGGTGGTCGAGGTGGTACAGGGCCTCGTCCGGGGCGAGATCGAGTTCGGCGAAGGCGCGGGCGGCGCTGCGCAGTTGCCCCATGGTGGCGGCGGCGTTGATGCCGCTGCCCATGACGTCTCCGACGACCAGGGCGGTCTTGTCCCCCCGCAGGGGTATGGCGTCGTACCAGTCGCCGCCGATCTCGCTCGTGGCGCCGGCGGGCTGGTAGCGGCAGGCCACCTCCAGGCCCGGCAGGTGCGTCGGAAGCTGGGGGAGCAGACTGCGCTGGAGGGTGAGGGCCGCATGGCGCTGGGCCTGGTAACCACGGGCGTTGTCGATGCAGACCGCGGCCCGGGCGGCCAGTTCACAGGCGAGGAACACATCGTCGTCGTCGAAGGGCGCGGGGTTGTTCCGGGTACGGGCGAGGGCCAGGGCGCCGAGGACCTCGCCCCGGGCGGGCAGCGGTACGGCCAGGTAGGAGTGGACGCCGACCGCCGCGAGGAGGGCGGCTGCCGCGTCGTTGCGGGCGATGCGGTCCAGGTCCCGGCGCGTGGTGCGGGGCAGCAGGACCGGTTGACGGGTGCGCACGCACTGGGTGATCAGGCGGTCGCTGTCGTAGGTGGCGAGTCCCCCGGGCGGGTCGGCCACGCAGGCCGCCTCGCCGGCGTGGAACGCGCTGACGGCGAGGGTACGGAAGCACGCCGGGCCCTCGTGCGGCTCGGTCCGGCCGTCGAGCGCGCATTCGAGCACGTCCACGGCGGCCACGTCGGCCAGGTCCGGTACGACGACGTCGGCCAGCTCGCATGCCGTCGTCTCCAGATCGAGGGTGGTGCCCACGTAGGCCGAGGCCCGGGCGATCAGGGCCAGCCGTTGCCGGGCGTCGGCCGCCTCGGCGGCCGCCCGGTGGCGTTCGGTGACGTCGATGACGGAGTAGGCCAGGCCCAGCACCCGCCCGGCGGAGTCCTCCAGCCGGTAGTACGAGACGGACCAGGCGTGGTCGTGGTCCGGGTCGCCGGGCGGCCGGCAGACGATGTCCCGGTCGACGACCGACTCGCCCGTCTCCAGGACACGGCGCAGCCGCGCCTCGGGGTCCGTGTCCAGGAAGGTCAGGATCTCGCCGACCGGCCGGCCGAGACGCTCGGCGGCCGACTGGCCCGTGATGCGTTCCAGGGCGGGATTGACGGCGAGGTACCGGAGGTCCGAGTCCAGGATGGCCAGCCCGACCGGGGACTGGGACACCAGCCGCATGGCCAGGGCGGCATCCCGTTCGACCCGCTCCACCGCGGCCTGGTCGGCGGCCAGACCCAGGGCGTAGAAGCCGCCGAGGTCGTCCAGCAGCCTCATGTTGCGGAACTCCACCAGGCGGGTGCTGCCGTCCTTGTGCCGGACCGGAAAGACCCCGGCCCAGTCCTGGCCGGATTCCATGACCTGCGTGAACAGCTTGACGACCTCGTCCCGGTGCTCCTCGTGGACCATCAGCCGGGCCGCGTACTGCCCCAGCGCCTCCGCCGCGCTGTGGCCGAACAGTTCCTCGGCCTTCGGGCTCCACAGGACCACCTGGCCCTCCGCGTTCAGCACCACCGCGGCCACGCTGAGCAGATCCAGCAGGCCGCTGGGCGGCGCGGCGGAACCGGCCGCCGGCCGGCCGGCCACTGCTCGGGAGGAGTCCGTCGTGCCCATCCCTCATCTTCCCTCCCGCCCGGTGCCCTGGCTCGTGAAGCATCGGCGGGCGTGCTGTCTTCATCCATGGTCGCCCCAGACCGAGGCGGCCCACATCCGGACCTGCCTGCGCGAGCCGCTGTGCGAAGCTGGAGTCGATCACAGGCGCCACCTCCCCGTGCGTCCCGCCCGGGGAGCGGAGAACGGTGAGTACCGATGACCTCGAAGTCCGCCGCTGCCCCCGATCCCCCCGGGCCCGGATCAGCCGTCACCGGCAACGGGCCCGCCGTCTCCCGCCGGGAGTTCGACGCGCTCTTCGATGCGGTCCGCACCTGGGGCCGCTGGGACCCGGCCGACCGCGGTGCCTGGAACCGGGTGACCGCCGACCGGGCCCGGCGGGCCACGGCGGGCGTGCGGTCCGGGGTGGTCGTCCCGTTGGCGCTGCCGTGGAACACCCGGCCCGGCCCGGACAACCGCAGGCCCGCGCTGCACCACATGACCGACCTCGGTGACGTGGAGAGCCCGGAGCCCACCGCCCACAAGGACTTCATCGCCGCCGACTACCACGGCAAGGGCGTCACGCATCTCGACGCCCTGTGCCATATCGCCTACCGGGGGCAGCTCTACGACGGCCGGACGGCCGCCGACGTCGTCGGCGCCGCGGGCGCCCGCTTCGGAGCGGTGTCGGCGCTCGGGCCCCTCGTCACCCGGGGTGTGCTCCTCGACCTTCCCGCCGTTCTCGGTACCCGCTGGCTGGAGCCGGGACGAGCGGTGCACGCGCGGGACGTCACCGAGGCGGAGCGGGCGCTCGGGGTGACGATCGGCGAGGGCGACGCGGTGCTGCTGCGGTCCGGGCACGTCCGCCGCCGCAGGGAGCTGGGCGCCTGGGACCCGGACACCGCGAGCGCGGGCTTCCACGTGGACGCCGTACCGCTGCTCGCGGAGCGCGGCATCGCGCTGCTCGGGGGTGACGGCGACAGCGATGTACGGCCCTCGCCCGTCGAGGGTGTGCATTCGCCGGTGCATGCCCTGGCACTGGCCGCGATGGGCGTCCCGCTGCTGGACAACCTCGATCTGGAGGCCCTCTCGGCCGCCGCCGCGGAGGCCGGGCGGTATGAGTTCCTGCTGGTCGTGGCGCCGCTGAACGTCCCGGGCGGGACGGGCTCGCCCGTCAACCCGGTGGCGGTCCTGTAGCAACCCGACGAACGACGCGCACATGACAAGAATGTCACCCCGTGACGCGCGCCCTTAATGTCCGTATCCTCATTGATGCCAGATATTTACGAAAAGTGGACTATCGCGAGCGAGGCGAAGCGTGGTGCTGTTCGGCGGGGCACCGACGCCCACGGGGCGTGCGACAGGCGGCGCAGGGCCCGCGCGTTCGCGTGAGCGTTTCCTGGAGGGCGAACCCGTCGCGGCGGGCGTGCGCACCTCGATCCTGAACTCGTGGCAGCGCTGCCGGTCCCTGGGGCTCTCCGCGGACCAGTCCGACCTCCCCTTCCGCGACGATTTCGAGCGGGACGCCCGGATCGTCCGCGCGGCCGTGCCGGTACTGGACCGGCTGCAGTACAGGTTCGCCGGCAGTCGGCTGAACATCTCCGTCGCCGACGCGAACGGCACCGTCCTGCTGCGCCGTTTCGGCGAGGCGTCCCTGGCCAGAAGCCTCCCGGCGATCCAGTGCGTGCCGGGGTTCGTGTTCGCCGAGCAGGTCGCCGGCACCAACGGCATCGGCCTGGCACTGGCGGAGCGGCAGCTGATCCGGGTCTACGGCGCCGAGCACTTCGCCGAGCGGGCCCAGAACAGCGCCTGCCGTGCGCTCCCGGTCCGCGACCCGCTCAGCGGCCGTATCGAGGGCGTGCTGTGCTTCGGCTATCCACGCACCTTCGACGATCCCCGGCTGGCCACCGTGATCCGCAAGGCGGCGCGCGCCATCGAACGGCGGCTGCTGAGGCAGAGTTCCGCACGCGAGCAGGCGCTGCTGCGGGCGTACGTGGAGACCGAGGCCGAGGCCGCCGTCGGCCGTCACCACACCATCGGGCTGGACGAACTGGCCCTCGGACAGCACCCGCAGGACCGCGCGATCCTCA
The DNA here is from genome assembly GCF_042716195.1 of Streptomyces sp. NPDC058683. Classification (NCBI taxonomy): domain Bacteria; kingdom Bacillati; phylum Actinomycetota; class Actinomycetes; order Kitasatosporales; family Streptomycetaceae; genus Streptomyces; species Streptomyces sp. NPDC058683. Next base: position 219,359 of record NZ_JBHXSK010000002.1, read on the forward strand.
TGGAGCAGGCCACCGAGCTGCTCTCCCGCGCACAGCGGGCCGCTCTCCACGTCTGCCTGTCCGACGGCCGGCGTGTCACGCTGCTCAGCCGTCCGATGACCAGTGCCACCGGGGTCGAGGGCGTGGCCATCGAGGCCGTCCTGCCCGGCCCCGCGCCACGAGACCCCCTCGCCGCCCCATGGCAGTTCGACGAGCTGCCCGGCTTCCCCGCCGAGCCCGCCTCCCCCGGCATCGTGCTGCCGTCCGGGGCCGTCACCGCACCCGTCCAGGTCGCCTCGGGCGGCAGGGGCGTCACGGTCGTGACGGCGCAGGGCGGTCACCCCGCCGCCGCGCCCCCGTCGCGAGGACTGCTGCTGGTGGGGGAGCCGGAGGTGGGACGGTACGCCCTCGCCGCACGACGCCGGCTGGAGCTGCTGTCCGAGGCCAGCACCCGCATAGGCACCACCCTGGACGTGCGCCGCACCGCCCAGGAACTGGCCCGGACGGCGGTGCCGCGGCTCGCCGACTACATCACGATCGACCTGCCCGAGGCGGTACTGCGCGGCGAGGAGGCCGCCGACCCGCACGGCGACCTGCGCCGTACGGTGGTCCACGGCATCCGCGACGACTGCCCCTTCCACCCGGTCGGCAAGCAGGTCGACTACGGCCCGACCACTCCGCAGCTGCGCTGTCTGACCGGCGGGGAACCGGTGCTGGAACCGGATCTGGAGGCTGCCGCGGGCTGGCTGGCCCACGACCCCGAGCACACCGCGGAACTGCTCTCCCACGTCCACTCCCTGATCGCGGTCCCGCTGATGGCCCGCGGTGTCGTCCTGGGCGTCGCCGCCTTCTACCGCGGACAGGACCCCGCGCCCTTCGGCGACGACGACCGTTCGCTGGCCCAGGAACTCGCCGCCCGCGCCGCCCTGTCCATCGACAACGCCCGGCGCTACACCCGCGAACGCACCATGGTGCTGGCCCTCCAGCGCAGCCTGCTCCCCCACGGCCTGCCCGACCAGGACGCCGTCGAGGTCGCCCATCGCTACCTGCCGGCCGAGTCCGACGTGGGGGGCGACTGGTACGACGTCATCCCCCTCTCCGGGACCCGGGTCGGTCTCATGGTCGGGGACGTCGTCGGCCACGGCATGCTCTCCGCCGCCACCATGGGGCGGCTGCGTACCGCCGCCCTCAGCTTCGCCGAACTCGACTTCCCCCCGGACGAAGTCCTCACCCACCTCGACAACCTGGTGGGACGGCTGGACCGGGAGGACTTCGCCGCCGAGGCGGACATCCTCGGCGCGACCTGCCTGTACGCCGTCTACGACCCGACCACCCAGCGGTGCACCATGGCCCGTGCCGGGCATCCCCCGCCCGCGCTGGTCAGCCCCGACGGCACGGTGTCCTTCCCCGAGCTGCCCGCCGGACCTCCGCTCGGCCTGGGCGGCCTGCCCTTCGAAGCCGTCGACGTCGACCTCCCCGAGGGCAGCCTGCTGGTCCTCTACACCGACGGGCTCATCGAGGACCGGTACCACGACGTCGACGTGACCCTCGGCCGGCTGCGCGAGGTCCTGGCGCAGCCGGGGCGCACACCGGACGAGACCTGCCAGGTGATCCTGAACAGCGTGGCGCCCGTCCACCCGGGGGACGACATCGCCCTGCTCGTCGCCCGCACCCGTGCCCTGCCCCCCGACCGGATCGCCGCCTGGGACCTGGAACCCGACCCGGCGCTCGTCGGCGAGGTCCGGGCCGGCGCCATGCGGCAGCTGGCCGACTGGGGACTCGACGAAGCCGCGTTCGCCGCGGAACTGATGCTGAGCGAGCTGGTCACCAACGCCATCCGCCACGGTTCCGGCCCGATCCGGGTACGGCTGCTGTTCGACCGCAGCCTGATCTGCGAGGTCTCCGACACCAGCAACACCGCCCCGCATCTGCGCCGGGCGGCCAGCACCGACGAGGGCGGCAGGGGCCTGTTCCTCGTCGCCCAGCTGGCACAGAGCTGGGGGACGCGCTATCTGCCCCAGGGCAAGGTCATCTGGGCCGAGTGCGGCCTCGGGAGCGGCCTCGGAGGCGGCCTCGGAGGCGGCCTCGGGGGCGGCTGAGACCGGCGACGCCACTGACCCGTTGGTGTCACACGGTGCGACAGATGCCCGAAATGATGCAGATAGTCGCATTAGGATCGCTGGCGACAGTCGGGAAGAACTCGTCAGGCCGACCCTCGGAGATGTCCGTGCACGACCCTCCCGACACCTCTGCGCACCCGCTGGTCCGCATCCGCGGGCTCACCAAACGGTTCGGCGGGACCCTCGCGCTGGACGGGGTCGACCTCGACGTCCACGCGGGCAGCGTCCTCGCCCTCCTCGGCCCCAACGGAGCCGGGAAGTCCACCCTCATCAAGGTGCTCGCCGGGATCCACCGCGCCGAGGCGGGACAGGTCACGGTGGACGGGCACCCGCTCGGCAGCGACGCCGCCTGCCGCTCCATGTCCTTCATCCACCAGGACCTCGGTCTGGTGGAGTGGATGACGGTCGCCGAGAACATCGCCCTGAGCACCGGATACCCGCGCCGTGCCGGACTGATCTCCTGGCGGCGCACCCGGGAGCGGTGCACCGACGCCCTGCGGACCGTCGCCGGACACCTCGACCCCGCCGCGCCGGTCTCCCGGCTCTCCCCCGCCGAGCGGTCGCTGGTCGCCATCGCCCGGGCCCTGGCCACCCGGGCGGGACTCATCGTCCTCGACGAGCCGACCGCCCGGCTGCCCGCCGCGGACTGCGCCCGCCTGTTCCGCGTCCTGCACACCCTGCGCGACCAGGGGCACGGCCTGCTCTACGTCACCCACCGGCTGGACGAGGTGTACGAGGTCGCCGACGCCTTCGCCGTCCTGCGCGACGGCCGGCTCGTGAGCCACGGCGACCTGGCGGGCCACAGCCCCGCCCGTCTGGTGCGTGACATCGTCGGCGCGGAACTCACCCGCTACCGCCCCGCCACCGTCCCCGCCGACGGCCCGGCCGTCCTGACGCTCGACGGCGTACGGACCGCCGGTGCGGGACCGGTCGGCCTGGACCTCGGGGCCGGCGAGGTCCTCGGCCTGGTCGGCCTCTCCGGCGCCGGGCACGTGGAACTGGGCCGGGCCCTGGCCGGTGCCCGGCCCCTCCTCGACGGCCGGGTGCTGCTCGGCGGCCGGCCGTACCGCCCCCGCTCGGTCGCCGACGCCGTCCGTCTCGGGGTCGGCCTGGTGCCCGGCGACCGGCAGCGGGAGGGCTGCGCCGCCGAACTGACCGTGCGGGAGAACCTCCTGGCCAACCCGCGCGCCGCGGGCGTGCCGGCGCTGCGCTGGATCGCCCCCCGCCGGGAACGCGCGGTGGCCGCCGGTCTGATCGAACGGCTCTCGGTGCGCCCCCGGGACAGCGAGGCCCCGATCGGCACGCTGTCCGGCGGGAACCAGCAGAAGGTCATGATCGGCCGCTGGCACCCGGTGGGCCTGCGCCTGCTGATCCTGGAGGAGCCGACCGCGAGCGTGGACGTCGGGGCCAAGTCCGCCGTCTACCGGCTGCTCGACGAGGCCCTGGCCGCCGGCCTCGCGGTGCTGCTCGTCGCCACGGACTTCGAGGAGGTCGCGGGCGTGTGCCGGCGCGCCCTGGTGTTCGTCCGCGGCTCCGTGACGGCCGAGCTGAGCGGTCCCGCCCTCACGGTCGCCGGGCTCACCCGGGCGGCCTCGGCCAGGCCTCCCGCCGGAACCGCGACGGCCTCATGACCGCCTCGCCCAGGTCCCCGTCCCGGCCGCGCCGAGGCCCCGCCGGACACCACGTCGGTGCCTACGGCCTGCTCGCCCTCACCGCGCTGCTCTTCCTGGTCTTCTCGCTCACCCTGCCCCGCACGTTTCCCACCCGGGACACGGTCGACTCGATCCTGTTCAACCAGTCGATCCCGGCCGTCCTCGCGCTCGCCGCCACGGTCCCCATCGTGACCGGCGCGTTCGACCTCTCCCTCGGCTACGGCCTCGGCCTGGCGCACGTGATGGCGATGCACCTCGTGGTCGACGAGCGGTGGCCCTGGCCGTGGGCCTGCCTGGTGGTGGTCGCCGGAGGGGCGGTCGTGGGCGTCCTCAACGGTGTGGTCGTCGAGTTCGGCCGGATCGACTCCTTCATCGCCACCCTCGGGACCGGCAGCATGATGTACGCCGTGACCGGCTGGATCACCGACGGCGGCCGGATCGTCCCCGGCCCGCTCGGGCTCCCCACCGCCTTCACCGACCTCTACAACTCCAGGTTCCTCGGGCTTCCGGTTCCCGCCTTCTACGTGCTGGCCCTCGCCGTCGTCCTCTGGCTGGTGCTGGAGCGGCTGCCGCTCGGCCGCTACCTCTACGTCGTCGGCTCGAACCCGCGCGCGGCCGAGCTCGTCGGCATCCCGGCCCGCAGGTACACCGTCTACGCGTTCGCCGCATCGGGGCTGCTGGTCGGTTTCGCCGGTGTGCTGCTCGCGGCCCAGCAGCAGATCGGCAATCCCAGTGTCGGCCTCGACTACCTGCTGCCCGCCTTCGCCGGCGCCCTCCTCGGCTCCACCGCGATCAGGCCCGGCCGCCCCAACGCCCTGGGCACGCTGGTCGCCGTCGCCGTGCTCGCGGTCGGCCTCACCGGCATCGGCCAGCTGGGCGCGGACTTCTGGACGATCCCGCTGTTCTACGGCGGCACGCTGCTGCTCGCCGTCGGGCTGGCCGGCTACTCCGCCCGCCGTCTGCGCACCGGGACCGACGCGTCCGCGGTACCCCCCGAGCCGCACCCCTCGGCCCGGGACGGTGACACGGCGGGCCCGACGCCATGAGTCCCCTGCGTCCTTCTCCTCCGCCTTCTCTTCCGCGAGGAGCCCCCGTGCACCGCAGCCGCAAGGCCTCCCCCGCCCGATGCGTCTCCCTCGCCCTGCTGGCGGCGGTGACCGCCCTCGCGGGCTGCGAACGCGGCCTGCCGGACAGCCCCGCGGCCTCCGCCACCGGTCCGAGCGGCTGCCCCGCGGTCCAGGCACGGGCCAAGGCCGCCGTCGCCCGGGCGGAGCGGACCGACGTCCCCTGGAACGGGCCGACCAGCGGCCCCAGGGCGGTGTCCGGCAAGACGATCGTCTTCGTCGCGCAGACCATGACCAACCCCGGAGTCGCGGGCGTCGCCAAGGGCCTGCGGGAGGCCGCGAAGGTCATCGGCTGGAACGTCCGGGTGATCGACGGCGAGGGCACCCCAGCCGGGATCCAGGCGGCGCTGAGCGAGGCGGTGGCCCTCCGGCCCCCGGGCATCGTCATCGGCGGCTTCGACCCCGACTCGACCTCGCAGCAGGTCCAGCGGGCCAACGCGGCGGGCATCCCCCTCATCGGCTGGCACGCGGTCACCTCCCCCGGCCCCAGTACGAAGCCCAAGCTCTTCACCAACATCACCACAGACGTCGGCGACGTCGCCGCGATCAGCGCGCAGTGGGTCGTCGCGCACTCCCGGGGCAACGCCGGGGTCGTCCTGTTCACCGACGCCTCGATCCCGTTCGCCCGCCACAAGTCCGAGCTGATCAGGAAGGGGCTGGCCACGTGTGCGGGCGTGCGGCTGCTGGCGTACGAGAACATCCCGATCCCGGACACGAGCAGCCGTACCGCCAGGGAGGTCTCCACCCTCCTCGCCCGCTTCGGAAGCCGGTGGAGCTACTCCGTCGCGATCAACGACCTGTACTTCGCCGACGCCGCCCCCGCCTTCCGCGCGGCCGGCGAGAGGGGCGCAGGCCCGCCCTTCAACATCGGCGCCGGTGACGGCGACCCGTCCGCCTTCCAGCGCATCAACGGCGACCAGTACCAGGCGGCCACCGTCCCCGAGCCGCTGACGCTGCAGGGCTGGCAGATCGCCGACGAGTTCAACCGCGCCTTCTCCGGCCGTCCGGCCAGCGGCTACGTCGCACCCGTGCACGTCTCCACGGCGGCCAACAGCGAAGGAACCTCGTCCTGGGACCCGTCGGGCTACCGGCAGGCGTACCGAAAGATCTGGGGCAGGTGACAGACGCCCAACACCTCGCGGCGGGGCCTCGGTTGAGCCCGCCCGGCCAGCAGGGCGACGACCACGGTCGCGACGAGGGCCACCGTCGTGAGCGGCATGCGGTGTCGGCGCCGGCGTTCGCGAGGTGATGCCACAGCATTGTGGGGATGCACGAACGGGTAACCGTCCGGTCCCCGTTGGAGGTTGCCACACCGCGGGAACCCACTTCTCGCCGAGCATCTCAGCCGGTGCCCTGACGCTCCTGGGCTGTCGTCGGCTCAGGGATTCCAGAAGAACGAAACGTGCGCGCGGTCGAAGCGTCGTTCGGCCAGGTCCTGTCGCGCGATCACCCAGTGCAGGGTGGATCCCTCCCGCCCCGTGAGACCGATGTCCCACTGGGCGAGCAGCGTCCAGTCCTCGGGGGCGGGCAGTTCCACAGCGTCGACGGGCTCGCCCGGCTCCGCGGTTCGGTGCCGTCGATGCTGCGCCGCCTCCTGTGCGGCGTCCAGGACAGGGTCCGTTTCCGTGCACTCGTGGCAGGCATACCCGCCGATGTGCAGCGGGCCGTCGACGATGATGTCGCCGCACGTGTCCGTCCACGCTTCGGCCAGTTCCCAGGCGCGGGGATGGTCTGGCAGCGGAGCGGCCTCCTGGCCGGGCTCAGGGGACGGGATCAGGAAGTGGTACGGCAGGCAGACGTCGGCCGACAGGCGCAGCTCGTCCTGCGGGAACTGCTCGTAGATGCGCACCATCTGGTCGTCGTCGAAGGCGTCTCCCTCCTCGCCGTAGACGCAGGGGTACTTCGTCTCCCGCTCCTCGACGGGTGTCCCGGCGGGGACGTACACGACCTCGCCGGCACTGGCGCTGTAGTACGTCATCTCGGGAAAGCCGAAGAGCAGCAGATGGCCGTCGGCCGGCAGCGGAAGGCCCGTCACCTCCTCGGGGAGGGCCGCGCAGTCGAGGGTGGCGAGCAGGGGGAACCAGGGGTCGGGGGCATCCGCGGGCAGCATCAGCGGGCCGCCGAACCGGCCGACGACCGGTCCGTCCCCGCTCGTGACGAGTGTCCCGGACCGGCGGGCCATGGCGATCCACCGCTCGATGTCCTGGGACGGTATGCCGCGGCTCAGCGCTTCCTCACGGAACGGGGCGAGCCGGCGGATCAGGTCAGGAGTCATGGGCGACAACATATGCCCGAGGTCCGACAGCCGGGGCGGCCGAACGACGGTGCGTGACGGGCGTAGTTGGCGATCGGTACGGCCACCCCCGGTGTCAGCGCCCGCGCGAGGGCGGGCGCTGACGTGGCTGGGGCAGGTCGCCGGCGGTGGCCGCGACTCGGCCGGCGGTCGGTTATGCGTGCATTCCTGTCGAGCCGGCGATCAGCTTGAGCAGTCTCTCGTTCTGAGCCGCGTAGTGCTGATCGGCGGGGTGTTCGGCGAACGCCGAGAAGGCCACGAAATAGGCGTCGGACACGGTGTCCGCCGCATACACACCGCGGGCCGCGGCCACGGCCGCGGCATGTGCGACGGCTCCGGCAGCGGCGGCTGTGTGCGCGGCGGCTGCCGCGTGATCAGCGGCACGCGTGGCCGCGATAGCTGCTGCGACATCGTGCACCGCCGCGTACGAGGCCGAAAGGTCGCCGGCCGCCTTGATGGCATCCGCGGCGGCTTGTGCAGCGTACGCAGCCCCTGCCGCGGCGGCCGCCCAGTCCGCGGCATTCCCGTCTGCGGCACGAGATGCGGCGATCGCGGCAGCTACGGCGCGTCCGGTGTCGGCACCGGCGACCACCCCGGAGGCCAGCGCATCGCCGACGGCTTCGCGCCCTTCCAGCATTTCCTCCTCCCGGAGTTCGCCGTCAAGATAACCCTGTGCGGCCTCGATGCATCGACGTATTCGAATATCGACCGATTTCCGCTGCTCGATGTAGTCGAGGCTGCCTTTCGCGCATTCGATGGCGAACCGGCGCAGAACGACAAGGGGAATCTCTTCGACGAGCCTCATTTCCCTCGCGGCGAACTTATTGCCACGCCGGGAAATCTCGCCTCGCGCTTCTGCGATGAACCACCGTTTTCCGAATACGTTCCGGACGGAGTCCCTGGGCGTCAGCGAGGCGTGCAGACCGGTGGAACAGCAGACGATGGGTCCGTTCACCTTGTTCCATTGTCCGACCTGCCAGGACATGTTTCCGTTCGCCGAGGTGAGGTCGTCCTCGACGAATCGATAGCAGAGAAGGGTCTCCATCTTCTTTTCCTTCCGTGACAGCCGCAAGCACACAGTGGCGGTGCGCAAACCCGGACGGCGCTTCGGGGCCTCGCGGAGGGCACGGTTGGGTCATGGGCAACGGTCCGAAGCAGCCGGCGAAGCTCTCGCGGCACGGACGATACACCGTATCGGCTCTCGATACGGTGTATCGCGCACACGGACCGCGTCTCGCTACACTTCGGTTCGTGCCGACACCTCCGCTGCCCTCCCCCGACGACCGCCTGCCCGAGGGCCACAGCCGGCCGTTCTGGATTCGCGAGGCCGAGCAAGAGTCGAAGCCCCAGCCGCTGACCCGCGAGCGGATCGTCCGAGCGGCGATCGCGGTTGCCGACAGCGAGGGCCTCGACGCCGTCTCCATCCGCAGGATCGCCGGCGAACTGAAGGCCCGCCCGATGAGTCTCTACTCGCATTTCGGCAGCAAGGACGACCTCCTCGACCTCATGCACGACGCGGTGGTCGAGGAGACACTCGTGGGTGATGTGCCCGGCGACTGGCGGGAGGCGCTGCGCCTGATCGCCAGATACAACCGGGCTGCAGTCCTGCGCCACCCCTGGTTGGTTGCGACGCGTGACACCGGCTGCCCGATCGGCCCCGCCTCACTCAAGCGCATGGACGAGTCCGCCGCCGCGGTTCGCGAACTCGATGCCGACAACGCCGTTCGCCGGGCGCTCATCCTCATGGTCGACACCTTCACGCTCGGCCACGTCACGGCCGAACTGTCGGGCGGGATCCGTCGCCGCGCCACAGCCGAAGCACATACCGCGCGCCGCGACGCCACCACTGAATTCGTCCAGGCACAGATCGACGCCGGCCACCTGCCTCACCTGGCCGACACGGGTTTCACCGAGTTGCTGTACAACGACGACCCGGAAGCGAGTTTCGAGCTTGGCCTCGACTGGCTACTGACCGGCGCCGCCACGTCGCTCGGGCGCCGGCAGACCCGCCCTGTGTGACCGGCACGCGCCCCCCGGCGCCCGTGCGGACCACGGTCTTCACGGCGTTCTGCCCGGTCCTGCCGCAGAGACGACTCCGTCCCGGTCCTTGCGGCCTACGGCCGGGCGTCGCACACGGAAATCCGTGCCGTCGACGATCCCGGTCCGACCGCCGGCACTCGGGCACTCGATGACCTCGGCGAGGGTGCCCAGCCGGCTTCCCGGCGCGCCAGCGCAGCCCACTCCGCCGTGCCCCGGTGAATCGGCGTCGCCGAGCCGGTCAGCGGCGTGCCCGTCCCGCCCCGCCGCATCGCGACGATCTCCGCCGCGATGGACAGTGCCGTCTCCTCGGGCGTGCGGGCGCCGAGGTCGAGGCCGATGGGCGACCGGAGACGGGCCAACTCCGCATCCTCCAGGCCGACTTCGCGCAGCCTGCGCTCCCGGTCGGCGTGCGTTCGACGGGAGCCCATCGCGCCGACGTAGGCGACCGGCATCCGCAGGGCCGCCTCCAGCAGGGGTACGTCGAACTTGGCGTCGTGGGTCAGCACGCACAGGACCGTGCGTGCGTCGGTCTCCGTACTCCGGAGGTAGCGGTCCGGCCAGTCGACCACGACCTCGTCCGCGTCGGGGAAACGGGCCCGGGTGGTGAAGACGGGGCGGGCGTCGCACACGGTCACGTGGTAGCCGAGGAGCTTTCCGGCGCGCACGAGTGCGGCGGCGAAGTCGATCGCACCGAAGACGATCATGCGGGGTGGCGGGACACGGGTCTCGATGAACAGGGTGAGGCCGCCGGGGCAGTGGGAGCCGTCCTCCGAGACTTCGAGGGTGCGGGTGCCTCCGGCGGTCAGCATGGCCAGGGCCTCGGCGGTGATGCGATCCACGGGGAAGGTCGCGGATGCGGTGCGGGTCCGTGGTGGGTTGTCACGCCCGGGCGGCGGAGCCGCACAGGTCACCGCCCCGCGCCCCTGGGTGGGCGCGTGCACAGGTGTGCCGAGAAGTCCGGCCGGTCCACGGATCACCCTGGCCAGTGCCGTCGGCTCCCCCCGAGCCGCCGACGCCAGCGCCGCCTCGTACAGCTCTCTGTCCGGTGCGTCCCCCGTCACCGCGGTGACCAGGATCTGGATCGTTCCACCGCACGTCAGACCCACCGCGAAAGCGTCCTCGTCGCTGTAGCCGAATGTCTCAAGGACCGGCTCGCCGCTGTCGAGGACCTGGACGCACAGGTCGTACACCGCCCCTTCCACGCATCCGCCGGAGACCGAGCCGATCGCCGTGCCCGCGCTGTCGACCGCGAGGGCGGCGCCGGGAGGGCGCGGCGCGCTGCCGCCGACGGACACCACCGTGGCGACGGCGAAGTCGCGGCCCTCCGCGGCCCACTCGCTCAACTCCGCGGCGAGGTCAAGCATCTCGGCCTGCCTGCAGGACGCGGTCGGGGCGGATGGGCAGGCTGCGATGGCGTACGCCGGTCGCGTGCCAGACCGCGTTGCCGACCGCCGCCGCGGCCCCCACGATGCCGATCTCGCCGATGCCCTTGATGACGAGGGGGTCGTCCTCGTCCGGGTCCTCGGGCAGCCAGTCCGCCTCGACGAGCGGGACGTCGGCGTTGGCCGCGAAGTGGTAGCCCGCGAGGTCGGCGCCGACGTGGGCACCCGAAGCCCCATCCCGGACCGCCTCCTCGTGCAGGGCCATGGAGATGCCCCAGATCATGCCGCCGACGAACTGGTTGCGGGCGGTCAGCGGGTTGATGATCCGGCCCGCCGCGAAAATGCCGAGCATCCGGCGGACCCGTACCTCGCCGGTCGTGACGTCGACGGCGACCTCGGCGAAGTGGGCGCCGTAGGAGTGCCGTTCCTTCTGCGGGAGTGCCGCGATGGCCGCCGCGGTGTTCGAGCGGACGGTGACGCCCTCCGGAGGGATGCCGCCGCCCAGGGCGAGTCGCTCGCGCAGTTCCTCCGCCGCCGCGGTGACCGCCCAGGACCAGGAGCTGGTGCCCATCGAGCCGCCCGCGATCATGGCCGGGCCGAAGTCGCTGTCCCCGATCAGCACCCGGACGCGGTCCGGCGCCACCTCCAGCGCGTCGGCGGCGATCAGGGTGAGGGCCGTACGCGCGCCGGTGCCGATGTCCGCCGCGGAGATACGGACGGTGAAGCCGCCGTCGGCCTCCGCGGTCACCGCCGCCGTGGACGGCACGGCTGCGGCGTGGAACGAGGCCGCCGCCGTTCCGGTGCCGAGCAGCCAGCGGCCGTCGCGGCGCAGGCCGGGACGCGGATCGCGGTCGGCCCAGCCGAACCGCCGGGCGCCCTCCCGGAAGCAGGCGATCAGATCGCGGCCGACGAAGGGCAGCCCGGACACCGGCCCGGTCTCGGGCTCGTTGCGGGCGCGCAGCTCGATCGGGTCGACGCCGCACTTCTCGGCCAGTTCGTCGAGCGCCGACTCCAGCGCGAACGACCCCGGCGCCTCGCCCGGCGCGCGCATCCAGGTCGGGGTCGGCACGTCGAGCCGTACGATCCGGTGGGCGGTGTGGTGGGCCGGGGCGTCGTAGAGCACCCGGGCCGGCATGGCGGCGGGCTCCAGGAACTCGTGCACCGTCGAGGAGAGGTTCAGCGACCGGTGCTCCAGCGCGCGCAGCCGCCCGTCGGGGTCGGCGCCGAGCCTGACACGCTGTGCGGTGGGGCTGCGGTAGCCGACCAGGGAGAACATCTGACGGCGGGTCAGTACGACGCGCACGGGGCGGCGCAGGAGGGTCGCGGCCATGACGGCGGCCACCTGGTGGGCGCGGACGCCCTTGGAGCCGAAGCCGCCGCCGATGTGTTCGGAGCGTACGCGCACGGAGGCCGGGTCGAGCGAGAACAGGTTCGCGAGTTCGCCCTTGACCCAGATGGCGCCCTGGTTGGAGTCGACGACCTCGAGGCGGCCGCCGTCCCAGTGGGCGGTCGCCGCGTGGGGCTCCATCGGGTTGTGGTGTTCCTCGGGCGTGGTGTACTCGGCGTCCACGACGAGCGCGGACCGGGCGAGTTCGGCCTCCAGGTCGCCCTTCGCGGTCACGGCCGCGGCGTGCGGAACGTCCGCCACGGTGTACGCGTCCGGACGCCCGTCGGCGAACGCGATGTCGTGCGGCTCCCGCTCGTAGTGCACCACGAGCGTCTCGGCGGCCTCCCTGGCCTGCTCGGAGGTCTCGGCGACGACCAGCGCCACGGGCCAGCCCGCGTGCGGCACCCGGTCGTGCTGGAAGAGCGCGATGGACGGGTCGGGCCTGTTCCCCATGAGCCCGTCGTAGTCGGTCTCCAGGTGCGGGGCGTTCCCGTGGTGCAGGACGGCGAGGACGCCGGGCATGGCCAGGACGGCGTCGGCTTCCACGGCCCGGATGCGGCCGCGGGCGATCGTGGACAACACCAGCCAGCCATGGGCGAGTTCGGCGAAGGGGATCTCTCCCGCGTACCGGGCGGCGCCGGTGACCTTGTCACGTCCCTCCACGCGGGTGTGCGCCGTGCCGACGGAGCCCTTCAGGGGGGTGACGGTGGTCATCGGGCTGCCTCCTCGGCGAGTTCGGTCAGCACGGCCACCACGAGGTTGCGCATCAGGGTCACCTTGTATCCGTTGTGCGGCAGGGGCCGGGCCGCGGCCAGTTCGGCGTCCGCGGCGGCGGCGAAGGTACGGGCATCGGCGGGGGCGCCCTTGAGCACCCGCTCGGCCTCCAGGGCTCGCCAAGGCCGCGACGCGACCGCTCCGAGCGCGAGCCGCACCTCGCGGACGGCCCCCGCCTCCACGTCGAGCGCGGCGGCGACGGACCCGATCGCGAACGCGTACGAGGCCCGCTCCCGCACCTTCCGGTAGCGCGAGGTGGCGGCGACCGGCGCGGGCGGCAGGGTGACGCCGGTGATCAGCGCACCCTGCGGCAGGGCGGTCTCCCGGTGCGGGGTGTCACCGACCGGCAGATAGAACTCGGCGAGCGGCAACTCGCCGGACCCGGCGGCCGTTTCGTACGACACGACGGCGTCGAAGGCGGTGAGCGCCACGCCCATGTCCGAGGGGTGTACGGCCACACAGTGGTCGGAGGCGCCGAGGATCGCGGCGTTGTGGTGCTCGCCCGCGACGGCGGGGCAACCGCTGCCGGGGGTGCGCTTGTTGCACGGCTGGGCCACGTCGGCGAAGTAGCCGCAGCGGGTGCGCTGGAGCAGGTTCCCGCCGACCGTGGCCATGTTGCGCAGCTGCCCGGAGGCGCCGGCCAGCACCGCCTGCGTCAACGCCGGGTAGCGGCGCCGCACTTCGGGGTGGGCGGCGAGGTCGCTGTTGGTGACGGTGGCGCCGATCCGCAGGCCGCCGTCGGGCGTCGACTCGATGCGGTCCAGCGGGAGTTCACGTACGTCGACGAGCCGGCCGGGCCGCTCGACGCCCGTCTTCATGAGGTCGACGAGGTTGGTGCCGCCGCCGAGGAACCTCGCGTCCGGATCGGCGTCGAGCAGCGCGACCGCGCCGGAGACGTCGAATGCACGCTGATAGCCGAACTCCCTCATGCCGCCGCCTCCGTGGTCTCCGTCTGGGCCGCTGCCGCCTGGGCGACCGCCTGAACGATCGACACGTACGCGCCGCAGCGGCACAGGTTGCCGCTCATCCGCTCGCGGATCTCCTCGGCGGTCAGCGGCGGCGGTCCCGCCTCGGGCCGTACGTCGCCGGTGACGGCGCTCGGCCAGCCGGCCGCGTGCTCCTCGATCACCGCGACGGCCGAACAGATCTGGCCAGGTGTGCAGTAACCGCACTGGTAGCCGTCGAGGTCGAGGAAGGCCTGCTGCACCGGGTGCAGTCGTTCGCCGTCGGCCAGGCCTTCGACGGTGGTGATCTCCCGCCCCTCGGCGGCCACCGCCAGTTGCAGACAGGCCACGGTCCGGCGGCCGTCGACCAGAACCGTGCAGGCCCCGCACTGCCCCTGGTCGCAGCCCTTCTTGGTACCGGTGAGCGCGAGCCGCTCGCGCAGGGCGTCCAGGAGGGTGGTGCGGTGATCGACGGACAGGGAGTGTTTCTCGCCGTTGATGTTCAGGGTGATGGCGCTGTGCGTCGACGGACCGGCCAAAACCATGATCAGCCTTCTTTCGCAGGTCCGGAACGCGCCGAGAAGGCGGTCCGGCACGCAGGCGTATTGGAAAATCGGGTGCACCAGGAGACAAAGAGGCAGCTCAGTACGTGGCTGGATCAGCTCGGCCAGGGCTATGATGCAACCAACCGGACAACTGTCCGCTACCAGGGAACGTACCGGACAGCTGTCCGCTTAGCAAGGCCGGGCCCCTCCGCGAGCCCGCGAGGAGGGCACGAGTGCCGGAGAAGAAGGACGCACCGTTGCGCTCCGACGCGCAGCGCAACCGCGAACGCATCCTGGAAGTGGCCCTGGCCGAACTGACCCGCTCCGCCGACACCCCGCTGAGCGCGATCGCCAAGAAGGCGGGCGTCGGCCAGGGCACGTTCTACCGCAACTTCCCCAACCGCGAGGCGCTCGTCCTGGAGATCTACCGCCACGAGATGCAGCAGGTCGCCGACTACGCGACCCACCTTCTCGAGACCCGGGAACCCGACCGGGCGCTGCGCGAGTGGATGGACCGACTCGCCCGGTTCGCCATGGCCAAGGCCGGTCTGGCCGACGCGATCCGACAGGCCACGGGCACGGCGGCGAAGCCCGAGTACACCCCGGTGACCGCCGCGTCCGAACTCCTGCTCCGCGCCGCCGAGAAGGCCGGCACCATCCGCCCCGGCGTCACCGCGGACGACTTCTTCCTCGCCATCGTCGGCCTGTTCACGATCGATCCGCAGGGCGACTGGGAAGCACGAGCCGCCCGCCTCTTCGACCTGGTCATGGACGGACTGCGGATGGGAGCACCCGGGACAAAGGCCGACTGAACAGGACGCCCGGGCCGCCGCGGCGACGTTCGATCACGGGCATCAGGCAGGCGCGCCGGTCGCGCCTGGTCACGACCTCAGTCGAGGTGCTCGCCCATCGCTTCGAACTGCCTCGCCATGGCCGACAGCGACCGACGGTCGAGATGGTCCATGACCCGCTTCCGGGCGCTCGCCAGGTGTATCGGGTATGCCGCCTGAAGCCGCTTCAGCCCTTCCGGGGTGAGGGTCGCGACATTTCCCCGGGCGTCACCTTCGTAGCGCCGTTTGACGACCTGGCCGCGGCTCTGCAGAGCATCCACGACACGGGTGATACGGCTCGCGGACAGCGCGGTCGCCGAGGCGATATCCGTCATGCGGAGTTCCTGCTTCTCGGCCTCGGAGAGGTTCATGAGCACGAGGTACTCGGTGAGCGTCAGCCCCGCGGAGCGCAGCAGATCGTCGTCGAGCGAGCGCGGCAGCGCGACGACGACGCGCATCAGGGCGCGCCAGAAGTGTTCTTCCTGAGCACCCAGGGGACCTTCGACGGTCATCTGTACATATTAGCGTGCTCAAGCAAAGAACATCAACCTGCACCGCCTCACCCGCCGCGAGGCCCGCTCGACGATCTCGGCGATGATGCCGAACGGACACCTCCTGAACAGCCAGCCATCTCCGCACTGCCGGACCGTTCCCGTCAGCTGGGGCCCCGAGTTGACAGCCCAGATCCCATGACTGAAAGTTCATTCACCTGGTGCCGACTGCGGCTGGGCGATACATCCTCTTTGCTTCCGTGGAGTTCAAATGCGGTTCACCGCACCGAAGTTCGACTACGTGATCGTGGGGGCCGGCAGCGCGGGATGCGTACTCGCGGCAAGGCTGTCGGAGGAGGAAGGCGCACGAGTCCTCCTCCTGGAAGCGGGGGCGGAACCGCCGCCCGAGTCTGCGATTCCCGCCGCATGGCCCATGCTGCTCGCCGGCGGGACGAGCTGGCCCGACGCGACCGTGGTGCAGCAGGCGCTCGGTGTGTCGCTGCCCTGGCCGCACGGCCGGGCCGTCGGAGGGTCGTCGGCGATCAACGCGATGCTGCACCTTCGGGGACACCGCTCGGGGTACGACGCCTGGTCGGCGGCCGGTGCCAAGGGGTGGGGGTTCGACGAGCTGCTGCCCTACTTCCGCCGCACGGAGTCGGCACCTCACCGGGACGCCGTGCTCCGCGGCACGTCCGGCCCGCTGGAGGTCTCCCCCGCGGCCACGCCGAGCCCGCTCGCGGTCTCCGTACTCGAAGCGGCCCAGCAGGCCGGATACGCACGGGCGGACGACGTCAGCGGCGGGCTGGAGGAGGGGTTCGGTTTTCCCGACCTCGCCATCGTGGACGGACGTCGTCTGAGTGCGGCCGACGCCTATCTCACCCCTGCGCGGCAGCGACCGAACCTGCGGGTGGTGACGGGGGCCCTCGTCCACCGGGTGCTGGTGCGCGGTGACCGTTGCGTCGGCGTCGAGTACTCCGTCGGCTCGGAGCTCGTCACGGTGTCGTGCGAACGGGAGGTCGTGCTGTGCGCGGGTGCCGTGGGCACACCGCAGGTGCTGCTGCGGTCGGGCATCGGACCGGCGTCCCAGCTCTCCGGCCTCGGCATCGATCCCGTGGCGGACCTTCCCGGGGTCGGGGAGAACCTGCACGACCACGCCACCGCCGGCGTCACCTACGCGACCGCCGAGCCGCCGCCCGACAGCATCAACCACAGCGAGCTGGTCGGTCTCGTACGCAGTCACCCCGACGTGGCCGTACCGGATCTCCAGGTCTTCCTGATCAGCGTGCCGCTCAACGCTCCGACGCTCCCGCTCCCCGAACGGGGCTACTCCATCGGGGCCGCCCTGATGACGCCCCACAGCCGTGGCACGCTGCGCCTGAGCAGCGCCGATCCGAGCAGCCCGGCGCTGATCGACCCGGGCTATCTCCGCGACCCACGCGACCGGGACGTGCTCGAAGCGGGCCTGCGCATCGTCCGGAGCATCGGCCGTGCGCCCGCGATGGCCCGCTGGCAGGGGGAAGAGGTCCTGCCGGGTCCGGGCGTCCCCGACGCGTCCCTCGCCGACCATCTGCGGGTGGGCGTGGCGACGTACTTCCACTACGCCGGCACCTGCCGCCTGGGCACGGACGAACTCGCCGTGGTCGACACGGAGTTGCGGGTCCACGGGATCACCGGCCTCCGCGCGGCGGACGCCTCTGTCATTCCGGCCGTACCCACGGCCAACACCCAGGCCACCGTCCTCGCCATCGCGGAACGCGCGGCAGCACTTGTCCGGGAGCAGCGCGCCTGACGGTGTGACCGATCATCCGCTGCACCCACCGCTCCCCCAGGAAGAGACCGAACTCCCCATGCCCCAACGTCTGCTGACGCATCTGCGCCATGTCGACCTCGCCGTACCCGACTTCGCCAGGCAACTCGACTTCTACGCCGGTGTGTGGGGGCTGACCGAGGTCGACGAGGACGACGGCGTCTCCTTCCTGGCCGCCGAGGGATCTCCCGAGCGGTACGTGGTCCGCCTGCGCAGGGCCGCGGAGAAGCGCCTCGACCTCGTCTCCTACGGTGCGGCGACGCCCGCGGACGTGGACACGCTGGCCGAGCGCCTCATCGCCGGCGGGGTCCAACTGGTTGGCGAACCGGGCACGTTGCAGACACCGGGCGGCGGATACGGCTTCCGGTTCTTCGACGTCGACGGCCGCACCATCGAGGTGTCGGCGGACGTCGCGGTGCGCGTCCACCGGCGCATCGAGGAGAAGGAGTCCATCCCGGTCCGGCTCTCGCACGTCGTGATCAACTCGCCCGATGTCGCCACCACCCGCCAGTGGTACGAGCGGCACCTCGGCTTCGCGCTGTCGGACGCGATCGTCCACCCGCAGGCCGGGGACCTCCTCAACTTCATGCGGATCAGCCCGCAGCACCACAGTCTGGGCATCGCCGCCGGGCCGCACGCCTCGGTCCACCACGTCTCCTTCGAGCTGCGCGGACTCGACGAGTTCATGCGCGGAACCGGACGGCTGCTCCGCTCCGGGACCCGCCTGGCATGGGGCCCCGGTCGTCATCTGGCCGGTGACAACCCGTTCTCCTACTTCGTCGACCCGCACGGCAACACGGTCGAATACACCACGGAGATGGAGGAGTTGGACGAGGACGCCTGGCACCCGCACCACTACTCGGTCCAGGACGAGGAGGTGACCGACCAGTGGGGAACCGCCAATCCCCTGACCGAACCGATCCTCAAGGAATTGCAGAACGACGTGGACCACGGCCTGTTCACGGCACCGCCCATATGACCGTTGTCCGTTTCGTACAGAGCACGGGGTGAGCGACGGCACCATCGCGCCCGGCCACTACGGACCGGTGGTGCAGGGCCCTACCGGTTGGCGTAGGGCCCCGAGCCCCCTTCTCCCGGCCGCACGCGGTGCTGCGACCCCGTAGCCGGGAGGTTGCGGGCCGCCCTCTGTGTCCGCCGTGGTCACGGACAACCCGAACACCCGCTGAGGCAATGTGCGTTCAGTCCTGGCGGCGGACCTCTACGAGGAGTGCCTGCGCAGGGTTGAGGGTGGGCATCGGCAGGCCGGCGGTGGCCAGGACGGCGCCGGGCAGGGTGAGCCAGTCCTCCAGGGCTGCCGTCAGCCACTGGGGTGGTGCCACCTGGTGGAACGAGGGCAGGCCGAGCTCGGTGCGTACGCGGAGCTGGTAGCGGGCGCCGGGGTCCAGGCCGGGGAAGGTAGTGCGGCCGGACTGGCCTTCGGGGGAAGTGGCGACGCGCGCCCAGGAGTACAGGGCCCTCGATCCGTCCTGGGCCACCACTCCGTGCAGTAGGCGGGACTCGTCCTCCAGGTCGGCGCGGACCGTGCGACCGGTGTGCAGCAGGGGGCGCAGCTCCCGGTAC
The DNA here is from genome assembly GCF_042716195.1 of Streptomyces sp. NPDC058683. Classification (NCBI taxonomy): domain Bacteria; kingdom Bacillati; phylum Actinomycetota; class Actinomycetes; order Kitasatosporales; family Streptomycetaceae; genus Streptomyces; species Streptomyces sp. NPDC058683. The sequence goes on from NZ_JBHXSK010000002.1 coordinate 238,308, forward strand.
AGCGCGCTCCAGGCGGTCAGCCTGGTCAGCTCCTGTGCCGAGCACTCGTTCAGGTCCTGCTCGATGCCCGCGTGCCCGAACAACGCGGTGACCAGCCGGAACGTGTCGGAGGTGATGCGGTCCGTCGTGTGGCTGCGCGCGGCTCCGACGTGGGAGCCGACCAGTTCGGGCGGGAGGAGTTGGCCGGTCCAGTTCTGGATCGCCTGGCGTTCCACGGGGTCGTTGCAGTCCGAGGGCCACACCCGGTCGGTGCGGGCGAGTACGCCCAGGTCGACCCGGCCGCCGCCACTGGCGCAGCTCTCGATCTCCAGGCCGGGATGCTGCTGCTTGACCGCGTCCAGCAGCCGGTACAGCGCCTCGACCTGGGCGTGGGCCGCGGGCCGGTCGCCGGGGGCGTGGACGGCTTCGTGGAGTTCCCGGTTGTGGTCCCACTTCAGGTAGGCGATGCCGTAGCTCCCGACCAGTGTGTCCAGCGACTTCAGCAGATAGTCGAAGACCTCGGGGCGGGAGAGGTCCAGGACGTACTGATGGCGTGCGGACGGGCCGAGGCCGGCGGCGGGGCCCAGGATCCAGTCGGGGTGGGTGCGGGCCAGATGGGAGTCGAGGTTCACCATCTCCGGCTCGACCCAGAGTCCGAAGTCCATGCCCAGCGCCCGGACATGGTCGGCGAGGGGGTTGAGCCCCTCGGGCCAGACGGTCGGGTCGGCGAGCCAGTCGCCGAGGCCCGCGGTGTCGGCGCGGCGGCCGCTGAACCAGCCGTCGTCGAGCACGAAGCGCTCGACCCCGACCGCGGCGGCACGCTCGGCCAGGGCCTTGAGCCGGCCGAGGTCGTGGTCGAAGTAGACCCCTTCCCAGCTGTTGAGGACGAGGGGCCGGGGGCCGCGCGGGTGCTGGGGGCGTGCTCGCAGGTGGCGGTGGAAGCGGTCGGCGATGCCGTCCAGACCGTCCGCCGACCATACGAAGTGGCAGCGGGGGGTGCGGTACGAGTCGCCGGGCGCCAGGCGGATCTCGCCCGCCCGCAGGAGCTCGCCACCACCGAGCGCCGAGGCGTGTACGCCTGCTCCTTCGGGGAGTTGCTCGACCAGGTAGCGCTGGTCGCCGCTCCAGGCCACGTGCACGGCCCACACTTCGCCGGTGCCGAATCCGAAGCCGGGTACGCCCACCGTCAGGAGATAGGGAGAGTCGACGCCGGGTTTGCCGCGTCGCACGTCACGGACATGGGACCCCTGGTGCAGCGGGCGCCGCTGAGGGGAGCGCTCCCGGCTCCACTTGCCGGTGAAGTCCAGGATCTCGGTGGCCCGGCGCGGCAGGGGCAGCAGGGTCAGTGCGCCGGACAGGTCGTACGGCGCCGGATCGGCGCCGTCGGCGCTCTCGGCGCGGGAGAGGACGGCGTCGGCGGTGAGGATCCCGTGGGCGTCCAGGGTGTAGGTGAGCGTGATGTCCAGGCCGGACGCCGCCTCGCTCAGCTGCAGTCGGAGTTCGCCGCCGCCGTCGGGGTCCACGTGGTGGGTGGCTCCGGTCAGGGTCGGACGGGGAGCGCCGGCGGCGCCGGACAGGTGGCCGTGGTGGGCCGGGGTGCCGGACCAGCCGTCCGCCTCGGTGGGCCAGACGGTGAAGCGGCGCGGGGTGTCCAGTGCGTTGTTGAGCAGCGCGGGTTCCGCGGTCAGGCTCAGGGCCGTCAGGTCCTCGGTGGTCAGTTCACCCAGGTCGGCTCCCCAGTGCAGGACTCTGGGCACCGGTTCGGTCAGTTCGACGGCGAAGCAGGTGCCGGCCGCGCGCAGGCTGACGATTCGCGCGGGGGTGGTGGGCATACGGTCTCTTTTCAGGGAGGGCGGCAGGACGCGCCGTACGGGCCGCGTCCCGGTCGCGATGCGCCGAAGAGGCGGCGGTCACTTCTTGGTCAGGATGTCCTTCGTCTTGGCCTGCATGTCGGCGAAGACGCTGTCGTCCTTCTGCCCGCCGAAGTATGCCTCGATCAGGGGCTCGATCGCGTCCTGCAGCTCCGCGCCGTTGTTGAAGTCCGGGGAGGGGTAGAGCTCCTTGTTCTTGAGCATGTCGGTGAAGACCGTGAGGTCGACGCCCTGCGCCTTGAGCGCCTTGGCGGAGGCGTCCATCGAGGCGGGGATGGACGGGAAGAAGGTGCCGGTCGCCGACGCCTTGGTCTGGCAGGCCTCGGAGCCCATGTAGGAGACCCACTTCCAGGTCAGGTCCGGGTTCTTCGTGCCGGCCCAGATGGTGTTCCCGTTGGAGTTGCTGAAGACCGCACGGGTCTTGCCGTCGGGGCCGAGGACCGTGGGACCGATGCCGACCTTGATGTTGGGGATCTTGGCGAAGGTGGACGCCGACCACGATCCGCCGGTCTCCATCGCGACCTTGCCCGAGGAGAGCAGGTCGACGTCGGAGACGGTGTTGGTGAACGTACCGATCTTGGGTGCGTAGCCCTTCGCGACCAGGGTGCGGATCCAGTTCATGGTCTTCACCAGGCGCGGGTCGTTGTAGTTCAGCTCGGTCGGCCAGTTGGCCTTGTTGCCGAGCCGCCAGCCCGTCGTGGAGACGAAGGAGCTCCAGGTGGACTGGCCCAGGAAGTCCTTGGCTGCCAGCTGGCCGAAGCCGTAGGTCTTGATGTGTGCCTTGTCGAAGCCCGGCTGGTCACCGCGCCGGCCCTTGGTGTCGAGGGTCAGATGGGCGATCATCTTGCCGATCGTGCCGCCGTCGTCGGGGTTCCAGTTCAGCTTCTGGACGTCGTCGGCGGAGTAGCCGGCCTTGGTGAGCATGTCGGAGTTGTAGTAGAGGCCGGTGGCCGCCCAGTCCAGGGGCAGGCCGTACTGCTTGCCGTCGGTGTACTTCCAGGAGTCGACGCCGACGGAGAAGCGCGACAGGTCGAAGCTGTCCTTCTTGATGTAGTCGTCCAGCGGGAGCAGCTGGTGCTGGTCGGCGTACTGCGGGAAGAACTGGACGCTGTTCTGGAACGCGTCGGGGGCCTTGTTGGCCACGAAGCCGGCGGTGAGCTTGGTGAAGTAGTCCGCGACGTTGTACTGCGTGATCTTCACCTTGACGCCGGGATTGGCCTTCTCGAAATCCGTGGCGCAGACCTTGTAGGCGGCCGCCTGCTTGTCGTCCCAGGTCCACCAGTTCAGGGTTCCGGAACTGGAGCCGCTGTCGGAGTTGGAGGAGCAGGCGGAGAGGAGGGCCGCCAGGGTGAGCGAGGCTCCCAGGGCCACAGCCTTGCGAACTCTCATGTTTCCTTCTTTCATCTGTCACTGGTCACTTGAGGCCGGAGAAGCCGATGGAGTTGACGATGCGTTTGCCGAAGGCGACGAAGAGCAGCAGCATCGGCAGCGCCGCGATGAGAGCGGCGGCCATCAGGCCCGCCCAGTCGGGGGCGGCCTGGGGCGAGGACTGCTTGAAGACGCCGAGTGCGAGAGTGAGCGGTTGGACGTTCTGGTCGTTGGCGATCAGCAGCGGCCAGAAGTAGTCGTTCCAGGCGTTGACGTACATCAGCAGTGACACGGTGGCGATCGGCGCGATCGACATCGGCAGGATGATCCGGAAGAAGATCCGCAGCGGGCCGGCGCCGTCGATGATGGCGGCCTCCTCGACCTCGCTGCTCAGGCCGAGCATGAACTGCCGCAGGAAGAACAGCGTGAAGGCCTGGAAGAGGCCGCCGGGCAGGATGAGTCCGGCGAAGGTGTCGGTGAGACCCAGGTCCTTCACGAGGACGAAGTTGGGCAGCAGCGTGAACACGCTGGGCACCATCAGGGCGCTGATCAGGATGTTGAACACCAGGTCGCGGCCACGCCAGTGCAGCCGGGAGAACGCGTAGGCGGCGGCCGCGGAGATCAGCACGATCATCGCGGTCTGCACCGATGCGTAGATCACCGAGTTGCGCAGATAGAGCGCGATGTCGAGGGTGGCGCCGGAGCCGCCCTGGTCCTGGGCCTCCGCGGTGGAGGCGAGGCCCAGGACCCGCTCGAAGGCGCCCCAGGTGAAGCCCACCGGCAGCGGCGAGGACGGATTCGTCGCCAGCTTGTAGTTGTTCGACAGCGCGGTGCGCAGGATCCAGTAGAACGGGAAGAGCGTGACGAGGATGATGACACCGAGGTAGATCCAGGCCACGGCCCTGCCGGGTGAGAACCTGCGGGTGCTGGTGCGGGGCGAGCGCTTGGGGAGGGTCGCCCGGCCGGGTGCGATGGTGACAGCCATGGCGGTCTCCTTCAGTTCAGGTCGGATTCGTTGGCGCGGGCGAGTCGCAGCTGGGTGAAGGTGACCGCGATGAGCAGGGCGAACAGGGCCAGCGACATGGTGGCGGCGTAACCGAAGTCGAACTGCCGGAAGGCCTTGTCGAAGATGTACATCTGCAGCACGTTCGAGGCGTTGGCCGGGCCGCCCCTCGTGGTGACCTGCACGATGTCGAACACCTGGAAGGAGTTGATCACCGTCAGGACGACCACCATGACGAGGATCGGCCGCAGCAGGGGCACGGTCAGCCGACGGAACATCTGTATCTCGCTCGCGCCGTCGACGCGGCCGGCCTCGTAGATGGTCGGCGGGATGGTCTGCAGTCCGGCGAAGATCAGCAGGGCGTAGTAGCCCATCCACTTCCACACGCTGATCGCGGCGAGCGAGGGGATCGCCCATCCCCCGCTGCCGAAGAACAGGATGGAGTGGCCGGTCAGGTTCTTGAGCGCGATGTTGACGATGCCGAGGGTCGGATCGAGCATCCACTGCCACACCAGGGCGGCGATGACGTTGGAGATCAGGAACGGCAGCAGGATCACTCCGCGCAGGACCGACGACCGGGTCACCCGGTCCAGCACCACCGCCGTCACCAGCGAGATCAGGGTGCCGAAGCCGACGGACAGCAGGACGAAGTAGACGGTGACGAGCAGCGAGTGCCAGAAGACGTCGTCCCCGATCAGCTCCCGGAAGTTGGCCAGTCCCACCCACTGCGGCGGGCTCAGGACGTGGAATTCGGTGAAGCTGAGGTAGATGCCGCGCAGGGTCGGATAGGCGTAGAAGGCCGCGAAGCCGACCACGGCGGGCAGGATGAGCAGCAGGGCGACCGGCAGATCCCGGCGGCGAACCGCCGCCGACCTGGTGGCGCTGGGCCGCCGCCCCTTCCTCGGTGTGGTCATCTTCTTGACCACCGAGGTGGCCGTGGTGGCCACCGCGCCCGGTTCACCGGACCGCGGTTTCACCGGCGTTGCGTGGTTGCCCTGTGATGTGACCACCACAGCACCCTCCTTAGTGCGATACGAGCGTGCGGTACGAGCGGTACGAGCGGTGCGAGCTGGTGGACTGGTGGATCAGACGGTGATCTTGTCGATGTCGGGTGCGTAGTCGGTGGCGTTGCCGAAGCTGAGCGTGTTGTCTCCGGCCTTCAGCGGCACGGGGACGGTGAGCGACTGCGGGGCACCCCAGCTGTTGTCGTTGGTGCCCGGCACCGGGACGTGGAGGGTGGTGGCGCCGACGGTGAGGTCGATGACGCGACTCGAGTCGCCGTCCACGTAGTCGAGCTTCAGCAGGTACGTGCCGTCCTTCGGGGCGCTGACGTGGGTGATGGCCACCTCGCCGCCGCCGAGGTTGCCGATCTTCTGCCCGCCGGAACAGCCGTCGCAGCCGGCGACGACGGCATTGCCGGTGAGGGGATTGCCGGACGCTTCGGCCTCGTAGGCGGTGGGCCCGGTGGAGGCGGGCGTGGTGACCGAAAGGGCCTTGCTCGGAGCCGAGTTGCGCCCCTTGGCATCGCGGGCGACGACGGTGAAGGTGTGGGCGTCGGCGGCGCTCAGTCCGTCGACCGTGGCCGTGGTGCCGGTGGTGGTGGTCGCCGGCCGGCCGTCGGCGTAGACGGTGTAGCGGGTGACGGGTGAGGCACCGGTGTTCACCTTGTCCCAGGCCAGCGAGACGCTCGTCGAGGTGGCGGCGGTGCCGTGCACGCCGAGCGGGGTGCCGGGCTGGTTGCCGTGCCGGGTCGGGGTGAAGGTGAAGAGCCGCGAGCCGTGCGCCGGCAGATTCTGCGTCAGGTGCCCGGAGACACGGCCGAGGTTCTTGTGCTGCCACAGGTCGCGGACCGCTGCCGTGCCGTCGATGCCCAGGTCGGCGAAGTCGGCGGTGACGTCGGCGTTGCCGGAGCCCAGGTTGAACAGCGCGACGGTGTAACTCCCGTCGGGATTACGGGCGTACCAGGTCTGCTGGTCGGTGGTCTGGCTGACCGGCCGCGCCGGACGGCCGGCCTGGTCGACGGCGATCACCTCGTCGTTGGTGAGCAGCTTCAGCCCGTAGGAGTCGAGCTTGGTGAGGTCGTCGCCCGAGTACAGGGGCGCCGACTCGATGGCCCACAGGGTCATGTAGCTCTGCCGCTCGGCCTCGGTGAGGCCGTCCATGGCGCCGACTCCGACGTTCAGCGAGTCGAGGTTGTTCCAGTGGCCGGGACCGGCGTCGTCGATCCACTGCACGACGTCGTTCCAGCGGCCCTTCACGGAGTTGTTCCAGGTCACCAGCGTGCTGCAGTAGCACTCGACGTCCGTGTCGATCCGCCAGCCGTTGGAGTTGGCCTTCCAGGTCTCGGCCTTCGTGTGGCTGAGCGACCAGGACAGCGTCAACTGGATCGGGCGGCCGGTCTGCTGGAGCGCGGTGTGCCAGGCCTGCACGTCCGAGGTGTTGTCGTGGTCCGCGTCGCCCTGCCAGGAACCCGGCCCCACCCCGTCGACCTTGAGGAAGTCCACCCCGTACCCGGCCAGTTGGTCGGCGAGGGAGTCGATGTACTTCTGCGCGCAGGGGTTGGCGAAGTCCATCTTGTAGGCGGAGTTCCACCCGTTGGTCTTGCGCAGGTCGGAGTAGACGACGTCCGAGGTGGTGCAGCCGGGCGCGTTGTGGATCGGGGTCTTCCCGTCGCCGTACGCGGCCGGGTCCAGGCCCACGGCCAGGTACAGCCCGTACTTGAGGCCCTTGTGGTGGAGGTAGTCGCCCAAAGACTTCATGCCGCGCGGGAACGTGGTGGGGTTGGCGGTCGGGCGGGCGTACTGGTCGAAGCCGTTCGCCCAGCCGGCGTCGACGTTGATGTACTCGTAGCCGTGGGACTTGAGCTTCTTGGCGACCACGTCGGCCTGCTGCTTGACGTGCGCCTCGGTGAGCCAGTTCACCCCGCCGTAGCCGGGGTAGCTGGTGGCCTCCAGGCTCCAACTGCTCCAGCCCATGTACGGCTTGGCGGCCAGGAGGGCCTGCTGGTGGCCGGCACCCGACGGCGAGGCGCTCGACAGCGAGGCAGCCGACGCCGACGAGGAGGCGTCGGCCGTCGACGGGGAGGCGTCGGCCGCCGTCGCGGCGGTCGGTGCGGCGAGGGACACCACCAGGGCGGTGGCGGCCAGGACGGGCAGGCGACGCAGGTGCGCACCGCCCGTGCGGAGTCTGTGGCGTACGGATGCCGCGGATCCTGCTGGACGAGCCATGTGATTACTCCATCTCGGCGCGAAAGGCACGGCGAGGCCCTCGGAAGGCCCGGAAGTGCCCCTGCACGGTCAGCCGCATGGGGAATTGGTCGAGTGGGCGTTCGGGCGCCCAAGTGGCCGTAAGGCGACGCCCGTTCGGGAGCGCAGCCCGCGATGACTTACGCGGCCGGTCGAGGAGGAAACCGGCCGCCACCTGCGTCGGTGGACGTCCCATCCACCTGTCGCGAGGTGCCGCGAATGTAGCCACGCTTTTCTTCCAGCGTCAACATATTACGCAGCCCGAATCATCGACATTCGCGGAAAGAATGGATCGGGATTCGGGCGATGAGTGGGGAAGACGGGCGCTGACCGGCGGTGTACTTCTCCTTTCTTCTTTTCCAATGGAAATGTATGGTCGCCGCATGACGCTCGCCGATCAGCCACCCGCGGCCGCTCTGCTCTTCCAGACCCTGCTCGCGCACGGCCCGCTCACCCGCGCCGAGATCGGCCGCCGCACCGGTCTGTCACCCGGCGCGATCACCAAGGTCGCCACTCCCCTGCTGACCGACGGCTGGATCACCGAGCTGGGCCGCTCGGCCGAGCGCACCGCCGGCCGGCCGGCCACGCTGATCGCGGTACGGGCCGACCGCGCAAGGTTCGTGGGCGTGAAGGTCACCGGTGACGAACTCATCGGTGCGCTGGCCGACCTCACCGCACAGACCCTGGCCACCGCCCGCGCCACCCTCGCCTCCCGTGACGTGGGGACGGTCGTGCTGGCCATCGCCCGGCTCGTCGACCGGCTGACCGCGCAGGCACCGCCCCGTGCGGTCGGCGCCCTGCACGGCATCGGCGTCACGATCTCCGGGGACGTCGACGGCCACACCGGCACCGTCCAGTACTCCCCCTTCCTGAACTGGCGCCGCGTTCCCCTCGCCCAACTCGTCCAGACGGCCACGGGCATACCGACCGTGATCGAGAACGACGTACGCGCTCTGACCGTCGCGGAACAGTGGTTCGGCGTCGGGGTCGGGCTGTCGTCCTTCGCCCTGGTCACCGTCGGCGCGGGCATCGGCTGCGGCATCTCCCTCGGCGGCCGGGTCGTCTCCGGAGCCCACGGCGTCTCGGGGGAGGTGGGGCACCTTCCCGTGGGCGGTACCGACCGGGTGTGCACCTGCGGCAACACCGGCTGCGTCGAGGCCGTCGCCTCCACCCAGGCCATCACGGAGCAGGCCCGCCAGGCGACGGGCGATCCGGTGCTGACGATGGACCAGGCGGTCCGCCTCGCCCATGCCGGCAACGCCGACGTCCGCGCCGTCTTCGCCCGGGCCGGCCATGCCCTGGGCCTGGCGCTGGCTTCCGTGGCCAACCTCATCGGGCCCGAACGCATCATCATCTCGGGCGAGGGCGTGGCCACCTACGACCTCTACGAGGAGCAGATCCGTACCACCTTCGCGGCCCGTGCCTTCGGTGCCGCGGCCGACTGCGACCTCGTCGTCCGACCCCTGCCGTTCGAGGAATGGGCCCGCGGGGGCGCCGCCGTCGCCGCGCAGCGCATCTTCGCCCCTGCCAAGTAGCCCGCGAGCACCCGCGAGCACCTCTTCGGCCCGCCCGGTCACCCCCCGAGCCTCTCTCCGCCGCGCCCCGCGCCGCGCCCGCCCCGCGTGAGCCGTCCTCCGTCAGTCACCCGTCTCGCAGTCACCCCGTCTCGCAGTCACCCGTCTCGAAAGAGCACGCCATGCTGAAAGCTTTCTCCGCCCAGGACTTCCGCGCTGTCCGCCACCTACCCGGAACGCTCCGGTACGACCGTCCCGCCACCCGCTGGCTCGAAGCGCTGCCCCTCGGCAACGGCCGCCTGGGCGGCATGGTCCACGGCGGCACCGACCGCGAGCGGATCCAGCTCTCCGAGTCCACCGCGTGGTCGGGCGGTCCCTCGGCAACGGACCTGAGTCCGACCGCCCGGACGCAGGTGCCGCGCATCCGCGAACTCCTCTTCGCGGGAGAACACGCCGAAGCACAGCGGCTCGCGGCGGAGCATCTGCTGGGCAGGCCAAGGTCGTTCGGGACCAACCTCCCCCTCCCCGAGGTCCAGCTCGCCTTCCCCGACGGGCCTCCGGCAAAGGACTACCACCGGGCCCTCGACCTGGACACGGGCCTCGCCTCGGTCGCCTACGAGCAGGACGGCGTCCGCGTCACCCGCGAGGTGTTCGCCACTAACCCGCACGGCCTGATCGCGATCCGCCTCACCACGGACCGCCCCGGATCGCTCGGCTTCACCCTGTCCGTCCAGGACGGCCTGCTCCCCGGTGACACGACCACCACGGACTCCTCCGTCGTCTTCAGCGGCCACGCCTACGAGAGCCTGCACAGCGACGGGCATCAGGGCGTCGCCCTGGAGATCCACGCCCACCTCGAAGCCGACGGCGGCACCGTGCACCGCGCGGGCGACGCGCTCCGCCTGGAAGGCGCCGACAGCGCGGTCGTCTACGTCGTCGTCGGCACCGACTGGGCAGGCGCGGACCCGCGTGCGCGGGCAAAATCGCTTCTGTCCGCCGGGCTGGAAGCCGGATACGAAGCCGTCCGGGCGGCACACGTCGCGGACCACCAGGCGCTGATGCGGCGGGTCTCCCTGGATCTCGGATCGGCACCGTCCGACATCGCGGCCCTGCCCACCGACACCCGCCGCGACCGGCTGGCCTCCGGCAAGGCCGACGACGCTCTCATAGCGCTGTACTTCCAGTACGGCCGCTACCTGACCGTGGCCGGCTCCCGCCGCGACTCCCCCCTGCCGCTTGCCCTGCAGGGGCTGTGGAACGACGGCCTGGCCAGCAGTGCGGCCTGGACGAACGACTTCCACCTGGACATGAACACCCAGCAGAACTACTGGGCCGCCGAGCCGACCAACCTGGCCGAGTGCCAGGAGCCGCTGTTCGGCCTCCTGGAGCTCCTGGCGGATCATGGCCGGGCGACCGCCGAGCAGATGTACGGCGCACCGGGCTGGGTCGCCCACACGGTGACCAACGCGTGGGGGTACACGGCACCCGGTTCCGGCATCGGCTGGGGCATGAACGTGACCGGCGGAGCCTGGCTCGCCCTCCAGTTGTGGGAGCACTTCGAGTACGGCCGTGACGAGACGTTCCTCCGGGAGCGCGCGTACCCGGTTCTGCGCGGGGCCGCCGAGTTCCTCCTCGCCTACGCGGTCGAGGAGCCGGAGCACGGCCTGCTCGTCACCGGGCCGTCGGAATCACCCGAGAACTGGTATCTCGCGCCCGACGGCAGCCGGTGTTCGGTGTCCATGGGGGCCACCGCGGACCGGGTGTTCATGGAGGCCGCCCTGCGCATCTGCGCGGAGAGTGCCGAGTTGCTCGGTGTGGACGCCGACCTGCGGACCAGGATCGCCGCCGCGCGCCGCCGGCTGCCGCCGTTCCGGGTCGGGCGGCACGGGCAGCTGCAGGAGTGGCTGCACGACTACGAGGAGGCGGAGCCGAGCCACCGGCACACCTCACATCTCAGCGCCCTGTTCCCGGAGCGCCAGATCACCCCGCGCGGCACCCCGGAGCTCGCCCGCGCCGCCGAGGTCACCGTCGAGCGCAGGCAGCAGGCCCCGGGCTGGGAGCAGACCGAGTGGGTCGAGGCCAACTTCACGGTCTACTTCGCCCGTCTCCTCGACGGCGACTCGGCCCTCAAGCACCTCACCAGCCTGATCGCGGACGCCAGCGAGGCGAACCTGATGACGTTCTCCGCCGGCGGGGTGGCGGGCGCGGCGCAGAACATCTACTCCTTCGACGGCAACGCGGGCGGCACGGCGGGAGTCGCCGAAATGCTCCTGCAGTCCGACGGCCGCGAGGTCGAACTGCTGCCCGCGCTGCCGTCCGGCTGGCCCGACGGGAGCGTGTCCGGACTGCGCGCCCGTGGCGGTCTCACCGTGGACGTCCGGTGGCAGGACGGGCGGTTGGCAGCCGCGCGGATCCGGGCGTCCCTGGCCACGGACGTCCGGGTGCGGTACGGCGCCGACCTCCTCGACGTACGGCTCGCCGAGGGAGAGACGCTTGCCCTCGGCCTCGGCTGAGGGCAAGCGCCGGTGACACCGTCACTGGGCGATCTGGCCGCCGTCGACGAGCAGGGTCTGCCCGGTCATCGCGGTGGCGTCGAGCGCCACGAACGCCACGGCCGTCGCGATCTCCTCGGCCTCCAGCAGCCGGCCCATCGGGATCTGGCCGATCCACTGCGTCATCCGCAGCGGATCGTCCATCCCGACGGTGTCGAGGATGGGGGTGCGGGTCCGGCCCGGCGCGACCGCGTTGACCCGCACCCCGTGCGGCGCCCACTCGACCGCGAGGGAGCGCGCCAGCTGGGCCACTCCGGCCTTCGCCACGTCGTAGGCGACGTGGTACTCGGGATTGGAGCCGATGAAGGCGGCGATGGAGGAGATGTTCACGATCGACCCGGAGCGTCGGCCCACGAAGTGCCGGCCGAACTCGCGGCAGGCCACGAAGGTGCCGGTCAGGTCGACGGCGAGGATGCGGTTCCAGACATCGTCCGACACGTCGAGGGCCGCGTCCTCGTGGGCGATACCGGCGTTGTTGACCAGGACGTCGACGCGGTCGAAGCGCCGTACGACCTCGTCGGCCGTCTCCGCGACGGCCCGGGGGTCGGAGACGTCCAGGGGCAGGAAGTCGCCGCCCACCTCCTTGGCCACGGCGGTACCGGTCTCCGTGTTGCGGTCGGTGACGACGACCCGTACGCCACGGGCCGCGAGCGCCACGGCGATGGCGCGCCCGATTCCCTGGCCCGCGCCGGTGACGACGGCCACTCGCTCGTCGGTGTGCCTCAGGGGCGACTCGGACATCTCGTTCCTTCCGTCGGTGGATGCGTGGGGCGGCTTCACAGGGTCTTGGCCGACCCCGCGCCGGGGATCTGCCAGCGGACGCGTGCGGCCGGATCGATCGCGGTCGAGGCGCCCGGACCCTGCGGACGCTCCATGAGCCCTTCGCGTACGACGCTGCGCTCGACGAAGGCCTCCTGCGTCCAGGGAATGAACTCCACCAGCGGCGGCACCTCGGACAGGACCGTCCCCACCAGGTGCTGGTGCACCTGCATCATGTCGCCGGCGTGCGGCGCGAACCGCAGTCCCCGCGCGGCCGCGTGCGAGGCGATCTGCAGGAACTCGGTCACCCCGCCGACCCGGGTGACGTCGGCCTGGACGACCCGGATGGCGTCGGCCGCCATGAAGGAGGCGAACTGGTGGTAGGAGTAGATGCTCTCCCCGGCCGCCACGTCCAGCCGCGTCGACGCCTGGAGGCGGGCGTGGGCCTGGAGGTCGTCGGCGTGGAAGGGTTCCTCGACCCAGTCCATCGCCGCCTCCTCCAGGACGGGCATGATCTGGTTCGCCGTCGACAGGTCCCAGCGCTGGTTGGCGTCGCACATGAGGGTCACGTCGTCGCCGAGCGCCCGGCGGACCGCGCGCACGCGGCGGGCGTCCTCCCGCCAGTCGGACCGGCCCACCTTGATCTTCACCCGGGACCAGCCGTGGTCGACCAGCGCGGTGAGGTCCCGGACGAGTTCGCTGTCGGAGAGGTTGAGCCAGCCTCCGTCGGTGTTGTAGGCCTCGACGCTCTCCTGCGTGCCGCCGAGGAGCCGCCACAGGGGCATGCCGGCCCGCTGCGCGGCGAGGTCCCACAGGGCGATGTCGACCATGGCCAGCGCCATGTGGACCACGCCCGCCCGGCCCATCCAGTGCGTGGGCAGCCAGTACAGACGCTTCCAGGTGCCCAGGATGTCCTCCGAGGAGGTGTCCAGAAGGGCATCGGCATAGTAGGAAAGGATCACGTCGGAGAGGAGTTCGGGAGCGCAGTGCACGCCGGAGATACCCGTGCCGATACGGCCGTCGGCGGTGCGGATCTCGACCACGGGCACCGTCCAGTGCGCCATGGCGGCGGTGGAGTCGGCGATGGGCCGTTTCAGGGGCACGGCGAGGGCGTAGGTCTCCACGGAGGTGATCACCGCACCGTCGTCGCCGCGCAGGAGGTCCGCGCCGTGCGCGGACAACAGGCCGCGGGCGGTGCCGAAGGAAGTCTGATCGGTCATTGTTCCAGTCGGCCATGGCCGCCGGAACTCGTCAACGGCGAAATCAGAATACACATGATCTGCCGCGCAGATGTCCTGCCACCGGAAGGAATTCCGCACCGGCGGCAGCCCGACTGCGAGGCGAGGAGGTTCGGTCAATGACTCTCGAACTGGCCTGGTTGCGAACCTGGGTCGAGGTCGTGGATACCGGCGGCTTTACCAGAGCGGCCGAAAAGTTGCATTTGTCGCAACCACGCGTCTCGGCGCACATCGCGAATCTGGAACGCGAACTCGGCTGTCTGCTTATCGAGCGCCGTATCCGACCGCTCACCCTCACCGACGACGGGCGCGCTCTGCTGGCCCGGGCGCGGGCGGTGCTCGCGGCGGCGGACGAATTGGTCACCGCCCGCCAGACCGACCGGGGCGACATCACGGGAACCGTCACCGTCGCCAGCTTCGCCAGCGGGAGTTCGGAGTTCCTCCCGGGGGTCATCACGGCGCTGCAGGAGGAGCACCCGGGGATCCGGGTGGCGGTCCTGGACGGTGACGTGGACTTCATCGAGGCCGCACTGTCCGAGCGCCGGGTCTCGGTGGCCCTGCGCACGGTCCGGCCGGAGCCGCACGACCACGCCTTCACCATGCGTCCGTTGTGGCGGGAACCCTTCGTCATGCTCGCCGCGACCGGCCATCCCCTGCTGGAGAAGAGCGAGGTCGATCTCGCGGACTTCACGGGCCAGCGGGTCATCACGATCGGCGATCCACTCGCCAACACGGTGGTCGGTTACGAGGCCGAGGTCGAGTTGAGCATCAAGGACCTGGTCGCGCCGACCGGAATCGTGTCCCATCAGCCGACCACGCTCGGCGCCATGGTGCGGGCCGGGCACGGAATCGGCATCATCAACTACCTGGGCGGGGTGATGGTCCTGCGCGAGGGAATGGAAATGCGCCCCATTCGCCATCTCAACCGGTATCGGGACGTGGGAATCTGGTGGCACTCGGAGCGACCGCTCGGCGCGGCCGCACAGGCGTTCATCCGAGCGGTGATAAAGGCCCCGCGGCCCGAAGGGACGACCGCCATTCCACCGCTTTGACAAGGCGGGGATTCATTCGCGGGACGAATGCCCGCCATCCGTGAATCACCGTTGACGATCTCGGGGTGACCGGGGTGAGGTTGGTCGAAAAGCCGCAAGGATCGGAGTCGCGATGGCCACTGTCCGTACGTACTCGAATCTCGATGTGGCGGTACGCAGCGATACGTCGGACGTGGGTGAGGGGCCGGTGTTCGACCCGCGTACCGGGCATCTCCTCTGGGTCGACATCTACGGCTGCAAGGTGTACGACGACGACCTGTCCACCGGGAGGCAGACCGTCACGGAGGTCGGCACGATGGTCGGCGCGGTCGCGCCCCGCGCCGCACAGGAGGGCTTCGCCGCCGCGGTGGCGGACGGGTTCGGTTTCGTCACCGAGGGCGGGCTGACGCTGGTCGACCCGGTGCTGCCCGAGCCGAACCTGCGCATGAACGACGGCAAGGTGGACTCCCACGGCCGGTTCTGGGCCGGCAGCAACGACATGGAGTTCGCGCCGGGCCAGGGCCGGCTGCACCGGTGGGACGGCGACGGGCCGAGCGTCGTCGTCGCGGACGGTCTCGTGCTGCCGAACGGCCTGGGCTGGAACGCCGAGGACACCGTCCTGTACCTCGCCGACAGCTACGCCAACCTCCTGTACCGGGCCGACTTCCACGCCGGGCCGGGCGAGATCGGCCGCCTGGACGTGCTGGCCAAGACCGAGGGGGCCGGCGTTCCCGACGGCCTCGCCGTAGACGTGGAGGGGTGTTTCTGGGTGGCCATGCACGGCGGCCGCGAGGTCCGGCGGTACGACCCGGCCGGGCGGGTCGTCGGGGTCGTTCCGGTGCCCGTCCTCCAGCCGACCAGCTGCGCCTTCGGTCCGGACGGCCGCCTCTACATCACCTCGGCCCGCAACGGCCTGTCCGCCGAGGAGTTGGACAGGTCCCCCCTGTCCGGTTCCGTCTTCGTCATCGAGACCGGCACGCAGGGCGTCCCCGTCCGGCCGTTCCGGGCCTGACGGAACCGCCCACGGAGCACCGCGCATTCGCATTCCGGATGAATGACCATCGATAACCGTCTTTCCCTTGTGCGGTATTGGGGCCATACGGTCGATGGCATGGACAGTGAACGTCGTGACACAGAGGCAGCGGGCCCGGTGGCAGCCGTCAGGCCGCTGGTGCCCCGCCCGGGTCGGGACGACATCGGGCTGCTCCTCGGGGATGTAGCACGGGGGACGCCCGTCGAACTCGCCGACGGCACGGCACCGGTCGTCGAGGACATCGCCGCCGGGCACAAGGTCGCGTTGCGCGACATTCCGAAGGGCGCGCCGGTCCGCAAGTACGGCGAGGTGATCGGCGTGGCCCTGGCCGACATCCCGGCGGGCGGCCACGTGCATGTGCACAACCTGGGCATCGGCGGGTGGGAGGAGCCGGCGGCGCGTCAGTCGCCGGCCCGCACGCGGCCCGCCTCCACCGCCCTCACCCGCGACCACTTCCTCGGTTACCGCAGGGCGGACGGGCGGGCGGCCACCCGGAACTACATCGTCGTGGTGCCGACCGTGAACTGCTCCGCCACGGTGGCCCGGATGATCGCCCAGCGGGCCGACGACCGGCACAAGGGGACTCCCGGCCTCGACGGCGTCATCGCGCTCCCGCACGACCTCGGCTGCGGAATGGCCGAGGGCACCCCCGGGGACGCCATCCTGCGGCGCACCCTGCGCGGCTACCTCGGCCACGCCAACGTGGTGGCGGCCCTCCTGATCAGCCTCGGCTGCGAGGTCAACCAGCCGGAGAACCTCCTCGGCGACGACGCCGGAACCGAGACCCTCACCATCCAGGACCTCGGCGGCACCGCGGCGACGGTGAACGCGGCCCTCGACCGCATCGAGCACCTGGTCTCCGGGATCGCGACGTCTCACCGCACACCGATCCCCCTCTCGGAACTGACGCTGGGCCTCCAGTGCGGCGGCAGCGACGCCTACTCCGGCCTGACCGCCAACCCCACCCTCGGCGTCGCGGCCGACCTGCTCGTCGCGGCCGGCGGCAAGGTCGTCCTCGGCGAGACCCCCGAGATCTACGGCGCCCACCACCTGCTGCGGGACCGGGCGTCGAACCCCGGGGCGGCGGCCCGTATCGACGAACTCATCGACTGGTGGCAGCAGTACACGGCCGCGGGCGGCGCCACGCTCGACAACAATCCCTCGCGGGGAAACCGGGCCGGCGGGATCACCACCATCTGGGAGAAGTCCCTGGGCGCCGTGCTCAAGTCCGGGACCAGCCCGCTGAACGACGTCGTCGGATACGGCGAGCCGGTCACCGCGCCGGGCCTCACCTTCATGGACACGCCCGGCTACGACCCGGTGTCGGCCACCGGCATGGTCGCCGGCGGCGCCAACCTCCTCGCCTTCACCACCGGACGCGGCTCGCTGTTCGGCTCCCGTCCGGTTCCCTGCCTGAAGATCAGCACCACCAGCGGGCTGTACGAGCGGATGCGCGGCGACATCGACTTCGACGCCGGTCCGGCCATGAGCCACGCCGACCAGGTCACCTACGGCACCGCCTTGTTCGAGGCCCTCGTGGACATGGCGTCGGGTGCCGAGAGCAAGTCCGAGGCACTCGGCTTCGGGACGGAGGAGATCGTCCCCTGGCGCATGGGCGCGGTCCTGTGACGCGAACAGAACCTCTTCGACGTACGGCGCATCGACGCGGGACGTCCGCACACTACGAAAGGTCGCGGCATGACGCTTCAGCACAGGACCGCCCTCGTCACCGGAGCCGCCTCGGGAATCGGCCGGGCGACCGCCCTGCGGCTGGCCGGTGACGGTTTCACGGTGGCCCTGCTGGACCTCGACCGGGCCGGCCTGTCCCGGACCCGGATCCTGATCGAGAAGGAGGGCGGCACGGCGCACGAGACTCCCCTGGACCTGCGCCGGGCCGAGGAGGTCGCCGCGGCGGTGGACTCCACCGTCAGCCTGCTGGGATCCCCGGCCGTCCTGGTGAACGTGGCGGGAGTCGGGGTGGCGGCGAACGTACTGGAGACCAGCGACAGCGACTGGGACCTGGTGCTGGGCGTGAATCTCACCGGACCCTTCTTCATGACCCGGGCCGTCCTGCCCCACATGATCTCGGACGGTGCGGGCGTGATCGTGAACATCGCTTCCGTGGGCGGCCAGGTGGGCCTCGCACGACGGGCCGCGTACTGCGCGTCGAAGGCAGGGCTGGTCGGGCTGACGCGTGCCGTCGCGGTGGATCACGCCAAAGAAGGCGTGCGCTGTGTGGCGATCTGCCCGGGGACGGTCGAGACGGAGTGGATCGACAAGATCCTCTCCGACGCCCCCGATCCCGGCGCGGCCCGTGCGGCGATGGCGGCCCGGCAACTCGACGGCCGGCTCGGCACCCCCGAGGACATCGCCGCCCTCGTCGCCTTCGTGGCAGGAGACCAGGGCCGGTTCATCAACGGCGCCGCCCTGACGATCGACGGCGGGATGACGGCAGCCTGACGGCTCTCGGCGCACACCCCTGCCGGCAGTTCCTGAGCGGGACGGCTCCGGGGGCCTCGGCGTCCACACACGGTCTGCCTGGACGTCCTTGATGCACGAGTCGCCGACGGCGAAGGCCAGTTCGGGCCATAGACGGGGGAAGGCGGCTGGCAGCCCGGGGGGCAAGGAGCCGGCCGGCACGCGAGGCACGGCAGTGCGCGGCAGTGCACGGCGCCACGGAAACGCGTAGGCGGGATCCAGCCAGAAGCGGCCGCGCGGAATGCTTGAGCACGCAAGGAAGTTGGGCGTGTGTGGGGCGCCAGTCGGAGTGCTCCGGATCTCGCAACACCTTCCCGAGGAGTTGTACCGATGTTCCGTCATCTTGTGTCACGTCACCGCCGCACCACGTTGCTGAGCGCCCTGGTCCTGGTGGGGCTCGCCACCGCCCAGAGCACCGCGGCCCTCGCCGCGGAGCCGCCCGTGAGCGGGGCCCGCGTGCTCGCGCACTTCGACATCGCCGCACAGCAGCAGCCGGAGAACATCACCGCCGAGCCCGACGGCTCCGCCGACCTGACCTGGCTCGGCGCCCGGCAGGTCGTCCGGGTCACCCCGCAGGGCAAGGTCACCGTGCTGGCCACACTGCCGGCCGTCACCTCCGGCATCGCCTGGGTCGAGGGCATCGTGCGGGCACCCGACGGCACCCTGTACGTCAACTACAACGCGGGCCCCGCGTCCGGGATCTACCGGATCGGCCACCACGGCGGTACCCCCGTCAAGGTCGTGGACCTGCCCGGGGTCGCCTTCCCCAACGGCCTCGCGCTCGACCCGCACAGCGGCACGCTGTTCCTCACCGACTCCGCCACCGGCACGGTGTGGCGGGCCTGGCCGCGCACCGGCAAGGCGCGGCTGTGGGCGACCGACCCGCTGCTGCTGCCCGGCACCGGCCCGGACGCGCAGGGATACGGCGCCAACGGCGTCAAGGTCCACAACGGGGCGGTCTGGATCGGCAACTCCGACCGGGGCACCCTGCTGCGCATCCCGGTGGGCCCGCACGGCGAAGCGGGGAAGGTCACCGTGGCCGCGCAGGTCACGAGCATCGACGACTTCGCGTTCACCGGCCACGGCGACACCGTGCTGGCCGCGCAGAGCAACCTCGACCGCGTCGCCCTGGTCACTCCCGGAAAGACCGTCCAGACCGTACTCACCGCGGCGGACGGACTGTCCACCCCGACGTCGGTGGCGGTGAGCGGACGGCTGGTGTACGTGGCGAGCGCCGCATACAGCAGCGGGGTCGACCCCAACGTGGTGCTCGGCCACCTGGGCCACTGAGCCCCCGACCCGCTGATCCCGGCGGCCTCGCCACCCGGCCCCTGATACGGCGGCGCTCCGCAGCTTCTTCTGCGAGCCTTGAGTGGATCAACGGGATCAAGCTCACGGCGCACGACCAGGTACGGCCGGCTGTTCCGACTCCGTCACCGAACTCGGCTTGCCCGTCCGGTCCGTGGGCCCGCGGTGAGTCCGCTGGACCGTAACATCCCCGAACCCCAGAAACGGCTCAGGGTGTGTGCCAGATTCCTCTGACACACACCCTGACCTGCGACTTCGAAAAGTCGGGACGACAGGATTTGAACCTGCGACCCCTTGACCCCCAGTCAAGTGCGCTACCAAGCTGCGCCACGTCCCGCTGCGGAGTCACGCGGTGTGTACCGCGTGATCACGCAGGTCAACACTACCGCACGCGTGCCGGTGCTGCTGCCGCCCGCTCCGTGACCGGTGCGGTGACGCGCTGTCCGCGGCGGACCGGCACCAGGAGCGCGGCCCCGGCGGCGGCCAGGCAGAACAGGGTGAGCAGGGCCCAGGCGTGGGTGTAGCCGGAGGCGTACGGCAGTCCGGAGGGCTGGAGCCGGCCGGTGACCAGGACACTGGTGAGCGCGGCGCCGATGGAGCCGCCGATGGTGCGGATGTTGGCGTTCATGCCGGTCGCGGCGCCGGTCTGCTCGGGCGGCACGCTGCCGACGACGAGGTTGGCCATCGAGGCGAAGGCCAGGCCGATACCGAGGCCGAACAGGCCGGAGACGACGGCGATCTGCCACTGGGCGGTGTGCCACAGGGTGAGCAGGCCGAGGGCGAGGGCGCCGAAGGCCGCACCGGCGGTGAGGAGCGCCTTCGCGCCCACCCTGGGCTCCAGCCGGCCGCTGAGGATGCCGGAGAGGAACATCGCGAGCAGCATCGGAAGCATCAGCAGCCCGGAGGCGGTGACGCTGGAGCCGAAGCCGTATCCGGCGCTGGACGGCGTCTGGACGAAGCCGGGCAGGAAGGACCAGAGCGCGTACATGCCCGCACCGAAGAGCAGGGCGGCGGCGTTGGTGGTCCAGACGACGGGCAGCCGCATGACGCGCAGGTCGATCAGCGGGGTGCGGGAGCGGGCCTCGACGAGCAGCCACACCGCGAACAGCACGACGGCCGTACCGAACAGACCGAGCACCTTGGCCGAGCCCCAGCCCCACTGCCCGGCCTGGCTCAGCGGCAGCAGCAGCGCCACCAGCCAGGCGGAGAGCAGCCCGGCACCGAGCCAACTGACGCTGCCCTCGGCCCTCTTGGGCGACTCGGGGACATAGCGGGCGGCGATGAGGACGGTCACGGCGACCACGCCGACCGGGATCCAGAACAGCCAGCGGTAGTCCAGCGCCGAGACGATGGGCCCGGCGGCCACGATGCCGACGCCGCCGCCGGCCGCGATCACCGCGGACAGGTTGCTGATGCTGCCGCTGACCTCGCCCGGGGCGAACTCGTCCCGGATGATGCCGAAGGAGAGCGGGAACAGGGCGCCGCCGACGCCCTGGACGACCCGGGCGATGATCAGGACACCGATGTTCGGCGCGAGGGCGGCGAGCAGACAGCCCGCCAGGACGGCCAGCAGGACGGCGACGAGGGTGCGCTTCTTGCCGGTCAGGTCGCCGACCCGGCCGAGTATCGGGGTGAAGACCGAGGCGGACAGCAGATAGGCCGTCATCACCCAGGTCGCGTTGGACTGCGAGGTGTGCAGGGCGTGCTGGACGGTCGGCAGGGCCGGCGCGACCAGCGACTGGAGCATGGAGAACACGCCGGCACCGGTCGCGAGGACCGCGAAGGTGAGGCGGGTGGACTTCCGGGGCATGAAAGAGCCTCTCCGAACATCGGATACGGAGGGAAAGAGATGTCTGGGTAGGTGCGGAAGGGCTCGGGCACAGGGCCGCGTCCGGCCCATGGCAGTCCCTCTTCGCACTGCTAAAGTGGAGGTACCCCTCCACTGTACTGGAGGCAACCCTCCGCTTCAACCGAAGTCGAGGAATCCCTCCGGTTCACCTTCGTCCCCCCGGGAGGCAGCAGTGACCGTCGGCCCCTTCCCCGTCAGTGAGATCGTCGCGTCCCGCAGACCGCACCGCAAAGACGCGGCCCGCAACTACGACGCGCTGATCGCGGCCGCCCGCGAGGCGTTCGCCGAGAACGGCGCGGAGACCTCCCTGGAGGACGTCGCCCGCCGCGCCGGGGTCGGCATCGGCACGCTGTACCGCAACTTCCCCACCCGCCGCGACCTCTTCGAGAGCGTCTACGCCGACGAGGTCAACACCCTGTGCCGGGCGGCCGTGGAGCTGGCCGAGCTGGAACCGTGGCAGGCCCTGGCCTCCTGGCTGGACGGCTTCACCGACTACATGGTCACCAAGCGGGCGGTCCGCGACGCCCTCAACGACGAGTCGGAGATCTTCCAGGCCTGCCGCGACTCGATGTACAACGCCGGCGGCCCGCTGCTGGAGCGGGCCCAGAAGGCGGGCGTGGTGCGGACGGACATGGAGATCGGCGATCTGCTCCGGATGGTCTCCGGCATCACGGGCACGGCCTTCGACGACGAAGCCCAGCGCGACCGGGTGATGGGCATCGCTCTGGACGGGGTGCGGACGGTGCGGTAGACGCCCCGTCACCACTCACCGCTCAGCCCCTCCCCTGAACGGCTCTGCCTTCATACGCCGCCCGGAGCACCCCCAACGCATCGTCTGGCGTCACCGGGCGCGGATTGGCATACGCCTGCCCCGCCACCTGCCCGGCGGCCACCGCCAAGTCGCCTTCTTTCAAACCGAGTTCGGCGAGGGAACGCGGGGCGCCAAGACGCCCGGCCAGCTCCTGCAACGCCGCCGGGGCATCCTCCGCCCCCAGCGCCCGGCCCACCGCCGCGGCAGCCTCCGGCACGGCCGGCGCGTTGAAGGCGAGGGCGTACGGCAGGACGACGGTGTGGGTCTCCGCGTGCGGGAGCCCGAAGGTGCCGCCCAGGACATGGCACAGCTTGTGGTGCAGGCCCATGGTGGTGGCGCCCAGGCAGGCCCCGCACAGCCAGGCGCCGTACAGGGCGCGGGACCGGGCCGGTACGGAGTCCGGGGCGGCGGCGATCTCGGGCAGCGCGCCCGCCAGCGCCCGGACGCCCTCCTCGGCCATCAGGGCCACCAGCGGTGACCCGTCGGGGGCGTACAGCGCCTCCACGGCGTGGGCGAGGGCGTTGATCCCGCTGGTCACCGAGAGCGGCACGGGCAGGGAGAGGGTCAGCTCGGGGTCGTAGACGACACTGCGCGGCAGGACGACGGGGTCGCGGCCGGTGCGTTTGGCGCCGTGCTCGGTGAGGCCCCAGACCGGGGTCATCTCGGAGCCCGCGTAGGTCGAGGGCACGGCGATCAGCGGGAGGCCGGTGCGCAGGGCGATGGCCTTGCCGAGGCCGATGGCCGAGCCGCCGCCGACGGCCACGCAGCCGTCGGCGCCCGCGGCCCGGGCCGCCTCGACGCCCCGGTCGGCGACCTCCACGGGCACGTGCATCCGGGCCCCGGTGTGCAGGCCGGCGCAGGCGGACCCGAGCGAGTCGGCGACGGCCCGTGCGGTCCCCGCACCCCGCTCCCCGCTGAGCACCAGCAGGCGCCGCAACCCGAGGTGCCGGGCCTCCTCGGCGGGTGCGGTGAGGGCGGCGCCGGGCCGGAAGACCACGCGGGCGGGCCGGGTCTCGTACACGAAGTCCAGATTCACGAACGCTCCAGTACGAGGTCGAAGCGGGCGTGCCGGAACGGGTTCGGCATGCCGAACTCCCCCGCCAGCGCCGGGTCGTCGGTCGGCGTGAAGTCCTTGACCAGGCTCTCCTTGACCGCGAACACCGCGTCGGAGTCCAGGTAGTCACCGCCGGCGACGAAGATGTGCGTGGTGACCGGCGCGTGTCCCTCGGCCGAGACGATGAAGTGGATGTGGGCGGGACGGTAGGGGTGCCGTCCGGTGGCCTTCAGCAGGGCGCCCACCGGACCGTCGGTCGGGATCGGGTACGCGCTGGGCACACAGGTCCGGAACCAGAAGCGGCCCTCGCCGTCGGCCGTGAACAGGCCCCGGCCGTTGCCGGCCGGCTGGACGTCGGGCTGCTGCACGTCGTAGAAGCCGTGCGGGTCGGCCTGCCAGACGTCCAGGACGGCGCCGGGCAGCGGGGTGCCGTCGGCGGACCGGACCACACCGCTGACCACGCAGGGTTCGCCGGTGCCGACCAGGTCGATGTCGGCCCCCAGCTCCCGGACCGGGGACTCGGTCATGTGGAAGGGGCCGAGGACGGTCGACTCGGTGCTGCCGGGGTCGCTGTGCCCGTTGACCGTCTCGACCAGCATCGACAGGCCCAGCACGTCGGAGAGCAGGATGAACTCCTGCCGGGTGTCCGTGCAGGTCTGACCGGTCGCGGTGAGGAACGCGACCGCCGTCTCCCACTCGCCCTGGGTCAGCCGGGTCTCGCGCGCGAAGGCGTGCAGATGGCGGATCAGTGCCGCGAGCACGTCGTGCAGCCGCGGGTCGTCGGTGGCCCGCAGGCTCTCGACGGCCTCCGTGGTGACCGCGTCTTCGGTTGTCATGACGGCTCCTCGCCCGGCGGAACAGTGACCACGAGTGAGCGTAGACCCGTTGACCGTTCAATGAACGGATCTACTTGATCAGCGCGTTGGCCACCACCACGATCACCCCGAGCAACGCGTCGAGGATGCCGATGA
Organism: Streptomyces sp. NPDC058683; assembly: GCF_042716195.1. NCBI lineage: Bacteria > Bacillati > Actinomycetota > Actinomycetes > Kitasatosporales > Streptomycetaceae > Streptomyces > Streptomyces sp. NPDC058683. The sequence continues at coordinate 262,372 of NZ_JBHXSK010000002.1, forward strand.
GCACGGCCGCGGGCCAACTCCGCGCCGACCAGCGGGCCGTGACGAGTCCCAGGCCGAACAGGATCACGATGTTCAGGATGAACGCCGGGTACTCGACGCCCTTGGGCGGCCACCAGCCCCAACCGGCGCCCGCGAGCAGGAAGACTGTGGGGAGCACGGCCGTGACCAGCGGCCACTCGTCGGCCAGGGAGCGCAGCCCGTCCCAGCGCCGGTGCGGGGCACGCTCGGCGATGTAGTGGGCGTAGCCGTGGGCCAGGGCGGAGGCACAGGCGGTCACCAGCAGCCAGAGGGCGTCGTAGCGGCGGCTCGCGGCGGAGGTGTGACCGTACTGGGTGAGCGCCGCGACCATGGAGGAGGCCAGCACGGCGCCGTAGACCCCGCCGAACAGGACGGCCTCGCGAGTGTCGTGCGGGTGCGGTTCCGCCACCGCCGCCGTGGAGTCGGCCATGCTCTCCACGATCACCCCGGCGGGTCGCCCCCGCCAGTCCGGACGGCCCGACGAAGTGTCCTCCCACCAGGCCCGACGTCCGGCACCCTGTCCACGCACAGGGTGCCTGCGGGCTCGCTAGGGTCGCCGTATGACGACGCACAGCTTCGCCCTGCACATCCCCGACGCCGAGCTCGAACCCGACCCGCTGGACCCGGACCAGATCGTCTCCGGCACGCCCGAGGTCACCGGGAAGGTGGTCTGGGAGTCGGCCGACGGCCGGCAGATCCGGGGGATCTGGCAGATCACCCCGGGGGTGGTCACCGACACCGAGGCGGACGAGCTGTTCGTCGTGGTCAGCGGCTCGGCGACGATCGAGGTCGAGGGCGGGCCGGCGTTCACCGTGGGCCCCGGGGACATGGCCGTGCTGCGCGCGGGCGACCGTACGACGTGGACGGTGCACGAGACGCTGCGCAAGGCGTACGCGATCAATCTCTGAGCGGGGCCGGCCGGTCTCTCGGCGGCGCCCGGCTCAGTGTCCCGTCGGGGCCGGCAGGTTGTACGGCGTGACCACCTGGATCGGCGACGGCAGCGTCGGGCCCGCCGGGGGCAGGGCGCCCTGGGCGCGCATCACCAGGTGGCAGGCCTCACGCATGTCCTGCCGCAGGTCGTGGTGGAGGACGGCGGACAGGCGGTGCTCGCGCAGCAGGCGGGTGTTGTCGTGGTCGAGGTCGTGGGCGATGAACACGTCGCACTCCCGGCCCAGCTCGGCGAAGGCGCGCAGGGTCGCGTTGTTGCCGCCGCCGATCGAGTAGACCGCGCGGATCTCCGGGTCGCGTTCGAGGGCGGCGCGGACCAGGTCGTACTGGGTGGCGTCCAGCCCCTGCCCCTCCGCGATCTCCACCACCGCCCGTTCGGGATGGGTGGCCCGCATGACGCTGCGGAAGCCCATCTCGCGCTCCTCCTCGTTGCGGAAGAAACCGCTGCTGATGCTGGTGAGGACATTGCCGGGCCGGCTGCCGAGCCACTGGCCCGTCAGATACGCGGCGGTGGCACCGGCCGCCCGGTTGTCGCTGCCGACGTAGGCGAGCCGGCCGCTGGCGGGCAGGTCGGTGACCAGGGTGACCACCGGGATCTCCGCCGACCTGAGACGCCCCACGGCGGCGGTGACCTCGGGGACGTCCGGCGCCTTGAGGATCACGCCCTGCGAGCCCCGGCGGGCTATCCGGTCGAGCGTCCCCACCAGCTCCGCCACCGGCCCGGTCTCCCGGAAGTGGAACCGGGAGCGCACCACCGCCGGGTGCAGCGAGGGCAGCTCGGCCTCCAGCGCCCCGCGCACCGCCGTGGTGAACCGCTCGGGTGCCTGCATCACGATGTCGACCATGAAGGTGCGGCCCACCAGCCGGACCTGGGTGCGCTGCCGGTCCAGATCGGCGATCGCCTGCCGCACCTCCCGCTCGGTGCTCTCCCGCACCCCTCCCCTGCCGTTCAGCACCCGGTCCACGGTGGCCTCGCTGAGCCCTGCCTGACGTGCGATTTCACGGATCGGGAAGGGATGGCCCACGGCCTGGCTCCTTGAGGGGTTTTTGATGGGTCGCTGCTGGTTGTTCGAGGGGTTTGTACTGACAAGAATGACAGAGCTTCTCCGCTCCCATGGCCCTCACCGCGGCCGTGACCGTGGCCGTGACCCTGGCCATGACCGAAAGAAGGACACCGATGTCCCTCGCCGCCGAACAGGATCGCGCCTGGCTCTCCCAGCAGGACTGCGACCTCGACACCTTCCGCGCGCTGGTCGAGCGGACCACCGACCCGGCCGCCTACCCGAACGCCTCGGGCGTCGAGCGCAACGTCCTCGTCTACGACAGCGAGCGGCTGCGCACCACCGACACGCCCCACGCGGTGCGGACCGAACTCGTGCGCGCCCTCACCGACGGCCCGGGCGTCGTCCTCTTCAAGGGCGCGTTCCCCGATCCGCAGGTCGTCGACCGGGCCACGGCGGTCTTCGACGCGCTGATCTCGGAGCAGAACGAGTCGGGTGCCGGCGCGGGCGACCACTTCGCGAAGCCGGGCGCCAACGAACGGGTGTGGAACGCGCTGGAGAAGGCGGCGCTCTACGACCCGGAGGGGTTCGCCGACTACTACGCCAACGACATCCTGGCCCTGGTCTCCCGGGCCTGGCTGGGCCCCGGCTACCAGGTCACCTCGCAGATCAACGTGGTCAACCCGGGCGGCGTGGCACAGACCGCGCACCGCGACTACCACCTCGGTTTCCTCTCCGACGAGCAGGCCGAGGCCTACCCGGCCCATGTGCACCGCCTCTCCCCGGTGCTCACCCTCCAGGGCGCGGTCGCGCACTGCGACATGCCGGTGGAGTCCGGGCCGACGCTGTACCTCCCCTACTCCCAGACCTATGAGCCGGGTTATCTGGCCTGGCGGCGGCCGGAGTTCCAGGGCTACTTCAAGGCCCACCACGTGCAGCTGCCCCTGGCGAAGGGCGACGCGGCGTTCTTCAACCCGGCGGTGTTCCACGCGGCCGGCACCAACCGGAGCGTCGACGTACGGCGGATGGCCAACCTGCTCCAGGTGTCCTCGGCCTTCGGGCGGGCCATGGAGACGGTGGACCGGGAGGCGGTGGCCAACGCGGTCTACCCGGTGCTGCGCCGGCGCCGGGCGGAGGGGGCCGCCGAGGCCTGGCTGGAGCACGTCATCGCGGCGAGCGCCGAGGGCTACCCGTTCCCGACCAACCTCGACAGCGATCCGCCGGTCGAGGGTATGGCCCCGCCCTCGCAGGCGGACCTGGTGCGGCGGGCGCTGCGCGAGGGATGGGCCACGCGGGTGCTGCGGGACGAGCTGCGGGCCGCCGCGGCCCGGCACGAGAGCTGAAAGGTCAAGGATTCCATGGGACTTCTCCACGACAAGGTCGTCCTCGTCAACGGCGGCAGCCAGGGCGTCGGCGCGGCCATCGCGCGGGCCGCGGTCCGGGAGGGCGCCACGGTCGCCGTCACCGGCCGCCGCCCCGAGCCCGGCGAGGCCCTGGTGGCCGAGCTCTCCGCCGCCGGCGGCAAGGCGCTGTACGTGCGGGCCGACCTCTCGGACGCCGAACAGGCCAAGGCCTCGGTGGCCGCGGTGGTCGACGCGTACGGCCGGATCGACTGCCTGGTCAACTCGGCGGGGCTCACCTCCCGGGGCACCCTGCTGGACACCACGCCCGAGCTGTTCGACCAGCACATCGCGATCAACCTCAAGGGGCCGTTCTTCGCGATGCAGGCGGCGGTCGCCGACATGGTCGCGCGCAAGGCGCCCGGCACGGTGGTCAACATCATCACGTCGTCCGCGCACGGTGGGCAGCCGTTTCTCGCGCCGTACGTCGCCGCGAAGGCCGGTCTGATCGGCCTGACCCGCAACGCGGCGCACGCGCACCGCTGGGACCGGGTGCGGATCAACGGCCTGAACATCGGCTGGACGGCGACGGAGGGCGAGGACGCGACGCAGCGGGCCTTCCATGGGGCGGACGACGGCTGGCGGGACGAGGCCGCGGCCAGGCTGCCGATGGGAAAGCTCGGCCAACCGGACGAGATCGCGGACTTCGTGGTGTTCCTGCTGTCCGAGCGGTCGGGGGTGGTGACCGGGTCGGTGATCGACTGGGACCAGAACGTGCTGGGCGGGCTCGACTAGGGATGTGCCGCGCCGGGTCGTGAGTCGTCTGCGGCGCCGTTGTGGCTGGTCGCGCCCACGCGGCGGAGCCGCATATCGACACAGCCCCGCGCCCCTGACGGGGTGCCGTACCACCCTACGTATCAAGATCAAGGAGCAATAGTCCATGCGTATCGGAATCCTCGGCCTCGGCCGCATCGGCGCGTTCCACGCCGAGACCCTCTCGGGGCTCGACGCGGTCGAGTCGCTCGTTCTCACCGACCCGTTCGCGGACGCCGCCAAGACCGCCGCCGAGAAGTTCGGCGGCGAGGTCGTGGACTCGCCCGAGGCGCTGCTGGCCGCCGGCGTGGACGGCATCGTGGTGGCCGCCGCCACTGACGCCCACCCCGCCCTGATCCTGGCCGGTGTCGAGGCGGGCATCCCCGTCTTCTGCGAGAAGCCCGTCGCCAAGCACATGAGTGACGGTGTCGCGGTCCTCAAGGCCGTGCAGGGCAAGGGCGTGCCGATCCAGATCGGCTACAACCGCCGTTTCGACGCCGGGTTCGTCGCCGCGCGTGCCGCCGTCCAGGCGGGCGAGCTGGGCAAGCTGCACACCGTCCGCTCGACCACGCTGGACCCGGCCCCGCCGCCCGCCGCCTATGTCGCCGTGTCCGGCGGCATCTTCCGGGACTGTTCCGTGCACGACTTCGACATCATCCGCTGGGTGACCGGCCGTGAGGTCACCGAGGTGTACGCGGTCGGCGGCAACCGGGGCGCCGACTACATCAAGGAGGCGGGCGACGCCGACACCACCGGCGCGATCCTCACGCTGGACGACGGCACCATCGCGGTGATCTCCAACTCCCGACACAATGCCCGGGGGTACGACGTCCGCATGGAGCTGCACGGGTTCCAGGACTCGATCGCCGTCGGCCTGGAGGACAAGCTCCCGCTGCGTTCGGTCGAGCCCGGGGTGACCTTCCCGGCGGGCACCCCGCACGACTTCTTCATGGACCGCTTCGCCGCGGCCTACCGCGCCGAACTCACCGCGTTCACGGAGGTCGTGGCCGGCAGCCGCCCCTCCCCCTGCACGGTCGAGGACGCCCTGGAGGCCGGCTGGATCGCGGAGGCCTGCACGCTGTCCCTGCACGAGCACCGTCCGGTGACGATCGCGGAGGTACGCGGAGCCTGACACCGGGCACGGCGGCGGGGCGGGCGGAAGGACCGGAGCACGGTCCTTCCGCCCGCCCCTTCGCCGTTCCCCGCCAGGCCCCCCGCTAGGCCCGCAGCCCGTCCACGATCAGCCGCAGGATCCGCGCCGCCCGCGCCTCCGCGTCGCCGCGCCCCGGGTCGATCCGCCACAGGACGCTGAGCTGGAGGAGTACGTCCTCCGGGTCGACGTCCGGCTTGAGCGTGCCGTCCGCGGCGCCGGCGTCGAGCAGGGTTCCGATGGCGTGCACGAACGGCCCGTACATCGGGTCGGTGCCGCCGCCGGTCGCCGCGTGCACGACCTCGGAGACGCCGAACTTGAGCCGGCCGTAGTGGGCGACCTCGTCGAACCAGCGGCGCAGGGCCTCCAGCGGGGGATGCGTCTGAAGCAGGCCAGGCGCGAGGTCGATCAGGTGCTGGAGGTCGTGCCGGTACAGCTCCATGATCAGCGCCTCCCGGGTCGGGAAGTGCCGGTAGAGCGTGCCGATGCCGACGCCGGCCTTGCGGGCGATGGCGGAGAGCGAGGCCGAGGTGGAGGCGGCCAGCTCCGCGCGGGCGGCGGCGAGGATCCGGTCCCGGTTGTCGCGGGCGTCCTTCCGGGTCGGCTTCGAGGGCTGCGGGTTCACGGGTGTCAGTCGTCCGTCCGAAGTGGATTGCTATCCGGAGACCCCTCCGGTACGTTGGGAGACGTAGCGGAGGGGTCTCCGTTTCCTTGCCGATTGTGGCACATCCCACCGCGTCCGTGGAGGTCAGTCATGCCCGAACTCGTCCTGGTGACCGGTGGCACCGGGTACATCGCCGGCTGGTGCGTCGCCGAGCTGCTGCGGCGCGGTTACGACGTGCGGACGACCGTGCGCTCACCGGGCCGGGAGCAGGCGGTGGCCGATGCCGTCTCGACGGTCGCCGACCCGGCCGGGCGGCTGGGTTTCGCCGTCGCCGACCTCACCGCCGACGCCGGCTGGGAGGCCGCGATGAAGGGCGTCGACCGGGTGCTCCATGTGGCCTCGCCGCTGGGCGTCAGCGCCCAGTCGCCGGACCTGATCGGCCCCGCCAGGGAGGGCACCCTGCGGGTGCTGCGGGCGGCCACCGCGGCGGGCGTACGGCGGGTGGTGATGACGTCGGCCGCGAACACCGCGAGCCCGTCGTCGTACGCCTCGGAGGGTGTCACCGACGAGACGCTGTGGACCGATCCGGAGGATCCGGCGCTGATCCCCTACCGGCGTTCGAAGACCCTCGCCGAGCTGGCGGCCTGGGAGTTCATGCGGGGGCACGACGGGCCGACCGAGCTGGCCACCGTGCTGCCCGGCGCCGTGTTCGGGCCGGTGCTGACGGCGGACGTCGCCGGTTCCGTCGGCATCATCGCCCGGATGCTCTCCGGGGCGATGCCCGGCGTGCCCCGGATCGGGCTGGAGGTGGTGGACGTCCGGGACCTGGTCGACGTCCACCTCAGCGCGATGACCTCACCGGCCGCCGCCGGCGAACGGTTCCTGGCCACCGGTGAGTTCGTGTGGATGGCGGACCTGGCGCGGTTCCTGCGGGAGGGCCTCGGCGAGCGCGGGCGGCAGGTGCCGACGCGTCGGCTGCCGGACTTCGCGGTGCGGCTCGCGGCCCGCTTCCGGGACCCCGCGCTGCGCGAGATCACCCCGGCGCTGGGCCGGCGCAACCGGCACAGCACCGAGAAGGCGGCGCGGCTGCTGGGCTGGCAGCCGCGCCCGGCCCGGGAGACGGTGCTGGACTGCGCCGAGAGCCTGCTCGCCCACGGCGCGGTCCCGGTCCCGGCGGCTCAGAGGCCGTAGCGCACCGCGAACTCGTCCGGGTCGTAGGCGTCCCGGTCCGGGTCGTGCCCGATCGCCGGCCTGGTCTCGACCATGTCCTCCGGGCGGATCCGCTCCGGCAGCGCGCCGAAACGCTGGTGCCGCAGCACCTCGTCGGCAGCGTCGGCGTCCGGCTCCGCGTGCTCTTCGTGTGTCATCCTCGCCCCCATGGCCCGTGTCCTCCGCCACGGCGGCGGCTTGGTGGCCGCCGCGGCGGAGTCCGGTTTCGTCCCGTCGTCCGGAAGAACGTCCGGGTCCAGGCGTGTGTTCCCGGGCTCAGGCGCCGCAGGACCGCAGGAACTGCCGGGTGCGCACCGCGATGGGCAGCGGCTTGTCCGGCTCGCAGGGGTACATGTCCTGCTCGACGATGGCGAACAGGTCGACGCCCAGCCGCTGCGCCGCCTCCATCACCGGGCCCAGCTCCGGTACCCCGGTGGGCGGTTCGCACATCACGCCCTGGGCCACGGCCGGCCCGAACGGGGTGCCCTTGGCCTGCACGTCGGCCAGGATCGCCGGGTCCACCTGCTTGAGGTGGAGGTAGCCGATCCGCTCGCCGTAGGTCTCGATCAGCTTGACGCTGTCGCCGCCGCAGTAGGCGTAGTGGCCGGTGTCCAGGCAGAGGTTGACCAGGTCCGTGTCGGTCGAGTCGAGGAAGCGCTCCACGTGGTCCTCGGTGTCGATGTGGGTGTCGGCGTGCGGATGGACGACGATGTCCAGCCCGTACGTCTCCTTCACCTCGTGGCCGAGCCGTTCCATGCCCTTGGTGAGGTGGGCCCACTGCTCGCCGGTGAGCTCGTGCGGCTCCAGGATCTCGGCGGTCTTGTCGTCCCGCCAGAAGGACGGGATGACCACCAGGTGCTTCGCGTCCATCGCCTGGGTGAGCGCGGCGACCTGGCTGACGTGCTCCCAGGTGGAGTCCCAGACGGCGGGGCCGCGGTGCAGGCCGGTGAAGACGGTACCGGCCGAGACCTTCAGGTTCCGCCGGGCGATCTCGTCGGTGAGGCGGGCCGGGTCGGTGGGGAGGTAGCCGTACGGACCGAGTTCGATCCAGGAGTACCCGGCCTCGGAGACCTCGTCGAGGAAGCGTTCCCAGGGGACCTGCTGGGGGTCGTCCGGGAACCAGACGCCCCAGGAGTCGGGGGCCGAGCCGACGCGGATGCGGTCGAGGGCGTTCGCCATGGGTCAGGACTTTCCTTCCGGACCGGTCACCGCGGGGGCGGTGAGGTCCTCCTCTTCCGGGAGTTCCTCGGTGTCGACTCCGCGGACCTGGGACAGTTCGTGCTTGAGGGCGGCGAGTTCGGTGCCGCCCGCCATGTGGTTGGTGAGCTCTTCGAGGGTGATCTCGCTGCGCTCGGCGGAGAGTTCGAGGGTGCCCAGACGCAGCACGCTGAAGTGGTCGCCGACCATGTACGCGTGGTGCGGGTTGTGGGTGATGAAGATGACGCCGAGGCCGCGTTCGCGGGCGGCCGCGATGTACTTCAGGACCACACCGGACTGCTTGACGCCGAGAGCGGCGGTGGGCTCGTCCAGGATCAGCACCCGGGCACCGAAGTAGACAGCACGGGCGATGGCCACGCACTGCCGCTGCCCGCCGGAGAGCGTCCCGATGGGCTGGTCCAGGTCGTCCAGGACGATGCCCATGTTGCGCAGTTCCCGGTCGGCGGTCTCCTTCATCCGGGCGATGTCCAGACGCCGTACCGGCCAGGGGCCCCGGGTCATCTCGGAGCCCAGGAAGAAGTTCCGCCACACCGGCATCAGGGGAACGGTGGCGAGGTCCTGGTAGACGGTGGCGATGCCCTTGTCCAGGGCCTCACGCGGGGTGGTGAAGCGCACCGGCTCCCCGTCGACCAGGAAATCGCCCTCCGTGTGCTGATGCAGCCCCGAAATAATCTTGATGAGGGTCGACTTGCCGGCCCCGTTGTCACCCAGGACACAGGTGACCCGGCCGGGAAAGACCCTCAGGTCCACACCGTGCAGGGCACGGATGTTGCCGTAGGACTTGCCCGCGCCGCGCAGTTCGACGATCGGGGCGCCCTCGGCGGGTGCCGTGTCCCGGAGGACGGCACCGTGGGTTCCGGTGGTGTTGTCTGTCATCGGGTCACCTCCTGGTCGCGGTGCGCTGGACCCACAGATTGATCATGACGGCGCCGAGCAGCATCACGCCGAGGAAGGCCTTGAACCAGTCCGGGTTCCAGCCCGCGTAGACGATGCCCTGCTGCACCATCCCGAACATGAAGGCGCCGAAGACCGGGCCGATCGCCGAACCCGCACCGCCCGTCAGCAGACAGCCGCCGATGACGGCCGCGGAGATGTAGATCAGCTCCTGGCCCACGCCCTCGCCGGACTGCACCGTGTTGAAGGAGAACAACTGGTGCATGCCGACGAACCAGGCACCGAAACCGACCAGCATGAACAGCGAGATCTTGGTGAAGGTCACCGGCACACCGACCGCCCGGGCGGACTCCTTGTTGCCGCCGACCGCGAAGACCCAGTTGCCGTACTTGGTACGCAGCAGCACCCAGGTGGCGATCGCCGCGAAGACCAGCCACCACACGATGGTGATCTTCACTTCGACGTCGCCGATGTGGAAGGAGGAGGCGAAGACGCTCCTGGCCTGGTCGAAGCCATCCATGTTGCTGATGTCGTCGGTGGCGACATTGCCGGTGACCAGCTTGGTGACCGCGAGGTTGACGCCCTGGAGGATCAGGAAGCTTCCCAGGGTGATCAGGAAGCTGGGCAGACCCGTTTTGACGACGAGCCAGCCGTTCAGGAAGCCGATGGCCAGCGACACCAGCAGGGCCGCGATCACGCCCACCCAGACGTTCATGGACAGCTGGTAGGCGAGCATGGCGGCGGTGAGCGCCGAGGTGATGACGGCGACGCCCGCCGACAGGTCGAACTCGCCGCCGATCATCAGCAGGGCGACCGGCAGCGCCATGATGCCGATGGTCGACGACTGGTAGAGGATGTTCGCCATCGAACTGGCCTCGCGCACCGGCGGCGCGGCGACCAGGAAGAAGACGTAGACCGCGACGGCGCCGAGGAAGACGCCCACGTCCGGACGGGCCAGCACCCGGAGCGCCAGTGGGCGTTGTGCGGTGCGGCCGTCCTTCTCCTTGGGGCCGGGGGCCGGCGGTGTGGACACCGCCGGCTGTGCCTGCTGGCTCATACGATCACCGAGTGCCCTTCGCGGCGAACTCGGCGACCTTGTCGACGTTGGTCTTGTCGACGAAGGCCGGCCCGGTCAGCACCGGCTGCTCACCGCCGCCCATGTAGTTCCCGTTGTTCTTGTAGAGCCACAGCGAGTCGACCGCCAGGTAGCCCTGCAGGTAGGGCTGCTGGTCCACGGCGAACTCGATGGTCCCCTTGCTGATGGCGCCGGTCAGGTCCTTGTTGAGGTCGAAGGTGGCGATCTTCGCCTTGCTGCCCGCGTCGGACACCGACTGCACGGCGATCAGCGCGATGGGGGCGCCGAGCGTGATCACGTGGTCGATGGCGCTGTCCGTCTTGAGCTTGGCGGTGATCGTGGACTTGACCGAGGTCGGCGAGGTGCCGTCGACGTACAGGGTCTCCGTCGTCCCCGAGAACGTCTTCTTCACGCCGTCGCACCGCTGGGTGAGGCCGACGTTGCCCTGCTCCTGGATGACACAGACGACCTTCTTGGCGCCCTCCGTGTTCAGCCGGTTGCCGAGCGCCTCGCCCGCGACCGTCTCGTCCTGGCCGAAGAACTCCAGCAGGCCGAGCTTCTTCCAGTCGCTCACACCGGAGTTGAGCCCGACGACCGGGATGTTCGCCGCGGTCGCCTTGCCGATGACGGCCTTGAGGGCGTCCGGCTTGGCGAGGGTGACGGCGATCCCGTCGACCTTCTGGTCGATCGCGTTCTGCACCAGGTTGGCCTGGTTGCCGGCGTTCGGGTCGGCGGAGTAGACGAGCTTGACGTTGTCCTTGTCGGCGGCCGCCTGGGCACCCTTGCGGACGATGTCCCAGAAGGTGTCGCCGGGCGCCTGGTGGGTGACCAGTGCGACCGTCATGCGGGGGGTGCTCGCCTTGCCGGCGGAGGCGGACGTACCGCCCTCCTCCGACTTCTTTCCTCCGGAGCTGCTGGAGCAGCCGGCGAGGGTCAGGGTGGCCGCCACGGCCACGGCCACGAAGGGGGCCAGTCTCCGCGGACGGATACGGGATGAGCGGTCCATCTTGCCTGCACCTCACTGTGCGACGGGAAAGAAAGGGGATCCGCGAGGATCCTGGACCCGGTCCGGAACGCGCCGGTCCGGGTCGGTGCTGTGCGTTGGGACGGGATACAAGTCCCTGCGCGGCCCGCTGTCAATACTTTGTTAAGACATCATTTCACACTCAGGTCCGAATGTAAGTACAAACCATTGACAGCTCGGCCTGCCCCGATCTACACCTGAGAGGCATCCCGCCCCACCCGGGGAGCCTCGCGATCCCTACCCGCTCCCGCCCGGCGTACCCCTGCACACCACCCCGCCCGAATGAGGTCCCCATGAGCCAGCCGACCACCCGCCTGACCGTCGCCCAGGCACTGGTGCGGTTCCTGTCCGCCCAGTACACCGAGCGCGACGGCGTCCGGCACCGGCTGATCGCCGGCACCTGGGGCATCTTCGGCCACGGCAATGTGGCGGGTATCGGCCAGGCGCTCCTGGAGTACGCCGACGTCATGCCGTACCACCAGGGCCGCAACGAGCAGGCGATGGTGCACGCGGCCGTCGGCCACGCCCGCCAGCTGGACCGGCTCTCCGCGCAGGCGGTGACCACCTCCATCGGCCCGGGCGCCACCAACCTGGTGACCGGCGCCGCCCTCGCCACCATCAACCGGCTGCCGGTGCTGCTGCTCCCCGGCGACTACTTCGCGAGCCACGCGCCCGACCCGCTGCTGCAACAGCTGGAGCACCCGGTCGAGTTCGACGTCTCCGTCAACGACACGCTGCGCCCGGTCTCCCGCTACTTCGACCGGATCACCCGCCCCGAGGCGCTGATCCCGTCCGCCCTGAACGCCATGCGGGTGCTCGCCGACCCGGCCGAGACCGGCGCGGTCACCCTCGCCCTCCCCCAGGACGTCCAGGCGGAGGCGTACGACTGGCCCGAGGAGTTCTTCGCCGAGCGCGTCTGGCGGGTCCGCAGGCCCGCCCCCGACCCGGTCGAGCTGGCGGACGCCGTGAGCGCCGTACGGGCCGCTCGGCGGCCTCTGATCGTGGCGGGCGGCGGAGTCCACCACAGCCGCGCCGAGGACGCCCTGAGGGCCCTTGTGGAGGCCACCGGCATCCCCGTGGCCTCGACCCAGGCGGGCAAGGGCTCGCTGCGCCACGACCACCCGGCCGACCTGGGCGGTATCGGCCACACCGGGACCGCCGTCGCCGACGACCTGGCCCGCACCGCCGACCTGGTCATCGGGGTCGGTACCCGGTACTCGGACTTCACCACGGCCTCCGGCACCCTCTTCCAGAACCCGGACGTCCGCTTCCTCAACCTGAACATCACCGGCTTCGACGCCCACAAGCTGGCCGCCCGCACCCTCGTCTGCGACGCGCTGGCGGGGCTGGACGCCCTCACCGAGGCCCTCGCCGGGCACCGGGTGGCCGCGGACTACGAGGCCGAGTACCGGGCCGGCAAGGAGCGTTGGGACGCCGTCGTCGAGGCCGCCTACCGCGCGGACGACGAGGACGCCGTGCCGACCCAGACGCAGGTGCTCGGCGTCCTGGACGCGGTGGTGGGCGATGACGACGTTGTCATCAACGCGGCCGGCTCGCTCCCGGGCGACCTCCACAAGCTCTGGCGGGCCCGCTCGCCGCGCCAGTACCACCTGGAGTACGGCTACTCCTGCATGGGCTACGAGATCCCGGCCGGCATCGGCGTCCAGCAGGCGGCCCCGGACACCGTGGTCTGGTCGCTGGTCGGCGACGGCACGTATCTGATGAATCCGACCGAGATCGTCACCGCCGTCCAGGAGGGCCTGCCCGTCAACCTGGTGCTGATCCAGAACCACGGGTACGCCTCCATCGGCGGCCTCTCCGAGTCGGTGGGCGGCGAGCGGTTCGGCACCGCCTACCGCTACCGCGTGGCCGACGGCACCTTCGGCGGCGCCCCGCTGCCGGTCGACCTCGCCGCCAACGCGGCCAGCCTCGGCATGGAGGTGCTGCGCGCCAAGACCGTGCGCGAGCTGCGCGAGGCCCTCGCGGCGGCCCGGGCGAGCGACCGGCCGACCTGCGTGTACGTCGAGACGGACCCGGCGCCCACCGCGCCCGCGGCCGAGGCCTGGTGGGACGTGCCGGTCGCCGAGACCGCCGCCCGCGAGGCCGCCGTCCGGGCCCGCGAGGACTACGACCGGCAGCGCGCCGAGCGCCGTCGGCACCTGTGAACCCACGAATCCCGGAAGGAGGTGTCCCGGTGGCCCGAACCGGTGGTTCCGCCCGCACCGCGACCGTCTCGGCGCTCGACTCGCTCGACTTCGCCCTGGACCGCGGCAGTCCCGTACCGCTCTACTACCAGCTCGCCCAGCAGCTGGAGGAGGCCATAGAGCACGGCGTCCTCGCCCCGGGGAACCTCCTGGGCAACGAGATCGACCTGTCGGTACGGCTCGGCCTGTCCCGGCCCACGGTCCGCCAGGCCATCCAGTCCCTCGTCGACAAGGGCCTCCTCGTGCGCCGGCGGGGCGTGGGCACCCAGGTGGTGCACAGCCAGGTCAAGCGGCCGCTGGAGCTGAGCAGCCTCTACGACGACCTGGAGTCGGCCGGGCAGGGCCCGACCACCCGGGTGCTGCGCAACGAGCGGATCCCGGCGACCGGCGAGGTGGCCGCCGCGCTCGGCATCGCGGAGGGCGCCGAGGTGGTCGTGCTGGAGCGGCTGCGCTGCACGCACGGCCAGCCGGTGGCGTTCCTCTGCAACTACCTGCCCGCCGTCCTGCTCGAACTCGACACGGAACGCCTGGAGTCGACCGGTCTGTACCGGATGATGCGCACGGCGGGCATCACCCTGCACAGCGCCCGGCAGACCGTGGGCGCCCGCAGCGCCACCGCCGAGGAGGCCGCCCGCCTCGACGAACAGGAGGGCGCCGCCCTGCTCACCATGCGACGCACGGCCTACGACGACACCGGGCGCCCGGTGGAGTACGGCAGCCATGTCTACCGGGCGTCCCGGTACGCCTTCGACTTCCAGCTGCTCGTACGGCCGTAGGACGGGCGCGGAACGCTGCGTGGAACGGTGTGTGGCGGTACGGCCGCCGCGGGTTTAACCGCTGGTCCCGCCACGGGAAACCAACATGCCCGCACACGAGCCCCCAGGGAGTTCGCCCCCTGGGGGCCCGATCGTCCCGCTCTGTTCAACAAACCGGCAGGCAACCATGTCGATTACGTTTCGGGCAAGAGACGGGTGAGAGGGACGCAGGCTATTGACGCATGAGCGGACAAGCGGCTGTTATTGCGCCCACGATGTTCGGCCGAGTTGGTTTCTGATCGGTTTCGGGACCTTTCGGAGATCAACTCTCCCCTTGCCGAACCCTGTTACTCAGGAGCCGCCATGCGCATCTCCCCGTCCGGTCTTCACCTGCCGGGTCCGAGCCGCCGTAACGTTCTGCGTGGGGCCGGTTCGGCCGCCCTTCTCGCCGGCGGCATACCCCTGCTCTCCGCGTGCGGCGGCAGCGGATCCTCCTCCGACCCGAAGACGGTCTCTCTCGGCTCCAACGGCTCGGACGCCGTGCCGAAGAAGGCCTACGCGGAGATGTACGCGACCTTCAAGAAGCAGTCGGGCATCACGGTCGACGTCAACACGAAGGACCACAACACCTTCCAGGAGCAGATCAACTCCTACCTTCAGGGCACGCCGGACGACGTGTTCAACTGGTTCGCCGGGTACCGGATGCAGTTCTTCGCGAAGAAGGGCCTCGCCACCCCGATCGACGAGGTCTGGGACAAGATCGGCGACGGCTTCCCCGACGCGATGAAGAAGCTCAGCAAGGGCGAGGACGGCAAGTACTACTTCGTGCCGCTGGACACCTACCCCTGGGCGATCTTCTACCGCAAGAGCGTCTTCCAGGAGAAGGGCTACACCGTTCCCACCACCTGGGACGCCTTCGTGGCCCTGTGCAAGCAGATGAAGCAGGACGGCCTGGTCCCGATCGCCTTCGGCGACAAGGACGCGTGGCCGGCGATGGGCACCTTCGACCAGCTCAACTTCCGCATCAACGGGTACGACTTCCACGTCGACCTGATGGGCGGCAAGGCCGAGTGGACCGACCCGAAGGTCAAGGCCGTCTTCGACCACTGGGCCGAGATCCTCCCCTACCACCAGGACGGCTTCATGGGCCGCACCTGGCAGGACGCCGCGCAGACCCTGGTCTCCAAGAAGGCCGGCATGTACCTCCTCGGCTCCTTCGTGGCCCAGCAGTTCACCAACAAGGCCGACCTGGACGACCTCGACTTCTTCGCCTTCCCGGAGATCAACTCCGCGTACGGCCAGGACACCGTCGAGGCGCCCACCGACGGCTACATGGTCAGCAAGTCCCCGAAGAACAAGAGCGGCGCCTTCAAGCTGATGGAGTACCTCGGCACCCCCGCGGCCGAGCAGATCTACCTCAAGGCCGACTCCAGCGTGGTCGCCGCCTCCTCCAAGGCGGACACTTCGTCGTACTCCGCCCTGCAGAAGAAGGCGTACGACATGATCAGCAACGCCAAGAGCCTGACCCAGTTCATGGACCGCGACTCCCGCCCGGACTTCACCTCGACGGTGATGCAGCCCGGCCTGCAGAAGTTCCTGCAGAACCCGAAGGGCGTCGACAGTCTGCTCTCGTCGATCGAGCGCCAGAAGAAGACCATCTTCGCGTCCGAGTGAGCCGACTGAATGACGACTGAAACCACCACGAAGTCCCAGGAGGCGGCCGCCGTGCCGCCTCCTGGGCGCGCGTCCGAGAAGAAGCGGGTCCGGCAGGGGCACAAGCGCCTGCTGACCCGCCGCGACCGCATCACGCTGGCCTTCATGGCCGGCGTGCCGACGGTCCTCCATGTCCTGCTCGTCTGGGTGACCGCACTCGCCTCGATCCTGCTGGCCTTCACCACCTGGGACGGCATCGGCTTCGACTCCATCAAGTGGGTCGGGCTCGACAACTTCCAGCAACTCTTCAGCGACAACCCGCAGTTCTGGCCCGCGGTCCAGCACAACGTCATCTGGTTCGTCGTCCTCATCCTGATCCCGACGCCGTTCGGCCTGTTCCTGGCCGTGCAGTTGGACAAGAGGATCCGGTTCACCCGGGTCTACCAGACGGCGTTCTTCCTGCCGGTCGTCATCTCCATGGCGTGCATCGGGTTCGTCTGGCAGCTGATCTACAACCCGGACACGGGCCTGATCAACAGCATCATCGGCGCCAACAAGCCGGGCCACTACATCGACTGGATCGGTGACCCGAAGCTCAACCTGTGGGCGGTCCTGATCGCCGCGTCCTGGCGGCACGCCGGCTACATGATGATCCTCTACCTGGCCGGCCTGAAGAGCGTCGACCCGTCGCTGCGCGAGGCCTCGGCCCTCGACGGCGCCAACGAGTGGCAGACGTTCAAGAACGTCATCTTCCCGACCCTGCGGCCGACCAACACGGTCGTCCTGGTCGTCACCATCATCGAGGCGCTGCGCGCCTTCGACCTGGTCTTCGTCTTCAACAAGGGCGCCCAGGGCACCGAGTTGCTCTCCATCCTGGTGACCAACAACATCATCGGCGAGTCCAGCCGCATCGGTTACGGCTCGGCGATCGCGGTGGTGCTGCTGTTCATCTCCCTGATCGTGATCATCCCGTATCTGATCGCGACCTTCCGGAAGGAGCGGCGCGCATGAGCACCGTGAGCGCGCTGGCCAAACAGCGCACCCCGATCCGTCCGGCCCGCGTCCTGCTGCATGTCTTCCTCGCCGTCACGGCGCTGGCATGGCTCGCCCCGCTGCTGTGGGCGATCTTCTCGGCGCTGCGCCCGTACAGCGAGACCAGCGACCGCGGTTACGTGTCCTGGCCGCACACGCTGAACTTCGACAACTTCAAGAACGCGTTCACGCAGTCGGACATGACCCACTACTTCATGAACACGTTGATCATCGCGGTCCCGGCCGTGCTGCTCACGCTGTTCCTGTCGTCGATGGTCGCGTTCTACGTCAGCCGCTTCGACTTCCGGCTCAACCTGGCGCTGCTGCTGGTGTTCACGGCGGGCAACCTGCTGCCGCAGCAGGTCATCATCACCCCGCTGTACCGGCTGTACCTGCTGACGAACCTGCCGGGCATCACGGAGAGCGGCAAGCTGTACGACTCGGCGCTCGGCCTGGTGCTGATCCATGTGGCGTTCCAGTCCGGGTTCTGCGCGTTCGTGCTCAGCAACTACATGCGGTCGCTGCCGCACGAGCTGACCGAGGCCGCGCTGGTGGACGGCGCGTCGGTGTGGCGGCTGTACTGGCAGATCACGCTGCCGCTGTGCCGGCCGGCGATGGCGGCCCTGGCGACCCTGTTGTCGATCTGGATCTACAACGACTTCTTCTGGGCCCTGGTGCTGATCTCGACCGGAGAGAACATGCCGATCACCTCGGCGCTGAACAACCTCTCGGGCCAGTACTTCACCGACCCGAACCTGGTCGCCGCAGGCTCCCTGCTCACCGCGATCCCGACGCTGGTCGTGTACTTCGCGCTCCAGAAGCAGTTCGTCAGCGGTCTGACCCTGGGCTCCGCCAAGGGCTGACCCGCCCCCTCCGAAAGAGAACCCCGTGCACAACCCGTTCACCCCGGTCGCCGCCCTGCCCGTGGACACGCGCACCGCCCGTGTCCACGAGGAGGGCTGGCAGTCCTGGTCGCCGAGCGGCTCCTACGCCCTCGGCGCCGCCCCGCACCGCCCGACGAACGACAACTGGGCGACCGTGTGCTACCGCCCCGGCCGCGGAGTGCCCGCCGGGGCCTTCCAGGGCGAGGGCCTGCTGGCGCTCGACCCGGGGGACGGTTCCCCGGTCCGGCTCTGGGCGGCGACGGACCCGCTGCACGAGGTGCCGTCGGTCCGGCTGACCGTCGCCGGCGGTGTCGCCGAGGTCGAGGCCGACGGCCCGGTCAAGGAGTGGACCGGCGCGGACATCCAGTCCGCGCTGGCCGACTGGGCCGACTCCCTGGCCCTGCCGGCGCCCCGCCCGGCACCCACCGTCTGGTGCTCCTGGTACGAGTACTTCACGGCCGTCACCGAGGACGACATCCACGAGAACCTGCGCGCGATGGACACCCTCGACCTGCCGATCGACGTGGTGCAGATCGACGACGGCTACCAGAGCGCCCTGGGCGACTGGCTGAACCTCTCCGGCCGCTTCCGCTCCCGGCGGGGCATCGCGGACGCCATCCGCGCCCGCGGCCGCCGGGCGGGCATCTGGACGGCGCCCTTCCTGGTCGACCCGGCGAGCGCGCTCGCCGAGACGTACCCGGACTGGCTGGTCCGCGACCCCGACGGCAACCCGCTGCACGCGGGCCGCAACTGGGGCCACGACCTGTACGTCCTGGACACCACCCACCCGGCCGCCGCGGCCTACCTCACCGACGTCTTCGCCACGCTCCGCGCCGAGGGCTACGACTACTTCAAGGTCGACTTCCTCTACGCGGGTGCGCTGGACGGCGTACGGCACTCGGGCGCGGACCCGCTCACCGCGTACCGGCTCGGGATCGCGCTGATCCGGGAGGCCATCGGCGCCGACGCCTACCTCCTCGGCTGCGGTGCGCCGATCCTGCCCTCCATCGGCCTGTTCGACGCGATGCGGGTCAGCCCGGACACGGCCCCGCACCGCCGCCCCCAGGCCGGTGACTACAGCCAACCGGGCCAGGACCCGGCCGAGTTCACCGGTGTCGGCCGCCAGTGGCAGCACGGCCGGCTCTGGATCAACGACCCCGACTGCCTGATGGCCCGCCCCGCCGTGGAGACCCGCGCCCGCTGGGCGGCCCATGTGGAGGCCGTCGGCGGCCTGGTCGCCTCCAGCGACCGGCTGCTCTCCCTCGACCCGTGGGGCGTGGACACGACCCGCCGCCTTCTCACCGGAGCAACCGGAGTCAGCCGATGAGCGACCGCACCCTCTCCGTCCCGGGCATCGTCTACGGCGGCGACTACAACCCCGAGCAGTGGCCCGAGGAGGTGTGGGCCGAGGACGTCCGTCTGATGCGCGAGGCGGGCGTCACCATGGTGAGCGTCGGCATCTTCTCGTGGGCGCTGATGGAGCCCTCCGAGGGCGTCCACGACTTCTCGCGGATGGACAAGGTCCTCGACCTCCTCCACGAGAACGGCATCGCCGCCGACCTCGCCACCCCGACGGCCGCCCCGCCGGCCTGGTTCTTCCGCGCCCACCCCGAGGCGCTCCCGGTGGACCACGACGGCCGCACCCTGTCGTACGGCAGCCGGCAGACGTTCTGCCCGAGCAGCCCCGCCTACCGCGAGGCCGCGCTCAGGATCGCGGGCGCCCTCGCCGAGCGGTACGCGAGCCACCCGGCCGTGAAGATGTGGCACGTCCACAACGAGTACGGCTGCCACAACGCGGCCTGCTACTGCGACACCAGCGCGGAGTCCTTCCGCCGCTGGCTGCGGGCCCGGTACGGCGACGACCTGGCCGCCCTCAACCACGCCTGGGGCACCACCTTCTGGAGCCAGTGGTACTACGACTGGGACGAGATCCTGCCGCCCCGCGCGACCGGTGCCGTACCCAACCCGACGCACCAGCTGGACTGGCGGCGCTTCTGCTCGGACGAGCTGCTGTCGCTGTACACGGCGGAGCGGGACGTCCTCCGGGAGGCGGCGCCCGCGATCCCCGCCACCACCAACTTCATGGTGATGCACAACTTCGACGCCCTCGACTACTGGCGCTGGGCACCGGAGCTGGACGTGGTGGCCAACGACCACTATCTGATGTCCGCCGACCCCGAGTCGGAGATCGACGTCGCGCTGAGCGGCGATCTGATGCGGTCGCTGGCGGGCGGGCCGTGGCTGCTGATGGAGCACTCGACGGGCGCGGTCAACTGGCAGCCCGTCAACCGGGCCAAGAACCCCGGTGAGTTGCGCCGCAACGCGCTCGCCCATGTGGCGCACGGTGCGGACGGCATCTGCTACTTCCAGTGGCGGGCGGCGAAGGCCGGCGCCGAGCAGTGGCACTCGGCGATGCTGCCGCACGCCGGGACCGACAGCCAGATCTGGCGGGACGTGGTCCGGCTGGGCGCGGATCTGGGGGCGTTGGCGGAGGTGCGGGGCAGCACCGGCACCGCCGAGGTGGCCGTCGTCTGGGACTGGGACGCCCGCTGGGCGCTGGAGTTCCCCTCCCAGCCGAGCGGCGAGCTGCGCTACCTGGACCTGGCCCGCGCCTGGTACGAGCCGCTGTGGCGGGCGGGCGTGGCCGTGGACTTCGTCCGGCCGGACGCGGACCTGTCGGCGTACAAGGTGGTCCTGGCCCCGAACCTGTACCTGGTGGACGACGCCGGCGCGGCCAACCTGACGTCCTTCGCCGAGGCCGGCGGCACCCTCGCCGTCGGCTTCCACAGCGGCATGGTGGACGAGAACAGCCATGTGCGGCTGGGCGGTTACCCGGGTGCGTTCCGGGAGGTCCTGGGCGTCCGCACGGACGAGCTGTTCCCGCTGCTGCCGGGTGAGCGGGTGGCGCTGAGCGAGGGCGGCACGGGCTCGCTGTGGTCGGAGCGGGTGCGGCCGGAGGGCGCCGAGGTGGTCACGTCCTACGCCGACGGCCCTGTGACCGGTGTCCCGGCGGTGACGCGGCACGCGTACGGCACCGGCAGCGCCTGGTACCTGGCGACCCTGCCGGACGCGGAGACCCTGGCGGGCCTGCTCGACCGGATCCGCACGGAGGCGGGTGTGGCCGCGGGCCGTACCGCGCCGGCGGGCGTGGAGGTCGTCCTGCGGCGCGGGGCGGACGCGGACTATGTGTTCGTCATCGACCATGCCGGGGAGGGGGCCGAGGTCGCGGTGGCGGCCGGAGCGGTGGAGCTGCTCTCCGGGAAGCCGGTCGACGGGACGGTTGTCGTGGCGCCGGGCGACATCGCCGTCGTGCGGGAGCGCCGGGCGTTCGCCTAGCGCCGAGCCGACAAGGCCGTTCGGCGACTGCGAGTCCGTCGTGGCTGGTCGCGCAGTTCCCCGCGCCCCTTCGGGGGCGCGGGGGCTGGTCTCACTTGGATGCGAACGGGCCTTCCAGTGCTGCCCATTGGAGCAGCATGATGGTCTTCGCGTCGGCGATCTCGCCCGTCCGGATCATCTCCAGGGCCCGGCGGAAGGGGAGTTCGAGGATCTCGATGTCCTCGCCCTCCTCGTCCAGGCCGCCGCCCTCGTGGGTGCGGGTGGAAGGGCCGTAGGCGGCCGCGTAGAAGGAGATCCGTTCGGTGACCGAGCCGGGGCTCATGTAGACGTCGAAGACGTGCTGGACGGCGCCGACCGTGTGGCCGGTCTCCTCGACGACCTCCCGGCGGACCGCGTGTTCCGGGTGTTCGTCGGCGGCGTCCAGGAGGCCCGCCGGGGTCTCGACCAGCATGCCGTCGGGGTGGCCGTTGACGTATACCGGGAAGCGGAACTGGCGGGTGAGCAGGACGGTTTCGCGCTCGGCGTCGTAGAGGAGGAGCGTCGCGCCGTTGCCGCGGTCGTGGGTCTCGCGTTCCTCGGTGTGCCAGGTGCCGTCGGCGTGCCGGTAGTCGAAGGTGGTGGCCCGCTCGACGTACCAGTGGCTGGACAGCAGTCTCACCTCCCGGACCTTCACACGCGGGTTGCCGGTCAGGTCCAGGCCGGTGCGGTCGAGTCCGGTGCGGCCCCGGCGGTCGGGGGTGTCGGTCCCGGCGGTCATCGCAGGCCTGCCGGGCGGGCGGGGGCGTTCAGGTCGGTCATGATCACCTGTCTACCACCCGCCCGTGTCCGGCCAGCGTCTTCCAAGCAGGCCGGGCGAAGTTCCCTACGGGTCGGCAGCGCCCCGTAAGGGGCGCTGGGGGTCCCCCCGGCCGGGGGCTGGGGGAGGAACTGCGCGACCAGCCACGACGGCGCCGCGGGCGACCGACAACCGACACCCGCGCCACCCAGCGAAGCCCTCAGTGCACTTCGGCCCGTGCCGGGTCCTCGTCGAGGAAGCCGCCCGACTGGTGCTGCCACAGCTTGGCGTAGGCGCCCTCGGCGGCGAGCAGTTCGTGGTGCGTGCCCTGCTCGACGATCCGGCCGCGGTCCAGGACCACGAGCCGGTCCATGGAGGCGACCGTGCTCAGCCGGTGCGCCACCACGAGCGCCGTACGCCCCTCCATGAGCCGCCACAGCGCCTCCTGGACGAGCATCTCGCTCTCGGAGTCCAGCGCACTGGTCGCCTCGTCCAGGAGCAGGATCGGGGCGTCCCGCAGGATCGCCCGGGCGAGGGCGACCCGCTGGCGCTGGCCGCCGGAGAGCTTGACGCCCCGCTCGCCGACCATCGTGTCGAAGCCGTCCGGCAGTGCGTCGGCAAACTCCGTGACGTGGGCCGCCTCGGCGGCGAGCCGGATCTCGGTGTCACTGGCGTCGGGCCGGGCGAAGGCGATGTTGTCCCGCAGGGTCCGGTGGAACATCGCCGGGTCCTGCGGGACGTAGGCGATCTGGCGGCGCAGGTCGGTCTGGCGCAGCCGGCTGATGTCCTGGCCGCCGATGGTGATCCGTCCGGCGTCGATGTCGGTCATCCGCAGCAGCAGCCGGGTGAGCGTGGTCTTGCCGCCTCCCGACCGGCCGACGAAGCCGAACTTCGAGCCGCTGGGCACGTCCAGCTCAAGCCCTTCGAACAGCGGTTTGGCACCCGCGTGGGTGAAGGAGACCTTCTCGAAGCGGACGTCGGCGGCCCGGGGTGCGAGCGGTTCCGGGGTGACCGGGTCCAGCACGACCGGCGGCTCCAGAAGCAGTTCGGTGAACTGGGCCGCCTCCGTCATGGAGCTCTCCATGCGCCGGTAGATCTGGTTGAACTCGAACATGATCCGGGTCGCGTTGGTGTAGTAGGTGAACGCGACCACGACCCCCTCCACACTGTGCCCGCCGCCGGCCAGGCCCACCGCGAGCAGCAGGCCCAGCGCGTTGGTCGCGACGGACATCGGCGCGACGAACGTGTCGATGCGCAGGTTGCCGTAGTCCCAGGAGCGCAGGGTGCGCCGCCTCGACTCGGCCACCCGGGACCGGTGTTCGGCGGCCTCCCGCTCCTCCGCGGCGAACGCCCGGACCGTGTCCATGTTCATCAGGCTGTCGGCGACATGGCCGGACACCCGCGCGATGGCCTCCTCCCGCTGGGCGACCAGCCGCTGCCGCCGCCGGATCAGCGGCACCACGCATACCGCGGTGACCGCGATCATCGTCAGCAGCGCGACGACCAGGAGCGGTTCGTAGCGCCACAGCACCACCGACCCGAACAGCAGGGGCACGAAGCTGCCCACGATGTTGAAGGTGAGCGTGTCGGCGAACTCCTCGAAGCGGGTGGCGAAGCTCAGCACCCGCTTGGTGAGCGACCCCGCGAAGTTGTCGTGGAAGAACGCGGAGTCCTTGGCGAACAGTTCGTCCATGCCGATGACGTACAGCTGCTCGATGCCGAGCGCGTCCAGACGGTTCAGGCAGTGCAGACCGATCCGCCAGAACACCTCCGCCAGGAGCAGGACACCGCCGAAGCCGAGGACGTACGGCAGTGCGGCGCCGAAGCCCATTGCGTGGTCGTCGGCGATCCGGCCGACCAGCTTGGCGACGACCAGCGGAGCCACGTAGTTGATTCCGATGTTGCCGAGCGCCGGCAGCAGCATTCCGGGCAGGGTGAACCGCTTGAGCCGCGCCAGTTCCCGTCCGTAGTAACGAAGTGCGAGCATGACGGCACCTTTTTGCGGTCCGCTCGCCGGTAAATCGACCGAGGATGTCATCTCAACCCTGTGTGATCGTCGCACGGCATGCCGAGTCGGCCGCCGCATGTGCGCGGCGGCCTGGAATCGGCAGGTCAGGAAAGGGAAGTGTGCCGCGACGGCGGCCACGGAGTCCACGTGTTTTCCGGACGGCGGCTACTGAGCGAACACACGGTCGACGCTCCTGCGGGCTCAGCCCAGCAGCAGTGACCTCGGCTGGGCGGAGAGCGCCTGGTCGAGGACGAGGGAGGCCGCGCCCACGGCGGCGACGTTCTCGCCGAGGGTGGTGGAGACCACCGTCGTGGGGTGGGTCGCCTTCACGAACGGGGAGCGGGCGACCATCGCTTCGATGACGGGCAGCAGGCGGCCGGCGAGCAGCTTCCAGGTCGGTCCGCCGAACACGATGGTGTCGACGTCCAGCAGCGTCGCCGCCGCGCAGACGCCCCGCCCGATCCGGATCGCGAGGCGCTCGATGATGCCGTCCGCCTGGGCCTCGCCCTCGGCCGCGAGCACCGCGAGGCGCTCCAGACCGCGCTGGGCGTCGGCCGGGTTCGTCACCGTGTACTCGGCGCCGAGCACGCCCAGGGCGACGGCCTCCTCGACGAGCGTCTTGGTCGAGGCGGCGGCACCGAGGCCGCCGACCTCGCCCGCGTTCCCGGAGACCCCGCGCAGCACGGTGTCCTCCACCACCAGGCCCATGCCGGAGCCGGTGCCGAGGTAGAAGAAGAGCAGGTTGCGGCTGTCGGTGGCGGCTCCCGTCCAGCGCTCGGCGACGACGGCGGCCGTGACGTCCTTGTCCAGCAGCGCCGGGAATCCGGTGGCCTCGCTGAGCCGGTCGCGCAGCGGGTAGCGGCCCCAGCCGGGCAGTTCGGGCGGGTCCACGACCCAGCCGGCGTCCGCGTCGATGGGGCCCGGCGCGGCGATCCCGAGGCCGAGGACCCGCTCCCGGTCGGCGCCCGACTCGGCCACGATCGCGGACACCGAGGCCGCCATGTCCGCGGCGATCGCGTCGGTGTCGCCGCCGCTCGGCGTCACCACACTGCGCTGGGCGACGACGGTGCCGAGCAGATCCACCAGGACGCAGGTGATGACCGCCGGGTCGAGGTGCACACCCACCGCGTACCGGGACGCGGGGTCGATCTCCAGGAGGGTGCGGGGCTTTCCGCTGCCGGTGCTCCGCTTGCCCGACTCCCGTGCGATGCCCTGGTCGATCAGCCGGCGGGTGATGTTCGAGACCGTCTGCGCGGACAGCCCGGTGGCCTGGGCGAGTTCCACCCGGCTCAGGCCGGTGGGGTGGCGGCGGATGGCGTCCAGGATGACGGACTCGTTGAAGTCACCGAGGCGCGGCAGGTTGGTACCACGCCGGATGGTGGGCTTCCCGGTGCTCGCCGTGGTCCCCGTCGTGCTCGTCAACGTGCTTCTCCCTGCCTCGGCCGGCGGCACCCCGCGTCCGCTCCTCCGACGCATTCAGTTGGTGGAATGTTATGCCACGGCTGTGTGGCCGGGGATGGTCCTCGCGCGTACACGTCAGGCACCGTCCGAGGGTCCGGCGGCCGGGCGCAGGCGCAGGGTGCGGATCTGGAACGGCCGGAACCGAAGGTCGACGGCGGCCTCGCCGGACCGGAGCGCGAGCCGCCGTTCCGGCCGCTCCAACAGGTCGCAGTCGTGTACGGCGGCGGTCGCGAAGCCCGTCGACAGACGTGCCGAGACCGCTCCCCCGCAGGCCTCGTACAGGCGCACCACGAGGTCGCCGCTGCGGTCGTCGGCGAGCTTCACCGACTCCACCACCACGTCGGTGGTGTCGAGGGCGACCAGCGGCCGGGCCTGGGCCGGGGCGGGCCGCAGCGGCAGGTTCATGGCGTAGCCGCCGGCGACGGCTTCCTCGATCCCGGCACCGGCGAGGAGTGCGTAACCGAAGCGGTGCCGGCCGCGGTCGGCCCCCGGGTCGGGGCTGTGCGGGGCGCGCAGCAGGGAGAGCCGGAGGGTCGTGGTCGTACCTCCGTCGTCGCGTGTGTCGCGGCGGACGTCGTGCCCGTAGGTGGAGTCGGTGAGCAGGGCGGCGCCCCAGTGCCGTTCGCCGACGTGCACCCAGCGGTGCGCCCACAGTTCGAAGCGGGCCGCGTCCCAGCTGGTGTTCTCGTGGGTGGGCCGCCGGACGTGCCCGAACTGGATCTCGGCGCTCTCCTGGTCCGCGTGCACGTCCAGCGGCCAGGCCGCCTTCAGCACGGTGTCGCGCTCCTGCCAGTCGATGTCGTTGCGGACGGTCACCCGGCGGCTCTCGGCGGCCACCTCGATGTGCTGGACGAACCGTGAGGCGCCGTGGACGCGCTCGACCCGCACCGCGGCGAGCAGCGGTCCCTCGTCCACGAGCGTCACCGACTCGGCCTCGTCCAGGTCGTGGACGGTGTCCCGGTAGTACGGGTCGAGGTTCCACGCCGACCACAGGTTCGGGTCGTCCGGGTGGAGTTGGAGGAGGTTGCCGGCGCCGCCGGGGGCGATGGCCTCGCGCCGGGCGGCGTGGTCGTACACCGAGGTGAGCAGACCGCGCCGGTCGACGACGACCGTCAGCACGCCGTTGCCGAGGACGAAACCGCCGTCCCGGGCGGTGGCGGTGACCGAGCCCCGGTGCTCGTCCACCGTGCCGCCGGAGGCGAGCGCGCCGGCCTCGGCGAGGACGGCCGTACGCCCGTCGGACAGGCGCTGGCCGCCGGCGGACTCGGGGACGACCACCACCTCACGGCGGGCGTACGGCCCGGCGTTGAGCAGGGCGGCCGGGCCGGGGAGTGCGGCGACGGCCTCGGCGATCAGCGTCTCCAGCTCCGCGTGGATCTCCGCGTACTCCCGCTCGGCCTGCTGGTGCACCCAGGCGATGGACGAGCCGGGCAGGATGTCGTGGAACTGGTTGAGCAGCACCCGCCGCCACAGTGCCTCCAGCCGCTCGTACGGGTACGGCGCCCCGGCTTGGACGGCGGCCGTGGCGGCCCACAGCTCGGCCTCGCGCAGCAGTGCCTCGGCGCGCCGGTTGCCGCGCTTGGTGCGGGCCTGGCTGGTGTAGGTGCCGCGGTGGTTCTCCAGGTACAACTCGCCCCGCCACACGGGTAGTTGGTCGTGCTCGGCGCGGGCCGCGGCGAAGAACGTGTCCGGGGACTCGATGACGACCCTGGGCGAGCCCTCCAGGTCGCGCAGGCGGCGGGCCTTCTCCAGCATCGAGCGGGTGGGGCCGCCCCCGCCGTCGCCGTGGCCGAACGGGGCCAGCGAGCGGGTGGCCACCCCCTTCTCCGCGAAGTTCTGTTCGGCGTGCGCAAGTTCGGCCGCAGTGAGGGAGGCGACGTAGCTGTCGACGGGCGGGAAGTGGGTGAAGATCCGCGATCCGTCGATGCCCTCCCAGGCGAAGGTGTGGTGCGGCAGCTTGTTGGTCTCGTTCCAGGAGAGCTTCTGGGTGAGGAACCAGCGGGCGCCGGCCAGTTTGGCGAGCTGGGGGTAGGCGGCGGTGTAGCCGAACGAGTCGGGCAGCCACACTCCGTGCTGCTCGACGCCGAACTCCTCCGCGAAGAACCGCCGCCCATAGACGAGTTGGCGGGCCAGTGCCTCGCCGCCGGGCAGATTGCCGTCGGCCTCCACCCACATGCCGCCCACCGGCACCCAGGTGCCGTCGGCGGCGGCCTTCTTCATCCGGGCGAAGATCTCCGGCCGCTGCTCCTTCATCCACGCGTACTGCTGTGCCGAGGAGCAGGCGAAGACCAGCTCGGGGTACTCCTGCGCCAGCGTGGTCATGTTGGTGAAGGTGCGGGCGCACTTGCGCACGGTCTCCCGGACCGGCCACAGCCACGCCGAGTCGATATGGGCGTGGCCGACCGCGGCGACCGTGTGCGCGGAGGCGTGCGCGGGCCGGGACAGTACGTCGGCCAGGCGCCGGCGGGCCGCGGGTGCCGTCCTCGCCACGTCGGCCGGGTCGACGGCGTCGGCGGCGCGCCGCAGCGCGTGCAGGATCTCGTGCCGTCGGCTGGAACCGACCGGCAGTTCGTGCATCAGCTCGTCGAGCACCTCGATGTCGTGGACGAGGTGCCACACCTCCTCCTCGCGCACCGCGATCTCGGCCTGTACGAGCCGGTAGAGGGGCGCGGTACCCGCGGTGTCGGGCGAGCCGTAGTGGACGCCCACGCCGGCGCTGGCGACGATCGGCGGGTTGGCGGCCAGCTCGACCAGCAGGTCGACCCGGTCGCCGCCGGTGGCGGAGGCGGCGAGGAGCACGGTCCGGTGGTACGGGTGCAGGCCCTGGATGGGCGCGCCCTGGGCGTCGTGGACCAGGCCCTCCGCCTGGCCGCCGGGTCCCTTGGTCAGGTCGAAGCCCAGGTCGAAGACGGCCTCGACCCGGCGGCCCGCCCACTCCTCGGGGATGTCCGCGGTCGCCCGCAGCCAGGTCGTGGCCCAGGGGCCGCCCCAGGTGGAGCCGAGCGTGAAGGGCGTGTAGTCGGCGCGCAGCGCGTCGGCCACCGGGACCGGTTCGCCGTCCACGAACCAGGCGTGCAGTTCGAAGGGGCGCGCGGCGCTGTAGAGGGCGGGGCGGACGACCCGGTCCAGCAGCTTGCGGATCCGGGTCTCGATGATCCGGCGGTCGTCATGCATCGTGCTGGTCCTTCCGGACGTCGTGCTCGGGGGCGGGCAGCCGGACGGTGTCCTGGGCACCGTCCGGCCAGGTCACGTCCGCGAGCAGGGTGGTGCCCTCGGCGCGGGTGGTGATGCGGGGCAGGGCGGCGGGGTCGGCGCCGCCGAGGTGGATCAGGGCGATGTGGAGGGTGCCGTGGGCGACGGGTCCTTCGGTCTCCACGACAGGGGTCGCGGACGGGGAGCCGAGGGCGTTGCTGTCGATGCCGGGGACCACGGTGGCCCGGGGCAGTCCCCGCACGTCCACGACCAGCGAGACCAGCCCGTCCTCGCCCACCACCCGGGCGGCACCGCCGTCCGCCCGGCCCGCCAGGGCCCAGCCGCCGATGCGCAGCACCTGCCCGTCGCCGGGATCGCCGTCGACGCGTACGGCCCGTACCTCGACCGAACCGCGCAGCGCGGACCCGACGGTGATCCAGGGGCCGGGCGTGTAGCGGGTGTCGGGGCCGCCGAACGGGTCCCAGGTCGTGTCCTCGGGCCAGTGCGCGCGGGAGCGCGAGACCGCCGTGCCGCCGTCCAGGGCCACCCTGGTCGCGGGCCGTCGGTGCGAGGCGCGGCCGGCCGTGTCCAGCAGCACGACCGCGTTGTCGAGCGGGTCGGCTCGCACGGCGCCGGCCGTGGGGTCCCCGGGTGTCTCGGGTGCCGTGTGCGTGGAGTAGGCGAAGCGCGCGTAGCAGGGGTCGTCGGCGTGTGGCCGGCCCGGGTCGGCGTGGTCGCCACCGTGGTTGACGACGCGGACGACTCCGTCGTCGGCGGTGCCGGAGACGAGCCAGCCGGGTGCGGTCAGGGATCGGACGAAGTCGCCTTGCTCCACGGCGAGTCGCGACTCCTGTTCCGTCCACACCGGGTGGTCCGGCGGCAGCAGGAGGCCGATGAAGCCCTTCGAGGCCCAGTACGGGGAGGCGGGGCCCGAGTACACCTGGAGGAGGCCGCGGAACGGGCGCCGCCAGCCGAGGGTGAGCAGCCCGTCCGGGTCCGTGCCGAAGGAGCCGAGGTGGTCGAGCATCCGGTTGGCGATCGCCCGGGTCTCCCCCGGCGCCAGCGGTGTGGCGTCGAAGAGTGCGCCGGTCCACAGCGGGGCGAGCGCCGCGTGGCGGTAGGTGAGCGAGCGGCCCTGGATCAGCGGGGAGCCGTTGGCACCGACCAGCAGCCGCTGGTCTTGGAGGAAGCGGTGCAGCCGGGCGCGGTAGCGGTCGAGGAGTCCGGCGGGCGCGGCGGCGCCGAGGATGCGGCAGAACCACAGCGGGTACAGGTGCATGGCCCAGCCGTTGTAGTGGTCGAAGTTGCGGTGCTCGCCGCCGGTGAGTCCGTCGGAGTACCAGCCGCCGCCCGCGTACCAGCCGTCGGTGAGCGCGATGACCCGGTCCAGGTCCTGCTGCCGCCACGTTCCGCCGGCCGTACGGGCGAAGGCCTCGGTGATGCCCTGGAACCAGATCCAGTTGTTGCCGGGCATCGGGTCGCCGGCCATCGGGGCGAGCCAGTCGAGGATCCGCTGTCTGACCCGGTCGTCGAGGCGGTCCCAGATCCAGGGCCGGGTCTCGTGCAGCGCGAGGGCGACGGACGCGGCCTCGACCTTGGCCTGGTTGCACTCGGCGAAGGTCGGCCAGCGGCCCGGGTTCTCCGGGTCGGTGCCGGCGGCCAGTCCGGCCGCGTACCAGCCGGCCAGGTCGTGCGGGTCGGCGCCGCCCGCCCCCGCCAGCCGGAATCCGGCCAGCAGGAACGTGCGGGCGAAGCCTTCCAGGCCGTCACTGCGTACGCCGTTGGCGCTGGGCACGCCGGGCAGCTGGACCAGGGCGTGGTCCTCGGTGGCGTACGGCCGTACGGCGAGCAGCATCCGGTCCGCGGTCCGCTCCCAGTGGGCGCGGTCCTCGGCGGGGGTGCGGTTCATGAGGTGCGGGTCTCCCATGCCTGTTCGAACTCGGCGCGGATCTGGTCGCCGGCTTCCTTCCGCCAGTTCTTCATCGCGTCGTCCCACGCCTTGAGCGGGAGACGGCCCTGCATGACGCCCTTGCGGGTGTCGTCCAGGAGCGTGCCGAACAGCTTGGACTTCTGGGAGTCGGTCGGCGAGTACAGCGGCTCGGCGGGATTGGGGATCAGCACCTTGACGGCTTCCCGCTGGAAGGCGTACTGCTCGTGCACGATGTCCGGCTCGGCCGGGTAGTACAGCGTGAACGGCGCGTCCGTCGCGAAGATGGTCGGCAGCGTGGCCTCGGCCTGGCCCTGCGGGGTGAGGACCGGGTCGGTGCCCTTCAGGGTGTGGTCGGGCCCCCGGACCCCGTACTTGCGCAGCAGGTAGGCGTCGGTGCCGAAGGGGGCCGCCAGGGCGTTCATGGCGCGCAGGATCTGCTGGATGCGGGACTTGGGGGCCTTCTTGACGATGAGGGTGGCGTAGTTGGCCGAGCCCTGCCACTGGCCGCCCGTGCCGCCGTCGTAGCCGGGCGCCATCATGTAGCCGAGTGCGAAGCCCTTGGTCGCCGGGGCGTAGTTGGTGTAGTAGTCGTTCCACGCGGCGGGCGCGTCGGGGTTGATGACGGTCTGTCCGCCGCCGAACCAGTCCTTGGCCTTGCCGAGCACGCTGTACGTGTCCGGGTGCATGACCCCGGCCTTGGTGAGCTCCCGGACCGCGTCGAGGGACTGCCTGGCCTCCTCGGTCTCGTAGTACCAGGTGAA
Organism: Streptomyces sp. NPDC058683; assembly: GCF_042716195.1. Classification (NCBI taxonomy): domain Bacteria; kingdom Bacillati; phylum Actinomycetota; class Actinomycetes; order Kitasatosporales; family Streptomycetaceae; genus Streptomyces; species Streptomyces sp. NPDC058683. Next base: position 293,657 of record NZ_JBHXSK010000002.1, read on the forward strand.
CTTGCCGTTCTCCTCGCGCCAGTTGTTGGGGGCCTTCAGCATCTGCATCACGAGGTTCCAGGCGGTGATGCTGTCGCCGAGGGCGTACTGGTTGTTCTTGGGGTCCGTGACGTCCTTGCACAGCTGGACGAACTCGGTCCAGCTCTTCGGGTTCGGGTCGAGCCCGCGCTTGTCGATCAGGTCGAGCCGGGTGTAGGCGGGACCGCCGGAGAGCGGGCGGGGCATGGGCAGCGCGTAGATGCCGCCGTTGCGTACACAGGGCGCCCAGGAGGCGGAGGGGATGTTGGCGAGGTAGGGGTAGTCCCGGATGCGGTCTCCGGACAGGTGCGGGGTGAGGTCCTCGAAGAGCGTGTCCAGCATGTCCGGCGTGGCCGCCGAGTTCTGGTCCGGCCTCAGCATCAGCATCGCGTCGGGCAGGTCGCCGCCCGCGATGGTCACGGCGAACTTGGCCGGGTAGTCGCCGACCGGGGTGATCTCGAAGTTGAGGTCGCAGCCGATGCTTCTGTTCAGGTTCTGCCACAGGACGTTGCGCCCGGCCGGCGGCGGCACCGGGTTGAAGATCAGCGTCATGATGTCGATGCCGGGGCCCTTGGCGGGCGGGCCGTCCGGGAACGCCGTGACCGGGTCGGCCGGGTAGTGCAGATAGCCGGGTGCGACCCCGTCCGCGGTGGCCGGCATCGATGTCGGCACGCCTTTGTACGGGATGTATGTCGGCAGTGGCGCCTGGGCGTTGGCCTCACGCGCGGTGGCGGGGCGGTGGTCCCCGCAGCCGGCCAGGGTCAGGCCCGCCGTGACGCCGGCGGCGGAGGCCAGGAAGCCGCGCCGGCTCAGTCGTCGCGTCCGTGGCTTCATCGGGCTGCTCATCCCTTCACCGCCCCGATCATCACGCCCTTGTTCATGTGCCGTTGCAGGAAGGGGTAGATGACCACGATGGGCACGATCGACAGAACCAGGATCGCCGCCTGCAGCGACTGGGCCGGCGGCAGCGGCGCCCCGGCCGCGACATCCACCTGCCCGCCGCTGAGTGCCGCGTTGTTGACGACGTACGTCCGCAGCACCAGCTGCATGGGCCACTTCGACGCGTCGTTCATGTACAGCAGGGCATTGAAGAACGCGTTCCAGTACGTCACCGCGTAGAACAGGCCGATGACGGCGACGGACGCCTTGGACAGCGGCAGGACGAGCCGGGTGAGGATCTTCCATTCGGAGGCGCCGTCGATCCGGGCCGCGTCGATCAGCTCGCCGGGCAGGCCCATGAAGAAGGAGCGCAGGACGATCACGTTGAACGCGTTGATCATGGTCGGCAGGATCAACGACCAGTAGCTGTTGATCAGATGGAGCTGCTTGACCATCAGATAGCTCGGGATGACACCCGGCACGAACAGCATCGACATCAGCAGGAGCAGCAGCACGGGCTTGTGCCCGAAGGATCCGGGGCGGCTGAGGCCGTACGCCAGGAAAACGGAGGAGACCAGGCTGAGGGCGGTGCCGACGACGGTGACACCCACGCTGACCAGCATGGCCTTGGCGACGATCCCGCCGTTGAGCAGGGCCTTGTAGGCGAGGAGCGTGGGGTGGTCGGGCCACAGGACGTAGCCGCCCGACTTGGTGACCTCCGCGGTGTCGGCGAGCGAGGTCGAGACGATCGCCACGAAGGGCAACACGACCAGGATCACGCAGACCAGCAGGATCAGTGACTTGACGGACCGCCAGGGCAGCGAGCCGGGGGTCTCCCCGGGGACGGCGCTGTAGGCGCGGCGCGGGCGGCGGCGCACGGGATGGGCCGGTGACAGCGTTGTCATGACCGGTAGACACCTTCTTCCCCGAAGAGGTGGGCGATCTTGTTGGCGCCCAGCACGAGCACCACCCCGACCAGGCCCTTGACGAGACCGACGGCGGCGCTGACGCCCCAGTCCCCGGCGATCAGGCCGTGGTTGTAGACGTAGGTGTCGAGCACCTCGCTGTTGTCCAGGCCGACGCCGGTCTGCTGGAGCAGGATCTGCTCGAAGCCGACGGACAGCGCGTCGCCGAGCCGGAGGATCAGCAGCAGGATCACCAGGCCGCGCAGGGCGGGCAGGGTGACGTGCCAGGTCTGCCGCAGGCGGCTGGCGCCGTCCATGGCGGAGGCCTCGTAGAGGTTGTGGTCGACGCGGGAGAGGGCGGCGAGGAAGAGGATCGTGCCCCAGCCGGTGTCCTTCCAGATGACCTGCGAGGTCAGCAGCGTCTTGAACAGCTCGGGGTTGCCGATGATGTTCCAGGTGCCCATGTCGTGGGCCTGGAGGAACAGGTTGACCATGCCGCTGCCGCCCAGCAGCTGCTGGAACAGGGAGACGACGACCACCCAGGACAGGAAGTGCGGCAGGTACAGCACGTTCTGCACCCACTTCTTGACGCGTTCGCTGACCAGGCTGTTCAGGGCGAGCGCCAGCAGGATCGGCGCGGGGAAGACGAACACGACCTGGATCAGGGTGAGTTCGAGGGTGTTGACCAGCGCGTGCAGGAACTGCTCGTCACCGTTGAACAGCACGTCGAAGTTCTTCAGCCCGCTCCACGGGCTGTGCATGATGCCGATGTACGGCTGGTAGTCCTGGAACGCGATGACGTTGCCGAGCAGCGGGATGTAGTGGAACAGCAGCAGGACCACGAGGCCCGGTATCACGAACCAGAACAGAGCCAGGTCCCGGCGGCGCCCCGGCCGGCCCGGCCTTAGGCGGCCTCTGCCCGGCGGCCCGCCCTCCTCGGCCGGACGAGCGGCCGGTTGTTGCAGCGTTGTCATGACGAGAGAGCCCTTTCGCCTAGAGAGACGTGAGACGGGCGTGTTCCGGCCACCCCCCAGGGACCGGCAGAAGTATGTAAATCCAATCGATGGGCTAACGTCAATGCTTCCGACAGGTAAATTCATGCGGTGGGTTCGGCGCCTGTGAGGAGGCGGCGTTGACGCATGCGGGAGGGCGGGCACGACGACAGCCGGAGCCACGAAGTCGCCGGGATCCGGGCGGGCGCCGCTCCTCGGGTGCGCGTGCGGCGGGCGTCGGCCGTGCAGACGGCCGGGGTACTCAGGCCAGTCGGTCCAGCGCCTCGCGGGTCACCTCTCCGAGGAGCGGCTCGCCCGACACCCAGCGCTCGGCCTCCGCCAGCGCGTACTGTCCGAGCCGTCGCAGCTCGCTGCCCTGGGCGCCGGCGATGTGCGGGGTGACCAGCACATTGGGCAGGGACAGCAACGGGTGCCCGGGCGGCAGCGGTTCGGGGTCCGTGACGTCGAGATACGCCTCCAGCCGACCGGACGCGCACTCACGGGTCAGCGCCTCCGTGTCGACGACGGCACCCCGGGCCGTGTTGACGAGCGCCCCGCCGTCGGGGATGAGCGCCAGCATCCCGGCGTCGAGCAGACCGGTCGTCTCCGGCAGCAGCGGGGCGTGCACGCTCACCACCGCCGACCGGCGGCACAGTTCGGCCAGTCCGACCCGCTCGGCGCCCAGCCGGCGCGCCTCCTCGTCCGTCACGTACGGGTCGCTCAGCAGCAGCCGGTGGCCCGCGTCGGACCGGCGCAGCCCGGCCAGCACCCCCCGGCCGATGCGTGACGCGCCGACGATGCCCACCGTGCTGCCGTCGGCGCCGGCACGGCTGCCGAAGGCCGGCCATCCGGCGCCGTGGCCGGCCGCCATGGTGAGCGTGCGCCGTGCGGCGAGCGTGACGAGGGCCAGGGTGTAGGAGACGACGGGGCCGGCGTTGGCGTCGGCCGCCGACGACACGACGATGCCGCGCTCCCACACCGCGTCGCTCACCAGCCCCTTGACGGTGCCGGCGGCGTGCATCACGGCCCGTAGGCGCGGTGCCCGGGCCAGGACGTCGGCGGTGAGGCGCGGGCACCCCCAGCCGCTGATCAGGACCTCCGCCTCGGCGAGGGCGGCGGGGAAGGCCGCGGCCACCGGGCCGGGGGCGAGCCCGACGAGCCGGGAGAGCCGGTCGCGCAGCTCCGCGGGGAGCACCTGCTCGGCGACGACGGGATCCATGACGCAGACGGCCGTGGGCCGGCCGGAGGGGGCGGTCACTGTGCTGGGTCCTCTTTCGATGCGGACGGAAACGGCTCCGGGCCCGGCGGACGCGCCGGGCCCGGAGTGACGGAGCATCACGTCAGGCGCGCGGCAGCCGCAGCGTCACCATCTGGAACGGCCGCAGCGCGAGGACGACCCCGCCGTCCGCCGTACCGGGCCGTTCGGTGCCGGAGAGCCGGCGCTCCAGGAGGTCCGTCAGGACGGCCCGGTCGGCCGCGAACCCGTCGGCGCGGACGACGGCCCGGGCCCGGCCGCCGTTCGCCTCGTACAGCCGTACCACCAGGTCGCCGCCGCGGTCGTCGGCCGGCTTCACCGCGCTGACGACGACGGCGTCGTTGTCGACGGTCACCAGCGGTGCCACCTCGGCGGCGGCTCCGGTGACCCGGCGCTCGGGCAGGTTGGCCCGGTAGCCCTCGCGGACCGCGTCCCCGACCGTCGCGCCCGGCACCAGCGCGTGCCGGAAGCGGTGCACGCCCTGGTCGGTCTCCGGGTCCGGGTAGCGGGGCGCGCGCAGCAGCGACGCCCGTACGGTGGTCGTCGTACCCGTGTCCCCGCTGCCGGTCCGTACCGCGCGGGTCACGTCGTGGCCGTACGTCGAGTCGTTGACGACGGCGACGCCCCAGCCCGGCTCGTCGAGGTGCACGAACCGGTGGTTGCAGGCCTCGAACTTGGCCCACTCCCAGCTGGTGTTCTGATGGGTGGGCCGGTACACATGCCCGAACTGTGTCTCCGCGGCGTACCGGTCGGCCCTCACGTCCAGCGGGAAGGCCAGCTTCAGGAAGCGCTCGGTCTCGTGCCAGTCCACCTCGGTGTCGATGTCGAGGCGCTTGGCGTCCGCCGGGACCGACAGCAGCTGGGTGACCCGGGACCCGCCGAAGACCCGCTCGACACGCACCGCGTCACCCTCGACGGCGAGTTCGGCCACGTCCGTGAGGTCGCTGCCGACGTTCCGGTAGAAGGCGTCGACGTCCCAGGCGTCCCACTGGTTGGGGAAGTCGGGGTGCAGCTGGAGCAGGTTGGCCGCCTGCCCGGGGGCGATCGACTCCCGGTCCGCGGCGATGTCGTACGCCGAGACCACCAGTCCGCGCCCGTCGATCTCGACCCGCAGCAGACCGTTGTCGAGGAGGTAGCCGCCGTCCGCGCGCGGGACGGGGGTCACCGTGCCGCCCTGGGTGACCGGTGTCGCGGCACCTCCCGCGGGGACCGAACTCCGGTCGTGTGGCGCGGAGTTGAAGACAAGACTCCGCGTCCCCTCCCCCGCCAGGGCCCGCTGCGCCGCGTCGATGATCTCGTCGAGTTCGGCGGCGACCCGCTGATAGGTCGCCCGGGCCTCGCGGTGCACCCAGGCGATCGACGAACCGGGCAGGATGTCGTGGAACTGGTGGAGCAGGACCGTCTTCCAGATCCGGTCCAGCTCCTCGTACGGGTAGGGAAACCCGGTCCGTACCGCCGCCGTGGTCGCCCACAGCTCGGCCTCCCGCAGGAGGTGCTCGCTGCGCCGGTTGCCCTGCTTGGTCCCCGCCTGGCTGGTGAGGGTGGCACGGTGCAGTTCGAGGTACAGCTCGCCCACCCACACCGGCGGGTCGGGATACTCGGCCTCGGCCTTGGCGAAGAAGTCGGCGGGGGCCTCCCAGGTGACGGCCGCCGAGCCCTCCAGGCTGCGCAGCCGGGCCGCCTTGGCGACCATCTCGCGGGTGGTGCCGCCGCCCCCGTCGCCGTAGCCGGTCGGCGCGAGGGAGCGGGTCGCGGCGCCCTTCTCCTTGAAGTTCCGGGCCGCGTGCGCGATCTGACGTCCGGTCATCTCGCAGTTGTAGGTGTCGACGGGCGGGAAGTGGGTGAAGACGCGGGAGCCGTCGATGCCCTCCCACCGGAAGGTGTGGTGCGGGAAGCTGTTGGTCCGGCTCCAGGAGATCTTCTGGGTGAGGAGCCGGGTGGAGCCCGCCGCCCTGATGATCTGCGGGAGCCCGGCGGCGAAGCCGAAGGTGTCCGGCAGCCACGCCTCGTCGTTCTCGACACCGAACTCGTCCAGGAAGAACCGCTTCCCGTGCACGAACTGACGGGCCATCGCCTCCGAACCCGGCATGTTGGTGTCCGACTCCACCCACATCCCGCCCGCCGGCACGAACCGCCCGTCCGCGACCGCCTTCTTCACCCTGGCGTACACCTCGGGCCGGTGCTCCTTGATCCAGGCGTACTGCTGCGCCTGCGACATGGTGAAGACGAAATCGGGCTCCTCCTCCAGGAGGGCCGTCATGTTGGCGGTCGTACGGGCCACCTTGCGGACCGTCTCGCGCAGCGGCCACAGCCACGCCGAGTCGATGTGCGCATGACCGACCGCGCTGATGCGATGGGCGGCCGGGCCGGCCGGGACGGCGAGGACCTCGGCGAGACACGAACGGGCCTGCCGCGCCGTGCCGTTCACGTCCTGGAGGTCCACGGCGTCCAGCGCCCGGCCCACCGCGCGCAGGACCTCCCAGCGGCGCGCGCCGTCGACGGGCAGCTCCGCCATGAGTTCGCCGAGGACCTCCAGGTCCATGACCAGGTTCCACACCGTCTCGTCGAAGACGGCCAGCCGCATCTCGCCCAGCACGTACTGGGGCGCGTCACCGGCGGTCGCCCGGTCGCCCATCGGGGTCGGCCGGAACGGCACACCGCTCGCGTCGAGGTCGGGGTTGGAGGCGGCCTCGATGTGCCAGTGGACCTGTTCCCCGCCGGCCACGGGTGAGCCGACGCGGACATGGGAGTTGCGGGGGTGGAGGCCCTTGACCGGGGTGCCGTCGGGCCGGTACACGAGACCCTCGCACTGGAAGCCGGGGGTGCGCGGGGTGAAGCCGAGGTCGAGGACGGCCTCGACGGTACGGCCCGCCCAGTCGGCGGGGACCGTGCCGGTGACCTTGAACCAGCTGGTCCCCCACGGCGTGCCCCACGAGGTGCCCGGGGTGATGGGCCGGGTGGGGGCGGCCAGCCCCTCGGCCACCGGGACGGGTTCGTCCGGGGTGGACCAGATCTCCACGGCCAGGGGTGTGGTGACGGGGTGGACGGCGGGACGGATGCGCTCCCTCAGGACGCGTTCCAGGCGTGCTTCGACCAGGTTCCGGTCGTCGTGCATGAAGGGGGTCTCCTGTTGGTCGTTCAGTGGGCGGGGCCGGTCACCGGGGCGGGGCGCTCGCAGGTGCTGGTCACCGGGAGTGCGCGGCCCTGGTCCGCCGCCTCCATGAGGGTGAGCATCACGTCCAGGACATGGCCGGCGAGTTCGGCGGACGCACGGTGCGGGCGCCCCTCGGCAAGGGCCTCGGCGAGATCGGCGAGGCCGACGCCGCGTCCGGCGTCCCGGTAGCCGGCGGACACGGGCAGGGTCTCCCAGCCGTCGCCGCGGTGGAGTTCCACGGCGCCGTCGAAGCCGTTCGGGTCGGGCACCGACAACGAGGCCTCGGTGCCGTGCACCTCGATGCGCGGCAGCCGGGCGGCGCGCACGTCGAAGCTCATGATCAGGGTGGACAGCGCGCCGCCCGCGTGCTCCAGGACGCCGGTGATGTGCGTGTCCACCTCCACCGGGAAGACGGTCCCCGCACGCGGACCGCTGCCGATCGTCCGCTCGTCCCGCGGCCGCGAGGAGGCACCCGTCACCTTCACCACCGGGCCCAGCAGATGGACCAGGGCGGAGAGGTAGTAGGGGCCCATGTCGAGCAGGGGGCCGCCGCCGGGCCGGTAGTAGAACTCCGGGTCCGGATGCCACCTCTCGTGCCCGGCGCCGGTCATGAAGGCGGTGGCCGCCACCGGCCGGCCGATCAGACCGTCGTCGACGGCCTTGCGGGCGGTCTGCGTTCCGGTGCCGAGGACGGTGTCGGGCGCGCAGCCGACCCGCAGTCCGGCCTCCCGGGCCGCCGCGAGCACGGCGTCGGCCTCCTTGCGGTTCGCCGCGAGCGGCTTCTCGCCGTACACGTGCTTGCCGGCGCCGAGCGCGGCGAGGGCCACCTCCGCGTGCGCGGCCGGAATCGTCAGGTTGAGTACGGCGTCCACGTCGTCGCGGGCCACGAGTGCGGCGACGTCCGGCGCCGGCTCCGCGCCGGTCTGCTCGGCCACGCTCCGCGCACGGTCCTGGTCGAGGTCGGTGACGGCGGTCAGCCGTACGGACGTCAGCCGGTCCAGCGTCGAGAGATAGGCGCCGCTGATCTTCCCGGCGCCGACGATCCCGATGGTCAAGGGCTTCATCGGCTCGCCCACAGCAGTCCCCTTTCGGTCAGCGTACGGACCTCGGGCACGTCGAAGTCGTCGGGCTTGTGCCCGATGGCCGAGACGAACACCCGTCCCGCGCCCCAGGTCCTGGTCCACACGGCGGGCATCACCGCGGGCCGGTCGCGGAGTTCGTCGGGCGGGAAGGTCGTGGTGGCGAGGACGTCGATGTGCGGGTCGGTGAGCAGCCAGTACTGCTCGGTGTGCACGGCGAAGTCGTCGAGCCCGGCGATGACCGGATGGTCGGCGCGCTCGGGCAGCAGGTGCACGGTGTGGTCGTGGAAGCCCGGCGGGTGCATGACGAACTTGCCGCCGGTCAGCAGGTGGTAGCCGTGGTCGTGGAAGCTGTCGACGATGCCGCCGTGCCAGCCGGCCAGGCCGGTGCCCGCGCGCACCGCGGCGGCGAGGTTGTCGCTCTGTTCCCGGGTGATGGCCCCCATGGTCCAGCACTGCACGACCAGGTCGGTGGCGGCCAGGCGCTCCGTGTCCTCGTACACCGCCAGGTCCTCGGAGGTCTCGACGGTGAATCCGTGTTCCTTGAGGAAGGGGACGAATCCGTCGCTGATCGTCACGGGCTGATGCCCGTCCCAGCCGCCGCGGACGACGAGCGCCCGCCGGATTTCGGTGGTCAAGGTGATCGCACGCTCCCATCGGCGCCGCGCTGCGGGGCGCGACGGTCGGTATTGAAAGGGCGGGTCGGAGTGGGTGCCATGTGAACCTATGAATGGCCGCACAGTTTGTCAATACGTTTTATGAACTCTGGGCAGGCCTGACCGGGGACCGGGCACAGGGTCCGCTCGGGGACGTGAGAGTGCGGCCGGGCCCGGACCCCGAACGGGAGCACGGACCCGACCGCGAGGCCGGAAAGGAGCGTTCTCAGCCGCCGATGCGGAACGTGGACGGTGAGTCGTTCTGGGTCGCGGCCTTTCCTTCCCGCAGGTTCTGGATCGTGTTGCCGGAGAAGGTCCCGGTGCCGGTGACCCCCGACGCGATCCAGATGCCCTGGTCGGCCGGAGCGTCGATGGTGTTGCCCGTCAGCGTCACATCGACGTTCTTGCGGTCGACGTAGAGGCCCGCGCGGAAGGCTCCGCGCAGGACGTTGCCGGTCAGGGTGACGTTCGTGTAGGCGTCCGGATACCGCGAGGTACTGGCCGGCGAGCTGATCCGTACCCCGTGCCGGACTCCGTTCCAACCGCCGCCGCCGATCAGGACGTTGCCGCTGACGGTGGCCGACTCCAGCGGGTGGCCGGTGTCGCCGAACACGCCGATGTCCAGGGCGCTGTTGGACGACACGCTGTTGACCAGGTTGTTCGTCATCTCGACGTTCCGTCCGCCGGCGATCCGCAGACCGTTGGCCCACCAGGGCGCGATCGCGGTGTTGTCGAGGATCCTCGCGCCGTCGACCTGGCCGTTGGTGCCGCTCGCGCCGGCGTCGGAGTAGGTCGCGAAGGAGTCGTCGCCGGTGCCCCGGGCGAAGTTGTTCTGGACCGTGATGTGGTAGCCCAGCTTGTCCGGGTTCGGCGTGTTGCTGTTGTTGATGTTGAAGCCGTCGCCGTAGGAGTCCGCGGTCCGGCTGTCCCGGACCGTGCCGTTGGAGCCGGAGAGCCAGTTGGCGTCGGTGTGCCGCGTCCAGATCCGCTCGACCAGCCAGCCGCCGGCGCCGCTGGCGTTGATGCCGTAGTCCGCGCCGCCGGAGCCGCCGACGCCCCGCCACACGGCGTTGGAGTCGATCTGGAGGTCCCTGAGTGTGGTGCCCGAGCCCACCAGGATCTGCGACCGCCAGGTGGCCGGCAGCGGCGGCTTGCGGTAGATCGTCGTGTACCACATGCCGGCGCCCTCCACCGTCACGCCGGTGAAGTCGAGCGTCGTACCGGAGAGGCTGTTCGTCAGGTACTTGCCCGGCGGGATCCACACCGACCTGCCCTGCGCCCTGGCGGCGTTCACGGTGTTCTGGATGGCGGCCGTCGCATCGGTCCCGAAGTCCGGATCCGCGCCGTAGTCCAGGACGGAGAGCGAACCGGCCGGTCGGGTCCGGGCCGCTGCGACGTTCTCCAGGTCGACGGAGTCGACGTCGTAGACCGCGGCCGTGTTGGCGGAGTCCTTCCGGAGGGTGAGGGTGGCGCCCGCGGGGACGGCCGCGCCGGTGACCCGGACGGGGAACTCGTTGTAGAAGCGGTACGGCATTCCGCCCGCGTGGGGATCGTCCGGGTTGGTGGTCGCGTCCCGGTAGTTCCAGGCCTGCTTGGAGCTGAGCGTGATCGCCTGCCGGTAGGTGCCGTTCACGTACAGGTCCAGCGTCGCGTCGATACCGCCGCCCGTCGCCGCGTCGGGGATCGAGGCGCGCACCACCAGGCTGTTGGCCTGCTTGCCCGAGGTGTTCTTCAGGGTCACCGAGTCACCGGTGTTCCTCAGCTCGGCCAGGGCGTTCCCGGAGGCCTCGGTCTCCAGGGTGGCCACGGACGGCACCGTGGCCCCCGGCTTCAGGGAGCGGACGGCCGCGGCGCCGCCGAGCGTGCCGGTTTCCGCCTCCACCGTCACGAAAGGCGTCGTGGCACCGGCCGTCGCGGCGACCGGCTCGGCATCGGCGCCGGCCATGACGCCCGCTGCGCCCTCGGTGCCGGGAAGGACGAACAGGGCACCGGCGGCAAGGGAGGCCGCGCCACCGAGCCAGAACGAGGATCGTCGGAATCTTCGGAGCATGTGTCACCTCTTGAAGAGATCGGAGGCAGCACGGACCGACGGGTCGCGTGCTCCCTCGCTGTCCGTTGGGTGCGGGACGCTCACAACTCGGCGCACGACAGGGCACGCGCACCCCGATACCGGCGCACGCCCAGGCCGGCCCGCGCCGAACCCGGAAAAGGCCAAGCCCACGGAGAAGCGCATCCGCGGGAACACCTTCGACTGCCGCGCAGGCGAACGCACAAAGGGGGAATCACATCGCCGAACAGACGTCCACGCCCTGGAAACGCCGTCACGGCCACGACCATCTGCACCGCACGGAGCCCACGACCGGACCCCGCACCAGGAGCACGACCAGCCGCATCCCTCCTCGGTCCGGCACGCGGCCTCGCGGCCCGGCGCACAGCCGACACATGGCCCGACCGACGAGGCCGTCCCTAGCCCCGCCGATCGCGCTGGCGAGTCTAGCGACGGCCCACCGATTATTCCATCGCCTGGATTAACTGGCTTCGAACCGTCCCGGAGTCTTGTCGTCCGCGCCACCCCGGGCCTCGTACCGCTCCCAGTCCGCGTCCGTCAGGCCGAGGAGCCGCTCGATCTCCACCGTGCCGGGCAACGGACCGTGATCCCCCGTCACCCTCAGCGCGGAGACCGCGGTGATGTGGCCGAGCCGCAGGGCGCGGGGCGTCGTCTCGCCGCGCAGCAGCCCGGCCAGGAAGCCCGCCGCGAACGCGTCGCCCGCGCCCACCGGTTCCACCACCGCCGTGCGCAGCGCGGGCACCGTGCAGAAGCCGTCCGCGGTGACGGCCGTAGCGGCCCGGGCGCCGTCCTTGACGACGAGGATCCGCGGACCGGGCAACAGGTCCCGCACGCCGGTGACGGTCAGGTCGTCGCCCCACAGGTGCTGTGCCTCGTCCAGGCCCACGAGCACGATGTCGGCCCGGTCGGCGAGGTCCCGCAGGGTCCCCGGTGCCGTGCCGTGGGGCCACAGGGCGGCGCGGTGGTTGACGTCGAAGCTGATGGCGTACGGCCGTTCGGTGCCGGGTGCGACGAGGGCACGGGTCACCAGGTCGCGGCAGGACGGCGAGAGGGCGGGGGTGATGCCGGTGAGGTGCAGGAGGGCGGCGGAGCGCAGCGGTTCGCCGTCCAGCAGGCCTGGCTCCAGGGCGGAGGCCGCCGAGCCCGTGCGGTAGTAGTGGACGCGGGTTCCGGTGGGACCGGGGTTCTTGACGAGGAGGCCCGTGGGCCGGTCCGGGTCGGTCCGTACGTGGCTGACGTCGACCCCGGCGGCGGCGACCGCCGCGCGCACCCGGTGCCCCAGCGGATCGTCGCCGACGGCCGAGAGCCAGACGGCCGGGATGCCGTGGTCCGCGAGGTACATGGCCACGTTGGACTCCGCGCCCGCGGTGGACAGCCGCAGTTGCTCGGCCTCGGCCAGCGGTCGGGGCGGGTCGGGGGCCAGCGCCGCCATGGTCTCGCCGACGCAGACCACCCGTCCCGGCGCCGGCCGCCAGGGAGCCGTCATGCGTGTCCGTCCTCCGCCACGGCGGCGAGGAACGCCCGGGCCCGGTCGCGCAGTGCGGCGATGTCGCCGCCGTCGGCCGCGTCGCCGACCAGGGGTGAGCCGACGCCGACGGCGGTCGCCCCGGCGGCCAGATAGGCCCGGGCGGCGGGCACGTCGACACCACCCACCGGGACCAGCACGGCGTCGGGGAACGGGCCGCGCAACGCCTTCAGATAGGCCGCTCCCCCGGCCTCGGCGGCGGGGAAGAGCTTCAGGGCGGCCGCGCCCCGGGCCTGCGCGGCGATGACGTCGGTGGGGGTCAGCACGCCCGCCAGGACCGGCATGCCGAGGTCCAGCGCGGTGTCGACGCCGGCGCCGAGGCCGGGGGTGACGGCGAAGGTGGCGCCCGCCTGGTGGACGGCCCGCGCGTCGGCGGCGGTGAGCACGGTGCCGGCGCCCAGCGGCCGGTCGGGGCCCAGCTCCTTGCGGGCCCGGGCGAGGACGGTGAGCGCGTCCGTGCCGCTGAGGGACACCTCGATGAGTTCGATGCCCTCCTCGGCCAGGGTCAGCACGGTGCGCAGGGTGGCGTCCGGGTCGGTGCCACGCACGATGGCCAGCAGTCGGCGGGAGGTGAGGGCGGCGCGCAGATCCACGGCCAGGGCTCCTTCTGGGGTTCGGGTTTCTCAAGGGGGCGCTCAGGGGCAGCGGCAGGCGGCGTTCACGGTGAGCCGCCAGCGGACCTCGCCCGAGGCGCCGACGCGGGCCGCGTCGTCCGGGCCGGCGTCGGCGAGGTCGAAGACCCGGCCGAGCATGGGCTCGACGCCCGTGCTGCGGTAGGGCCGGCCGGCCGGGAAGCCGCCGAGGTTGCGCCACAGGGCGACGGAGAGCGGCTGTCCCTCCGCCTCGACGGCGAAGGAGAGCCGGTCCCCGTCGTCGTGCACACAGCACCGGCCGCCCGCCACCACGGCCCCGGCCGCCGTGCCGTCGTCCGGCCCGAACCGGTCCAGCGGCAGCCCCAGCGGCGCGGGCCAGACGCCCTCCAGCCAGCGGGCGCCGTCCGGCCAGGGGCGGTCCACCAGGGGCGCCGCCTCCGGGAACAGCCGGGTCGGTGCCCCGTCCCGGGCCTTCAGCACGGCCTCCTCGGAGAGGTCAAGGAGCGCGTGGGCGGCCCAGAGGAAACGGAAGCCGGGCTCGGCCGTCAGCACGTAGTCGGCCCGGACGCCGTCGGCGGTGCCGCTCAGCGTGCGCATCAGGGTGAAGTGTTCGCAGTCCACGCGCTCGCCGTCGCCCTCCCGGGTCCAGGCCCGGGACCAGGCGTCCCCGTGGTCGGGGGTGCCGCGCACGGTGGGGACGCACTCCTCCACTCCCCCCGCGTCCACGAACGCGTCGCCCGGTGCCGCACCGTCGCGCTCGGCGGCCTCGCGCCGCCACAGCCATTCGCGCCCGCCGTGGCGCAGCGAGGTCCAGCGGCCACCGTGGGCGAGGTCGGTGACGACGTCCATCACCACTCCGCGAACGAGCCGTCGGGGTGCCGCCACACCGGGTTGCGCCAGGTGTGACCGGCCCGGTCGGCCGCGCGTACGGCCGCCTCGTCGACGGTGATGCCGAGGCCGGGGGCGTCACCGCGCCGGGCATGCCCGTCGACGAACCGGAAGGGTTCGGGGTCGACCAGGTAGGAGAGGAGGTCGGCGTCCTTGTTGTAGTGGATGCCCCGGCTCTGCTCCTGGATCAGGAAGTTCGGTGTGGCGAAGGCGACCTGGAGGCTCGCCGCCAGCGCGATGGGCCCGAGCGGGCAGTGCGGGGCGAGCTGTGCGCCGTAGGTCTCCGCGAGCGAGGCGATGCGGTGCACCTCGGAGATGCCGCCCGCGTGGGACAGGTCCGGCTGGGCGACCGCGATGCCGGCGGCGAGGGCCGGCAGGAACTCGGCCCGCGAGTACAGGCGTTCACCGGTGGCCAGCGGTACCGGGCTCGCCGCGACCAGGCCGGGCAGCAGGTGGCCCTGCTCGGGGACGACGGGTTCCTCCACGAACAGCGGATGCAGGGGGGCGAGTTCGGTCAGGACGCGGCGGGCGCTGGCGGCGGTGAAGCGGCCGTGGAAGTCGACGGCGACATCGCGGCCGGGGCCGAGGACGTCCCGGGCGGCCGCCACCCGGGCGACCACCGCCGCGGTCTCCGCGGCCGTGGTGATCGGCGAGGTGGCCCCGGCCGCGTTCATCTTCACGGCGGTGAAGCCCGCCTCCACCTGGGCCGTGACCTGCTCGGTGAGCTCGGCCGGTTCGTCGCCGCCGACCCAGGCGTAGACCCGGACCCGGTCGCGTACCGGACCGCCGAGCAGGGCGTGCACGGGGGCGCCGTAGGTCTTGCCGGCGATGTCCCACAGCGCCTGGTCGAGTCCGGCGACGGCGCTGGACAGGACGGGACCGCCCCGGTAGAAGCCGCCCTTGGTGAGCACCTGCCAGTGGTCCTGGACGCGCAGCGGGTCCTGCCCCACCAGGTACTCGGCGAGGACCTCGATGGCCGCGCGCACCACCTCGGCGCGGCCCTCGACGACGGGTTCGCCCCAGCCCACCACGCCTTCGTCGGTCTCGACGCGGCAGAACAGCCAGCGTGGCGGGACGAGGAAGGTCTCTATTCGTTCGATCTTCACTGGCCGCCGCTGCCTTTCGGGTCGTCGTCGGTGCCGCCGAGCCGGGCCAGGTCGCGGCCCGCCTGGTCGAGCAGGGCCCGCATGGCCCGCTCGGCCGCCTCCGGGTCGCCGTCGCGGACGGCGTCCAGGACGGCGCGGTGGGCGGGGACGGGGGGCTCGCTGTGCGGGGAGCTGTGCACGATGCGGTCGCGGTGGGCGAGCCCCGACTCGATCACCATCTCCATGCGTTCGAGCAGTTCGTTGTGGGTGGCGGCGAGCAGGGCGCGGTGGAAGGCGAGGTCGGCGTCGACGGCGTGGCCCGGGTCGGCGGCGTCGTGCCGTCCCATGGCGTCCAGGGCGTCCTCCAGGGCCACGAGGTCGGCCTCGGTGCGGCGCTGGGCGGCGAGCCGGACGGCGGCCGGTTCGATGATCGCCCGGACCTCGGCGAGGTTGTGCAGCAGCGACCGGTCGGCGTCGGCCGTACCGGCCCCCTCGAACTGCCAGCGCAGCACGTCGGCGTCGAGCAGGTTCCAGTCCGCTCGGGCGCGCACGAAGGTGCCGCGTTTCTGGCGGGCGTCGACCATGCCCTTGGCGGCGAGCACCTTGAGGGACTCGCGCAGGGCGGTGAGGCTGACGCCGAGTTCGCTCTGCAGCGCCACCAGGTCGAGGGTGGCCCCTTCCGGGATCTCACCGCCCAGGATGCGGCGCGCCAGGGCCTCCACGGTCTGGCCGTGCACACCGCGGCGGGCGTAGGGCGTCATGTCGTACAGCCTTTCTGTTCACGACGTGGTTCGGCGGTGCTCACACGGAGTCCTTCACGACACTCCAGCCGCCGTCCACGACCAGCCTGGACCCGGTGATGAAGGAGGCCTCGTCGGCGCAGAGGAACGCGATCGCGGCGGCCACCTCCTCGGGCGTGCCGAACCGGCGGGCGGCGGTCTGCGCGACGCTGCGCTCCCGCTCCTCGGGTGTGACCCCGTCCCAGGCGCCGGTCAGGATCGGCCCGGGCAGCACCGCGTTGACGCGTACCTCGGGTCCGTACTCGACGGCGAGCTGCCCGCACAGGGAGAGCAGCGCGCCCTTGGCCGCCGCGTAGGCGGGGTGTCCGGGGATGCCGGCGTGGGCGTGCACCGACGAGGTGAGCACCACGGCCCCGCGGCCGGCCCGCAGGTCGGGCAGGACCGCCTTGAAGCCGAGGAAGCTCGCGGTGAGGTTGACGGCGAGCTGCCGCTGCCAGGACTCGGCTGACAGCTCGTGCGCCGGTACGACGTCGACGGTGTAGGCGTTGCTGACGAGCACGTCGACCGGCCCGTAGGCGTGGGCGGCGGTGACGATCCGGGCCCAGTCGTCCTCGGCGGCGACGTCGGCGTGCACGTACCGGGCCTGGCCGCCGTCCTTGGTGATCCCGTCCACCACGGCCTGCCCGCGTTCGTCCGCGATGTCGACGAGGACGACGGCGGCCTCCTCGCGGGCGAGGCGTTCCGCGGTGGCGGCGCCGATGCCGGAGGCGGCTCCGGTCACCACGGCGGTACGGCCGGTGAAGCGGGCGCCGTACCGTCGTACGGACTGGTCCATCGGGCTCCTTAGTGGGTGAGCTTGCTGGAAACATATGCGTCCTGCCGGCGGGTCAGCACCACCAGGTCGGCATCGTTGTCGGCGCTCCAGGCGAACGGCAGGCCGTAGTGGAGCAGATGGGCTCCGCTGTACGTCGTTCCCGTCGCCGTGTCCCGGTAGCGCGCCGCCGGGTCCAGGTCCCGCAGCCGGAGCCGGTCGGGGCGGCCGGGCAGCAGCGGGGCGCCGTCGACGCGGCCGGTGGAGAGCGCGGCGACGACGGTACGGTCACCGTGGTCGTACTGCACGCCACAGGTGGTGTCGTCCGGGGTGCCCAGCAGCCGGGCCTCGCCGTGGTGGACGACGTCCCGGACCTCCTTGTAGCGGGCGGTCCACCGCGCGGCCTCGGCCCGCTGCTCCGGCGTCCAGGCGCGCAGGTCGGCGCCGATCCCCAGGACCCCGCACATGGCGTTGATGAAGCGGAAGGCGAGGCTGCGCGGGCGCGGGTCGAAGATGCCGGGGGCGTCGGTGACCCAGGAGCTCATCACGTGCGGGGCGTGTGCGTGCAGGAAGCCGTGCTGGATGCGCAGCCGGTCCAGGGGGGCGGTGTTGTCGCTGGGCCAGACGACGTCGGTGCGGGCGACGGTGGCGTGCTCGATCCGGCCACCGCCGCCTGCGCAGCCTTCGACGGTGACGTCCGGGTGGGCGGCGCGCAGGTGGTCGAGGACGCGCAGGTATCCGGCGACGTGCTCGGCGTCCAGGTCGACGGGGCCGGCACCGGGGCGGCCGCGCTCGGTGGGCGGGCGGTTCATGTCCCACTTCAGATAGCCGATGCCGTAGTCGCCGAGCAGCCGGTCCAGGGTGCCGATGACGAAGTCCTGGACGTCGGTCCGGCCGAGGTCGAGGAGCAGCTGGTTGCGGACCAGACGGGAGGGGCGACCGTCGATGCGGTAGACCCACTCGGGGTGTTCGGCGTACAGCCGGCTGCCGGGACTGACCGCCTCCGGCTCGACCCACAGCCCGAAGTCCAGGCCGAGGGCGCGGACCTCCTGTACGAACCGGTCGAAGCCCTGCGGGAACGCCGCCGGGTCCGGATACCAGTCGCCCAGTCCCCCGGTGTCGTCGGCACGGCCGGTGAACCAGCCGTCGTCCACGACGAACAGCTCGGCCCCGATGTCCGCGGCCGCCTTCGCCAGCTCCAGCTGCCCGGCCGCGTCGACGTCGAAGCCGGTGGCCTCCCAGGAGTTGTAGAGCACCTTGCGGGGGCGGTGCAGCCGGTCGCCGGTGAGGTGGCGCTCGTAGCGGTGCCAGCCCCGGGACAGGCCGTCGAGGCCGTGCGGGCTGAACGCGCAGGCGAGACGGGGAGTCTTGAGGGTCTCCCCCGGAGCCATGAGGACGGCGCCCTCGTGCGGGACCCGTCCGGCGCGCACCCGCACGGCGCCGCCCGGTTCGGCCTCTGCCGTGATGTGCCAGTTGCCGGGCCATTCGAGGGCGACGCCGTACGCCGCGTCCCCGCTCTGCACGGCCAGCCAGGGCGCGTACGCGTGCCCGGGCGTGCCCTGGAGGCTGCCGATGGTGAACGTGCCCCGGGTCAGGTCGAGTCGGGTGAGCTGGAACTCCTGCGACCACTGTCCGCAGAGGTAGGTCAGCCGGGCCGGGCCGGTCACCGGGATGTTCACGGCGGCCGAGTCGAGCCGTTCCAGGCGGAGTTCCTCCCTGGCCGTGAACTCGGCCCAGCGCAGGATCACATCGGTGCCCGGCACGGTCTCGTAGCAGAGGTCCGTCCGCAGCCCGGTCGTCCCGTCCGTGAAGGCGAGCCGCAGCCCGCCCTCCGTCTCCTGCGCGCCGTCGAACTCCCACCACACACCCCGTCCCGCGCCGGCGATCAGCTCGGAGCCGGTGAACGGCCGCAGCCCGTACGGCAGATACTCGGCCGGGGCCGCGTCGGCGGGCGTGATGAAGTGGGTGCGGTGGGACCAGTCGAGGGCGGAGGGCCCCTCCTCGACGCCGAGCGGGCCCCAGGCGTCGAGCTCGGCCCACGGGCCGTCCGGCGAGAGGCGGACGGTGTAGGAGGTGTTCTCCGTGCGCAAGGTCCAGCGCGTGCGGGTCACTTGACCGCCCCCAGGTTGAGTCCGGCCACGAAGTGCCGCTGGAAGCGCAGGAACACCGCGACCGTGGGCGCGGCGGCGATGACCGACCCGGCGGCGATCACGTTCCACATCGACACGAACTGGCCCTGGAGCCCGATCAGGGCGGCGGTGATGGGCATCTTGGTGTCGCTGCGCAGGACGGTGATCGCCCAGAGGAGGTCGTTGAAGATCCAGGTGAAGGACAGGGCGCTGAGGGCGGCGAGGGCGGGGCGGGTCAGCGGGAGGATGATCCGCCAGAAGATCTGCCAGGGGCCGGCGCCGTCGACGACCGCCGCCTGCTGGATCTCCACCGGGATCGAGCGCATGAAGCCGTGCAGGACGAAGACGTAGAAGCCGACGCCGAAGCCGATCTGCACGCCGATGAGGGCGGGCAGGGTGTCGTAGACGCCCATCACTTCACTGAGCTTGGACACCGGGATGAGCAGGATCTGCGGTGGGAGCAGGTTGCCGCCGAGCATGAGGAGCAACAGGGAGCGGCGGAAGGGGAGTTCGTAGCGGCTGAGGGCGAACGCGGCCATCGCGGCGAGGGTGAGCGTCACCAGGACGCTGGGCACGGTGACGAGCAGGCTGTTGATGAGGGCGCGCTGCTGGCCGCCGTCGGTCCAGGCCTGGCCGAAGTTGCCCAGGGTGAAGGAGTGCGGCCAGCTGCCCACGCCGTGGGCGGCGATGTCGTCGAAGGAGCGCAGGCTGGTCACCAGGACCATGGCGATGGGCAGCAGCCACAGGACGGCCAGCGCACCGGCGCCCAGGTGGAACCCCGCGGTCGCGGCCCGC
Organism: Streptomyces sp. NPDC058683; assembly: GCF_042716195.1. Classification (NCBI taxonomy): domain Bacteria; kingdom Bacillati; phylum Actinomycetota; class Actinomycetes; order Kitasatosporales; family Streptomycetaceae; genus Streptomyces; species Streptomyces sp. NPDC058683. The sequence goes on from NZ_JBHXSK010000002.1 coordinate 313,229, forward strand.
CTGCGGCGCACCGCCGTGGTGGTGGCGGACATCAGTCGGCCTCCCGGAAGGCGCGGACGAGATAGGAGGCGATGACCCCGAAGGCCAGCACGAAGATGACGACGGCCAGGGCGGAGCCGTAGCCGAGTCGCAGGGACTGGAAGGCGGTCGAGTACATGTAGGTGCTCAGCAGCTCGGAGGAGTGGTAGGGGCCGCCTCGGGTCAGCGACCAGACGACGTCGAAGGAGCGCAGCGAGTCGATGACGATGACCGACAGAACGACCGCGTTGACACTGCGCAGTTGGGGCAGGGTGATGTGCCGGAACCGCTGCCGGGCGCTCGCGCCGTCGACCTTGGCCGCCTCGTACAGGGCCGGGTCGATGCCCTTGAGGCCGGCGAGGTAGAGCACCATCACATAGCCGATCTGCCGCCACAGCGCGGGCACGATGACCGCGTACAGGGCGGTGTCCTGGTCGGCGAGCCAGGCGTGCTGGAGGCTGCCCAGGCCGAACGCGTCCAGGAGGCGGTTGAGGACGCCGTCGGGCTGGTAGATCGCCTGCCAGACGAGCGCGGTGGCCACCAGCGAGAAGACGACCGGCAGGAACAGGGCCGCCCGGTAGAAGCCGACGCCGCGCCGCTCCTGCTGGAGCAGCAGCGCGGCGGCGAGGCCGAGGACGGCGGACAGCCCGCCGAAGAGGACGATCCAGAGCACGGTGTGCCAGGCCGCGCTCCAGAAGACCTCGTCGTGGGCCATCTCCCGGAAGTTGCCGAACCCGACGAACTGCGGCGGGGAGACGCCGTCCCACTTGGTCAGGGCCAGGTAGAAGCCCTGGAGGGCGGGCCAGAACACCCACACGGCCTCCGCGAGCAGCGGGACCAGGACGAAGGCGAGGACCAGCGGCGGGGTGCGCTGGGGGCCCCGGGCCCGCCTGCCGCTGGTGGGCGGGCGGGCCGGGGACCTCCTTTCGGGCGCGGTCAGGACGGCCACGTCAGGCGTTCCAGATCTTCTCGGCATCCCGCTGCCAGTCGGTCAGGATGCTGCCGACCGACTTGGGCTTGGCCAGGAACTTGGTCAGTGCGGTGTCCGCGGTGGGCTGGAGGGCGTCGCTGGAGTCCCGGTTGAAGAACTGGGTGATCTCGACGGCCTCGTCGACGTGCTTGCGGCCCTTCTTCACGAGTGCGGTGCCGGAGTCCTTGGCATCCGGGTTGCAGGGCAGCACGGTGCCGGAGGAGCCCTTGATGTAGATCTCCTGGGCCTCGGCGGTGGCGAGGTACTTCATCAGGTCGAGGACCTGGTCGCGGCGGCCGGTGCGGGCGCTGGCGAAGTAGCCGTCGACCGGCGCCTCTTCGGCGAGCGGGACCTTGGAGTCGATGACGGGGAAGCGGAAGAAGTCGATGTCGTCCAGGGCGCTCTTGGGTGCCGCGTCGGCGAAGAAGGTGCCGATGAGCATCATGCCGCTGCGGCCGTTGAGCAGGGAGGTCGTCGCGTCCTGGAAGGCGACGGCGGTGCCGTTCGGGTCGAAGTACGGCAGCACCTCCTGCCAGCGGTCGAAGACCTTGCGCACCTCGGGGTCGTCGAACCGGTGCTTTCCGGCCAGGAGGTCACGGTGGTACTGGGCGCCGTTGATCCGGATGTCCAGGTAGTCGAACCAGGCCGATGCCACCCAGGGGGTGTTGCCGCCGGCGCCGAGCCCGATCGGGTTGACGCCCTTGCTCTTGAGCTTGTCGCACAGGTCGAGGAAGCCGTCCCAGCTCGTGGGCTCGCTCACGCCCCACTTGGCGAAGTTGGACTTCCGGTAGAACATGCCCCACCAGTAGTAGGTGTTGGGCACGAAGACCTTCTTGCCCGAGCTCGCCGTGCAGAGCGAGTTCAGCGCCTTGGAGTAGCGCTTGAGGTCGGGCGACGACGTCCACGCCTCGTCGAGGTCGAGCAGCAGGTTCTTCTTCGCGTAGGCGTCCGCCACCGAGCCGGGGTACCAGGTGTACACGTCCGGCGGGTTGGCCGAGGTGAGGTAGGTCGGCAGCTGGGTGCGGAAGGTCTCGGCGGCGACCGTGTTGAGACCGGCCTTGCCGGACCCCTTCTTCCCGTACGCCGCGACCAGGTCCTCCATCGCGGCCTTGGCCTGCGGGGCGGACAGGTTGGACTGGAGGGTCACCGAGCCCTTCGAGGAGCCCTTGCCGGAGGAGGTGTCGGTGACACAGCCGCTGAGCAGTGCCGCGGTCCCGGCGGCACCGAGTCCGGCGAGGAACCGCCGTCTGCTGGTCTGGGGGTTGGCCATGTTGGATTCCTCGTTCACTTGATTTGGGTCCGGTACACGTGGCCGTCGACTCCGCGGAACACCGCGTCCACGGCTCCGTCCGGGCCGGCGACCGCGCCGAGCGCTCCGTCGAACGCGGCGCTCGGGAACTCCTGCCGCTTGCTCCAGCCCTGCCAGGCGCCGTCGCTGTACCGCTGCTGCCAGAGGGTGTAGTCGGCGGCCCGCGCGTACAGCAGCACCGCGTCCCCGGCGGTTACCAGGGTCGGGCTGCCGCTGACGGTCCCGCCGAGGGAGGTCCACTCCGACCAGGCCCCCGAGGTGTCCCGGGTCCGCGTCCACACGTCGTCGGCGGCGGTGCGTACGGCGACGTGGACGCGCCCCTGCGCGTCGACGACGGCGGACGGGCGGCCGTACACCTGCCGGTCACCGGGTGCGCCGAGCGAGGACCAGCCGGACGACGGTCCTCGCTGGACGACCGTGCCGTCGGCGCCGGTCGCGAACAGCGTCCAGTGCGCGGGGTCGGTGAAGGCGACGGACGGCGCGTCGGTCAACCGCCCGCCCAGGGACTGCCAGTGCCCCCAGTGGCCGTCGGCGTAGACCCTCCGGTAGGCCCGGGAGTCGGCGCCGCGTACGAAGACGTCGAGGCGGCCGCCGGCGGAGGCGTACACGGCGGGCTGGCCGAGGATCTTCCCCTGCGCAGGACCGCCGAGGTCCTGTGTCCTCCCGTCCGCCTTCTCGACGAGCGAGCCGTGCGGCCCGCGGAAGAACGTGGCGCCGCCGCTCGTCACGGCCGGGCTCGCGGTGGCCGTCACGCCGAGGTCGGTGCCCGGCAGTGCGTCGGCGCCGGTGAGCTTCAGGAACGCGGTGCCGTGGGCGGGGACCTCGACGGTGTACGACCCGGTGTGCGTGCCGCGGTCGGCACGTGCCCGCAGGTCACGGACGCGCACCGGGCCGCCGAGGCCGGTGTCCGAGAACTGCACGGTGCGCTGGGCGGGTTGGTCGGACCGGTTGAGCAGGACGACCGCCCGTTGTCCGCGCCCCCGCAGCACCTTGCTGTAGACGTCACCGACCGAGTCGGTGGCCACCCGCACGCCCTGGACGGCGAGGGGGTCCTGGTCCACGGCGATGATCTCCGGGTTGCGCAGGGTCGCGAGCATGGAGTCGGACAGCGTCCGCGGGTCGGAGCCGAGCACCAGCGGCGAGCCCATCTCGGCCCACATCACGAACTGGCTGGTGGACTCCTCCTGGGTGAGCTCGTACGACCCGTCGGTCATCTTCCGCATGGGGATGAGGTAGTCCGGGTCGTTGTAGTGACCGGGTCCCTGCGCCTCCGGGTGCCAGGCGTTGGCGTCCATGTTGCGCAGCACATTCGGCCACTGACCCGGGCTCGGGGTGCCCCAGGCGATGTCGGTGCCGGTGCGCCACGAGTCGGCGGCCGTCGGTGCGTAGACGTAGGTGTTGTGGGCGTCCTGCTCGGGGGTGTGCGGCAGGCCCCAGTCGTCGGTGAGCGGATTGCAGAGGTTCAGCAGCATCTTGCGGCCGGACTTGGCGACCGCGTCGCTGAACTCCTTGAAGGCCGGTCCCGGATCGAGCTTCGCGCCGATCCCGCAGAGGAAGTCGACCTTGACCGCGTCGATCTTCCAGCTCGCGAACTGCCGTGCGTCCTGGTCGTAGTAGCCGCGGCTGCCGAGGCCGCAGCTCTTGCCGCCGTCGTAGGCGCCGGCGTCGGTGTAGATGCCGGCCCGCAGTCCGCGCTGGTGCAGATAGGAGACGAGGGCCGGGATACCGGACGGGAAGCGTTCCGGGTTGGCCGTCAACCGCCCCTGTGCGTCACGGGGGTTGTCGGCCTGCCAGCCGCCGTCCAGCCACACGATGTCGTATCCGCTGTCGCGCAGACCGCTGCTCACCAGCCGGTCGGCGACGGAGCGCACCTCCTTCTCGGTGGGCGCGCCCAGTCCGTAGTAGGTGTTCCACCCCATGTAGGGAGTCGGCGCGAGGCCGCTGTCGTAGTAGTCGGGTGCGCCCTGGTCGACGGCCGTCCCGGCGACGGCGTCGGGGGTCACGGTGGCGGCCAGGACGGCCGCGATCGCGGCCGCGAGTGCGGGCCGGGTGAACCGGTGGTGCCTGGATCTGTGTACGGGCGGGTGCAAAGTCACGTGCCTCTCCCGGGCAGTGGGAAGCAGGAGAACGAGACGCGGGCCGCTCCGCGGCAGAGGCCGACGACGTCACGGCGATGACTGTGGCCTGTGGCCGAAACAGTGTCAAGATTAATTACTAATTTAGTAGAAGCAGCTCGGATGATCGCCTCGCACACGGCACCGGCGATCCCGACGCCGACCGGGCTGTTCGAACCGCGTGTTCGTGATCTGCCTGTCCGGCATCCTGTCCTTCGGCGCCGGCCCCCGTCGGCGCCGAGCAGCGGTCCGAGCGCTCGGCATGGCCGGTCCTCTTACCCGCGACCCCCCGTACTCCCAGGAGCACCGTTGTCCCCCACGTCACCGTCCGCCGGCACCCGCGTCATACTGACGGCGGCCCTCCTGCTGCCCGCGGCCTTCGCCGGCGCGTGTTCCGCCGTCGGCGACGACGGCTGCGACGACACGACCACCGAACTCCGGCGACTGGCCGGGCAGCCGCTGCTCAGCTCGGCGCCCGCCGACGCCTCGGCACCCGCCAACTACCGTGGCGTCGGCGTGACCACCGGATGCGACGACGACAGCAGCGGCGCGCCCTGGCTGCACGCGGACCGCCTGTATGCCTTCCCGGGCAGACCCGACGACGTCATCGCCTACTACACGAAGACGGCCGCCGCGGCCGGCTGGCACTCCGAGCCGGACCCCGCCACGGTGGAGGACGCCTGCTGGACCAGGACCGAGCGGGGTCGGCACCTGCTGCTGGACGTCGACCTGCACCCCAGGGGCTTCTCGCCCGAGCCCGAGGCCGGCACGGGCCTCGTCTACTCGGTATCGGTCGGCACCGAACGGGACGGCGGCAAGGAAACCTGCCCCGCCGAGTGACCGTGCCCGGAGGTTCGACCGGCATGAGGAAGCAGACGGTTGTGACCGGTTGCTCGGGGAGGGCGGGCGGTCAGGCGGATCCGGTGGCGTCGCAACGGTCCACGACCGCGGCGAAGTGGGGCCAGCCGTCGACTTCGAGGTTCCGCTCCAGTGGCCGGGCGTCCAGGACAGGCGCCGCGGCGTCGAGCAGGCGCCTGGCCGTTCCCGGCTCGTAGAGGTTCAACCAGGTGCGGTCGGGCAGGCGCGCGACCGTGCCCGCCTCGAAGTACGTGTTCGAAACGATTCTGTCCGGCCCCGGGGCGAAGACCAGGGACAGCCGGCGTCGCGCACCCCACCTCGGCGCCTGTGTGACGAAAGAGATCGTCAGACGGCAGTCGGCGTAGTCGGGTCTCACCCGCTGCCGGACAGTCCAGTACCAGACGGTCCCGTCCACCACGAGGCGGCGGACACGTCGATCGTTCCGCATCGAGCCACCGTAGAACGTCGAGGTGCCAGAAGCGACAGCCTTTCTTCCGACGAGCCAACACCCGTCGCGGGAGCGGTCCGCGACGGCCCGTGATGAGCCGCGCCTCGTGGTCACCCCGCAACAGGCTTGTGGAGGCGTTGTGTGGGCACACGGGACTCACCCCTTTGAAAGGAGTCTGCTTATGCTCGGCATCGTCGCGGCGGTGTTGTTCTTCATCGCCTTTCTCATCAACGCGGCTGACATCAGCACCAATGACACGTTCACCTCCACGAACGTGATGCTGCTGGGACTGACCGCTCTGGCTCTGCACATAGCGGGAATCGGCAGCGGATGGTCGACCCGGAGGCGCCGCTGACCGCGCACTCCACGGCCGCGGGCCCGGTGACGCCCCGGCGCCGTACGGAAACCCGGCAGCCGGGGCGAAGTACCCGCGATCAGGCGGCGCGTGCGGCGCGGCCGGCCACCCACGTGGCGGCAGCGTCCGCGACGCGACGCCCCAGCGCCTCGGCGGTGGCGATGTCGCTGGCCGTCACCCCCTCGATCCCCTGATCCGCGTTGGACTGAGCGGCGGCACCCAGGAAGAAGCCCAGCCTGTTGAGATCGTTCTCGCTCCCCGTGGACGAGTTCCAGCCCCCCGGCAGGCCGAGCGCGATCCAGTGCATACCGTGCTGCGACGCCAGCGTCGCGAAGTACTGGAGAGTCGACTGCTTGTCGCCCGCCTTGGAAGCCGAGTTGGTGAATCCGGCCGCCAGCTTGTCCTTCCAAGCCCGCCCGAACCAACGCTCGGAGCTGGCCTCCGCGAAGCCGTGGAAAGCGGTGGCAGCGGTTCCCATGTAGGTGGGGGAACCAAAGATGATCGCATCGGAGGCGTCCAGCTGCCTCCACTGGGCGTCGGTGATCTCGCCGACGGCGATCAGGTTCACGACGGCGCCGGCCTCCTTGGCGCCACGCTGGACAGCCTCGGCAATCACGGCTGTGTGGCCGTAGCCGGAGTGATAGGCGATGGACACGATGGGCGAAGTCACAAGTACCTCCTGCGCTTGAAAACGAAAGCTTCGAGATTCAACTTATTGGCGCCCTCGCAGGTGAACCGGGTAGGAGGCTGACAGATCATGGTTAAAATCCGACACTTGGGTGTGCCGGCTACTCCGGTTAGGCTGGCTTCGCCCAGGTTCCCTGCGTGATGGTGGCTACTGGTGACGGTGAGAAAACGACAGGGCGCATCGCGCGAGATCGCGGACATCGGCTTCGCTCCCGCCGTCGGCACACCTGCCGGCATCGAAATCATCTCTCTGGCCGACCTGCGGGAGCGGGCCGCCGTCCACATGGGCGGAGGACGGCTGCAGGCACCGCAGCGGCCCACGTTCCACCACCTGATCACCCTCTCCGGCGGCTCGTTGTGGCACACGGTGGACTTCACCGGCTACGCCCTCGAGCCGGGCTCCTGGCTCTGGACCCGGCCCGGTCAGGTGCAGCAGTGGGGTGATCTGGACGGTGCCGAGGGCACCCTGGTCCTCTTCGAGGGCGACTTCCTGGATCCGGCCACCGTGGCCGCAGCGCGGATGGACGATCCGTACGCCCCCACGCTCCAGGTTCCCGGTCCCGGGGACCGTCACGCGCTGGAGACGGCCGTGGACCATCTGGCGCTGGAGTTCCAGGCGTTGCGTGGCATCTCCCTGGAAGCGCACCTGGCGGTGTTGCGCCACCTGCTGGCGGTCCTCGTGCTGCGCCTTTCGCAGCGCACCGCGTCCGTCGGCAGCCCCGCACCGGACCCAGGGGAGACATTCCTCCACTTCCGCGACGCGGTCGAACGCGACTTCTCCCGCACCCGCCGCCTGGAGGACTACGCCCGGGCCCTGGGCTACTCACCCCGCACCCTCTCCAGGGCCGCGCTGACCGGAGCCGGAGTGGGGGCGAAGGAGTTCATCGACCGGCGGGTCGTCCTGGAAGCCAAGCGCCTCCTGGCGCACGGCGATCAATCAGCCGCCCGTGTCGCGGCGCAACTGGGCTTCACCAGCGCCACCAACTTCAGCAAGTTCTTCCACCAGCGCACCGGCCGGTCCCCGATCTCCTTCCGCGAGACCGTCCGCGGCCGCTCCGCGGAGGACGGCGGGAGCGAAGCGCCCGACACCAGGCGACCCGCGCGGTGAACGCCGCTCCCGCGAGCGGAGCCAAGAGGCAGAGACCCACTGAGGCCGCCTACCGGCGGGCCGGTCAGGCGGCCGTGGTGGCGGCCACGTGCTGGTCCAGGGCCTGGGTGAGCGCGTCGGCCGAGGCGCCCGGGCCGCCCAGGCGGTCGGCGCCGTGGGCGGTGTGCAGCAGCAGCGTCGGGTAGGCATCGACGCCCAGACGGCGCACTTCGAGGAAGTCGGCCTCCGCCTCGGCACGGGCGGCGGGCGAAGCGAACGCGGCCGCCACCGCCTCGGCGTCCAGACCCAGCTCGGCCGCGAGCTCCCGGTACACCCCGGCAGCGGACAGGCTGCGGCCGTCACGGTACCAAGCACGCTGCATCACGGCCGCCGCTTCCAGGGCGTTCACGCCCGGCTGGCTGCGCAGCGCGACCAGGCCGGCGGCGGCATCGGCGGAGTCCATCACCACGTTTCCGTCCGCCAGCGCGGCCCGGTAACCGTCGCCGAAAGTGACACCGGTCAGTTGGGTGATGCGCTCGTTGGCGCCGGGAATGTGCGGGTAGGACGACACCGGAAGTGCGCGCGAGCCGGTGAACAGACCGCCGGACAGCACACGCAGCTCGAGCCGGTCCGCGTTGGCGGTGGCGAACTCGTGCAAGGCGGGGCCGAAACCGTAGCACCAGCCGCAGTAGGCGTCGAAGGCGTAGGTCAGCCGAATGCGCTCCCCAGAACTCATCGCGCTTCGTCCTTTCCGGAATCCGTCACCCGGCTCCCTGTATCGGTCGGGCCGACGGCGTCAAAACTATGTTCAGAAGCCCGTCGTTGCCGGATGCGCAGACGACTCCCCATGGTCAGAATCCGACTGCCCGGCGAACCCCTCGGAGGGGAAGGGCGAGATGTCGGGCGGAGTCTGCGGCATGTCATGCAGATGCCATGCGGAACGCCCGGCCGGACGTCTCCGGCCGGGCGTTCCGCGGTTGCGACGCGGCAGCCCCACGTCTGCCCTGCCGCAGTGCGGCTAACGCAGTGTGGTGGTGCCTTCGCCGCCGACGACGACCGGGGCGCCCTCCACCGGCGTGGCCTCGCCCAGATCCCAGCCCTTCGGCTGCGCGCCGGGCACCTCGACGAGGGACGGCTCCTCGTCCGTGACGGGGCCGCCCTCGACGACCGGGAGGTCGCGGAGCTTCTTGGCGGTGCCCGGCTTGATGTGGTGCGGGTGCGGGTTGCCGGGCGCCTCGGAGATCGTGACGCCGTCGTGCTCGGTGGTGTTGCTGCCGGTCGAGGCCGCAGCGGCAACCCCGCCCGAGGCCAGCAGTACGGCCAGGGCGCCCGCCATCACCGCGCCCCGACGACGCGAAATGCTGTTCCTACGCACCTTCATGCGTTCAACTCCTTCGCAGGTGGAGGGAGACAGGGGTACCGGCACGCGTCCGGCCCCGTTTCCCTCGGGATCGAGAACGAGGCAACTCTCGCCCCTGCCGGCTGAAGATCCGCTGAACGTCCTGAAGATCCCCTTCAGCACCTGATGTCTCGGGCTCGATGCCTGGCGTCGAAGTCGACGGAGTGGGCGCTCGGCTTGCCAAGTAGCCCGACCGGCGTGCGGGTCTCGTCCGCGCTGAGGGCGCCCGCCCACGCCTGCTCCCGCTTGCTGTGGGCGAGGAACGCGGACCCGCAGTTCATCCACACGACGGCGAGCGGTGAGCTCGCGCTGTTCCGGACGTGCTGCGCGGCTGGTCCTGCCTGGCGATGATCAGGAGCAGACGGGCACCCCCGTCAGTGGTCCGAGGCGGTTCCGCGGTGAGCGTCCCCCCGTGGGCAGCCGCGATGTCGCGGGCGATGGCGAGGCCAAGACCGGTCCCTCCCTCGCTGCGGGTACGGGCGTTGTCCAGACGCGTGAAGCGGTCGAAGACCCTCTCCCGGTCGGGTTCGGGGATGCCTGGGCCGTCGTCGCTCACCTCGACGACCACTTCGTTCTCCGTGAGACGCACCTCCACCGTCACCGTGCTGTCCGCGTGACGCAGGGCGTTGTCGAGGAGGTTCATGAAGAGGCGGGCGAGTGCCGTACGACTGCCCAGAACCGCCTCATCGGGGCCGGAGTCCGCCACGAGGACGACAGGTTGACCGGGGTAGCGCTCGGCGAGAGTCCGTCGCAAGAGGTCCGTCACGCACAGGGGCTGGAGTTTCAGGGGCTGGCGGGCGTCCAGGCGGGCAAGGAGCAGCAGATCGGCGACGATGTCCTCAAGACGTGTGGTGTCGCGCAGCGCCTCGCTGCCGACCGCGGTCCATTCGGCCCGGTCGGGACGGGCCAGGGCCAGCTCAAGACGGGCCTTCAGGGTGGTGAGGGGGCCACGCAGTTCGTGCGAGGCATCCGAGGTGAAGGTCCGCAGGCGGCCGACGGCACGCTGGAGTTGATCGAGAGTGCCGTTCATCGTCTCCGCCAGCGATGCGACCTCGTCGTCGGAGTCGGGGACGGGGACGCGCCGTTGGAGACTGTGGGCGGTGATGTCGGCGAACTCGGCACGGATGTTCTCCACCGGTCGCAGTGCCCGGCCCATGGCGTACCACGCCAGGTAGGCCACCAGCAGGACCAGCAGGGCGGTACAGGGGACCAGGGCCCAGGTCAGGGTGATGACGGCGGTATGCGCGGGAGCGCGGTTCGCAAACGCCTGCACCAGGATCGGCCCCGTGGGCGTGCCCACACTGGCACTGGCACCCTGGTCTGCCGACGTGGTGGAGGACGCGTCGGCAGGGGGCGCGGTGTCCAGGACGATGTCCGGCAGGGCGGCCTGTACGTCGGCCGGAGGCGTTCCCGAGCCGAGTTGGTGGGCCGCCTTGTCGACGTGGTCACGAGCCGCCTTCTGGGCGGAGGTGACCAGGTTGGTGTGGACGGCGTAGAGCAGGACCACCGAGCAGGCGGCGAGGGCAAGGCTGGCGACCAGTGCGACGGCGACGGTGGCACGGACGCGCACGGTCCGCGGCCGCAGCCACAGGCGCCGGCGGTGCCCGCGGTCACGCTCCGTCCGAGCGGAGCAGGTAGGCACCGCCGGGCACGGTCTCGATACTGACCCGGCCGAAGGGGCGGTCGATTTTCCGGCGAAGAGCACTGACGTAGACCTCCACGATGTTCGGACCGCCCTCGTACGCGCTGTCCCAGACCCGGTCCAGGATGGCGGCCTTGCTGATGGCGATGTCCGGCGTTGCCGCGAGCAGCGCGAGGACATCGAACTCGCGAGGAGTAAGGGCGATGTCCGTGCCTGCGCGGCGGCAGCGGCGGGCCCCTGTGTCGATCTCCAGGTCCCCCAAGTGCTGGACGATCTGCCGCTCCGGGCGCGCGCGACGGATCAGGGCGTGCAGCCGGGCGGTGAGAACGACGAAAGAGAAGGGCTTCGTCAGATAGTCGTCGGCCCCGGTCTCCAGCCCCTCCGCTTCGTCGTACTCACCGTCTTTCGCCGTCAGCATCAGGATCGGGGTGTTGTCGCCGATCGAACGCAGGTGGGCGCACACCTTGTAGCCGTTCAGGCCCGGCATCATGACGTCGAGAATGATCACGTCGTAGGTGTCCGCCGCCGCCTTGGCAAGACCGTCAAGGCCGTCGCTCGCGGCATCCACCGCGAAACCCTCTGCGCGAAGGCCCTGTTGGAGCAGCTCCACGAGACGGGTGTCGTCGTCCATCACCAGCACACGCATGCCCTCTACCTTGCCCGACCGGTCGCACCCGGCGCTGAAGAGGATCTTCAGGACGTTCGGTGGCCCTTCGGCCGGCGGATCGGACTGCCTGCGCGGCACCCCGGCCGCAGCCATCGCGAGACGGCGTCAGTCCGGACGTACCGGGGCGGCGACCAGTTCGTCCAGCCCGGGGAACGGATTGTCCGGCCGGTGTTTGCGATACACGATGTCGACGAATGACACCGGCGCCCACTTCGACGGCTGCTCGTCGATCTGATGGACCAGCTGCGCATGGATCTTGTTCCGCAGATCCAGATAGGGAAACGCCGCGTGCGCCGCGTCCAGTACCGCCCGGTCCACCTCCTCGACACCGAAAGCGAACATGTCGGCACCGATACCGAAATGCGCGAGAGCGCCGACCAGATGCTTGTGGGGCGCGATCCCCGGCGAGGTGTGCAGCGCCACCGCATCCCAGATCTGGTCGGCGGCGACCTCGGACAGCCCGTGTTCCCGGGCGAATCGAGCGGCCCGGAACGCACCGTCCACCTCGAACCGGTTCGGACCCTGCCCCGCGTCGGTCAGACCGATGTCGTGCAGCACCGTGGCGAGAAAGAGCGTCTCGTCGTCGTAGTCCACCCCGGCAACGAGGTTCCTGGCGGCGGCGATACTACGAGCATAGAAATAGCTGCGGACCGTGTGGTTGAGCAGCCATTGCGGAGAGTGCTCGGCAGTGAAGGCAACCGCGGCCTCCGTAGCCGCCGTTCGCGGCCACCCTCCGATTTCGTCCGGCAGATTCTCGAGCACGCTCACTGGACCTCGGCCTCCAGTGCCAGGTGCTCGGCCATGACCGCCTCGGCCGGCCGCAGCTCACCCACGACGTTGGACTGCTCGAAGTAGGTGTACCAGCCGGAGCTCTCGACACCGCTCAGGAACACGTCTGCCACTTCCCGCGAAGGGGCCTGCCAGACCGCGAACCACTCGTAGGACGCGGATTGCGCGGCCGGTTCCACCCTGCCCCAGCCGAGCGTCACGAATCCGATGTCCGCGAGCTGCTTCATGGCTTCCTGAATCCCTGTGAACAGGTCGTTCCGCGCCTTCTCGTCGGCGGCGAAGAACGCGGGCTTCGGTGTCCACGTCTCGACGACTACGTACATGTTGTGCATCTCCTGACTAATCGCACCAGCGTGATGCGACCAGCCTAGGAAGACCGAGGCCACCGTACGATGGCCAGATGGACATTAATCCCAAGGATCCGGCCAAGGTCGCGGTGGTGGTGCAGCCGGGCTACGTGCTGTTGGACGTAGCCGTTCCCCAGCAGGTGTTCGGCCGGCGGCCGGACTGGGTGACCGCCAGCTGGCCCGGCGGCGCCCCCTACGAGCTGACCTTGGTGAGTGCGGTTCCCGCGGAAAACCCGCTGGTGCCCCGCGAGGTCGAGCCGCTCGACCGGCTGGAGACCGCCGACACCGTGATCGTCGCCGGAGTGGAAGACCCCACCGGGTCTCCGGACGCCGAGCTGGTCGAACGGCTGCGGGACGCGTACGACCGGGGCAGCCGGATGGTGTCGATCTGTACGGGCGCCTTCGCCCTGGCGTCGGCCGGGATCCTGGACGGCCGCGGCGCCACCACCCACTGGCGCTGGGCCGGCCTGCTGCGAGACCGCCACCCGTCGGTCGAGGTCCGCGAAGCGGAGCTCTACGTCGAGGACGCCGGCGTCTTCACTTCCGCGGGTGTCCTCGCCGGAACCGACCTGTGCCTGCATCTCCTGCGGCTCGACCATGGTCAGGCCGCCGCGAACAGGATGGCCCGCTTCCTGGTCAGCCCGCCCCACCGCGAAGGAGGACAGGCCCAGTTCATCGAGCACATCCGGCCCGACGGCGACTCCGACATCACCGACGTGACCGCCTGGATCCTGGAACACCTCGACGAGCCGCTCACCCTGGAGTCGGTCAGCCGGCACAGCCACATGAGCACGCGGACCCTGCGCCGCAGATTCCGGGCCGTGACCGGAACGAGCGTCATGAACTGGGTGGCCATGCAACGCGTGGCCCGCGCGCGCGAACTCCTCGAGACCACTCGCCTCGGCATCGACGACATCGCCCACCGGTGCGGCTTCGGCTCCGCGGAGTCATTGCGCATCCACTTCACCGCGATGACCAGGACCAGCCCGTCGAACTATCGCCGCACCTTCGCTTCCTGACGCTGGTGTAAAGCGGCGATCACAGCCACGGGGGGCGCCACTTCGTAGCGCCTTCGGTCACGGATCGGCCTTCGCCGTCAGGCGGGCTGGTGCTGGAAGGTGCGGCGATAGGCCGTGGGGGTGTTGCCGACGGCGTCGCGGAAGCGGGCGCGCATGTTGGCGCCGCTGCCGAGGCCGCACCGGACGGCGATCTGCTCCACCTGGAGGTCGGTGGCCTCCAGGAGTTCTCGCGCGCGGTTGATCCGGGCGGTCAGGAGCCATTGGTGGGGGCTGACGCCGGTTTCCTGGCGCCACAGGCGGGTCAGGGTGCGCGGGGAGACGCCGGCATGGTCGGCGAGGCGGGGGATGGTGAGCTCTTCTTCGAGGTGGAGCTGGGCCCATGCGCGGGTGTCGGCGAGCGTGGTGGCCTGGGGGGTGGGGAGGGTCCTGTTGATGTACTGGGCCTGTCCGCCGTCGCGGTGGGGGGCGGCGACGATGTCCCTGGCGATGTCGTTCGCGACGGCTGCGCCGAGGTCTTTGCGGACCAGGTGCAGACACAGGTCGATGCCGGCCGTGAAGCCCGCGGAGGTCAGGATGGTGTCGTTGTCGATGTAGAGGACGTTGCGGTCGACGCGCAGCCGGGGGTAGAGCTCTTCGAGGTCGTCCGCCTTGGCCCAGTGGGTGGTGACGGTGCGGCCGTCGAGCAGTCCGGCCGAGGCGACGGCGAAGGCGCCGGTGCAGATGGACGCGATGCGTATCCCGGCGCGGCCGGCGAGCTTGAGAGCGGCCGTCACCCGTGGGCGCGGAGGGCGCCGGAAGTCCTCGAAGCCCGGGACGATGATCGTGTCCGCTTCGGCGAGCGCCTCGAGACCCGCGGTCAGTCCGAGGGTGAAACCCGCGCTCGTGGTCACGGTCTCCTCGGTGTCGCCGCACACGGTGAGCTCGTAGGGGGTGTTCGGACGGGCGTTGAAGATCTGCGTGGGGATCCCCAGATCCATGGGCAGCACGCCGTCGACCGCCAGGACCATGACCCGGTGCTTGTTCATGGCCGCAATATTATGTCCGACATCAATGTCGCAGAGAGGGCCAGGCAGCCGTCACGCCACGCCCCACGCATGTTCCCGGGATAAATCCCCTGATCAAGCCGATGATCGTGTGACCGGAAAGCTAGGGCTCACCTGCACAGCTTGGCCCAAAAGATGCGCATGCTGGCAGATGAGCCGTGGCCTGGACGAGAGGTTCCGGAGCAGGATCGAAGAGCGAGCCCGGGGCGGCCGACTCCACACACCGGTGGAGCGGTCCGAGAGCCCCGACCGTGAACGAGGAGCCGGCAATGACTTCGCAGAATGTGGTGGGCCGCTTCTTCGACGTGCGGGGCGGCCAGGTGTACGCCCACGTCCGCGAGGGTGACGGGCCGGCGCTGATCTTCCTGCACTACTGGGGAGGCTCACGGCGCACCTGGATCCCGGTGCTGCAGCGGCTGGATCCCGCGCAGGGCTTCGTGGCCTACGACCAGCGTGGATGGGGCGACTCCACGGGCGTGCCGGGACCTTATGACCTGGAGCAGCTCGCGGACGACGCGCAGCGGGTCGTCGACGCGCTCGGATACTCCCGCTATGTGCTGGTCGGGCATTCCATGGGCGGCAAGGTGGCTCAGATGCTGGCCGCCCGCAAGCCCGCCGGTCTGAGGGGAGTCGTCCTCGTGGCGCCCGCGCCGCCCGCGCCGGTCGGGGTGACCGAGCAGGTACAGGAGACGGTGTCCCACGCCTACGACAACGAGCAGGCGGTTCTTCAGAGCATCGACCTGATGCTGACCCACGGCGGGCTGACTCCCGAGCTGCGCCGGCAGGTGGTCGAGGACAGTCTGCGCGGCGGCGACGAGGCCCGTCTCGAGTGGCCGCGCCAGGGCCTGGTCCAGGACGTGTCGGCCGGGCTGTCAGCCATCGAGGTGCCGGTGCTGGTTCTCGCGGGCAGCCACGACAAGGTCGACCCGCCGACCGTGCTCGCCGACCACCTGCTGCCGCTGATCCCGACCGCCACCCTGACCGTCCTGAAGGACACCGGCCACCTCTCACCCCTTGAGGTGCCCGACCAAGTGGCCGCGCACATCGGCGCGTTCGTCGCCCAGCTGTAAGCGCAGCACCCAGCCGCACATCCCCCCGGTGGGGGGTCTGCCGTGCAGCCGCACCCCCCATCCCCGGCACGCGTGAGCGTGCCGCCCGGCCACCGTGCCGATCCGCCCCGGACCGGGGCCCAAATGAAGGAGACACATCATGACCACCGACGCACACCTGTCCGTCTTCGAGCAGCTCGACCTCCCCGACACGAGCCTCGCCCGGGACACATTCGCCTATGCGGCACAGGCCACGCCTGCCTACATCCACGATCACTGCGTCCGCAGCTACGTCTTCGCCCGCGCCCATGCCCGGAACCAGGGTCTGCACGCCGGCACCGACTACGACGACGAACTGCTGTTCGTCAGCTGCGTCCTGCACGACATGGGGCTGAGCGAGGAGGGCAGCAACGGCGACCAGCGTTTCGAAGTCGAAGGCGCCGACATCGCAGCGGCGTTCCTCCGCGAGCGCGGCGTCGAGGAACGGCGTATCGCCGTCGCCTGGGACGCCATCGCTCTGCACACCTCGGACGGCATCGCCTCACGCAAGGGCACGGAGGTGGCACTGGCCCAGGCGGGTATCGCCACCGACATCCTCGGAGTCCAGCGTGAGAGCCTTCCGCCCGGCCTCGCCGACGACGTGCACGCCCTGCTGCCGCGTCGGGACCTGGCCCACGGGTTCAGCGACCTCATCATCACCCAGGCCGTGGCCAAGCCCCACAAGGCGTCCCCGACGACCTTCATCGGCGACCTGCTGCGTCGCCACCTGCCCTACGGCGCCTATCCCACCTGGTACGACCTGATCGACGCGGCCGGATGGGGCGACAAGCCGGTCGGCGTCACCGCCCGGCGCCGTGCCCAGACGCCCCAGCAGGTGGGGACCTTGTTCATGGAGTACCTGGAGGCCGGTGACGTCGAGGGTCTGGTGTCGCTCTACGAGCCGAACGCCCACTTCGTCCCCACTCCCGGAACCCACCTGGTGGGCACGGACGCCATCCGCAAGGCCATGCGGCAGATGGTCGACAGCGGTGCCCGCCTCAAGCTCGAACCCCGCGAGATCCGACAGGCCGACGACATCGCCCTGGTGTCGAACAACGCCGTCCTCACCGGGGTCGGACCGGAGCCGGTGGTCTCCACCACCACCGAGATCCTCCGACGCCAGCCGGACGGCGGCTGGGTCCACCTCGTGGACGACCCGTTCTTCGGCTGACCGCGTCGGGCGGCCCGGCCGAGTCGCCTGCCCAGGGCGGGCCGGGCAGGTGGACGACGGGGCCGTCGAGACCGGGCTCAGCGCGCCGCCGGCTGGGTCGGCGCCGCGGACCGACACGTACCTGGTGAGCCCGTCCGGGGACCGCGTCTACCTGGCCAATCCGGGCGTCGCCGGATCGTGGCGGAGTCTGCTCAGGCCCCGCGGCACCGTGACGGTCGTCGACCCGCACGCGCGCGGACTGCGTCCTCGCCCACACGGCCACCGGCCGGCCCCCGTTCGGCACCGGCGGCGCCGCGGCCGTGCTGTACCGGACCGTGCACCGGGAACCGGACCTGGACGGCGTACCGGACGGCCTCGACCCGGTCGTACGGCGATGTCTGGCGAAGGAACCGGAGCGGCGTCCCGGCGCGCGCGAACTCCGCGAGGTCTTCGGCGAGTTCGTCGCGGACCACTGGCTACCGGAAGAATTGCCCGCCCTGGTCGCCACCCGTGCCGCACGTGTCCTCGGCCTGCCCACGCCCGAACCGACCCAGGTCACCGGTCCCTCCTTCGCAAAATCCCCGGGCGCGCCGCCTCGCCCACCCGGCGGCGCCTGCTCGTCGCGGGAGCCGTGCTGGGTGTCACCGCGACGGCCGGGGCGGGCGCGTGGTGGCGGTGGGGCCGGGCCGGCGCGTCCGCGAACACCGGCTCCGTACGACGGTCCGTTCCGTGGTCGCGCTGCTCGGCGACCCGGACGGCCCCTTCTTCACGGCCCACAGGCGCGGCGCCCTCCTCGCCGTCGAACAGCACAACCAGGACGCCCGGCGCACCGTGGACCTCGTGCTGCGCACCGCCGACGACCGCGGGCCCGCGACCGGCTCCGCCGAGACGGCCGCCCGGCTGACCGCCGACCCGGACGTGTCCGTGGTGATCGCCGCGGGTCCGAACGCGACCGTGCCCGCGGCGCTGGGTCCGTGCACGGAGGCGCGGCTGACCCTGCTGGTCACCCGCGCCGACACCGAGGACCTCGACAACGTCAACACCACCACCGCGCTGGTGCTGCGCCCCACCCTGACCATCGGCCCGCCCGCGGTTCTGCGCTATCTGAACCGGGCGGTCGAGCCCGCCCACACGGTGATCGTGCACGACCTGGCCACCGAGGTGGAGAGCCGGGCCACGGTCCACATCGCCACTGGCTACGGCATGCTGGAGAGCGAGACGGTGGTGGAGGAGGTCGCGGCCGACGCGGACTTCACCGGGGTCGCACGCCGCATCGCCGCCCGCCCCGGGGACGCGGTCCTCTTCGGCGGGGTGAGCCCCGACCGTGCCGCCGCCTGCGCCCGCGCGTTGCGAGACGCGGGCCACCGGGGTGCCCGGGTCGCGGGCGAGCACGTCCTCACCACCCCGTTCCTCGCCGTCGGCGAGGGCTGGCGTATCGGCACGGGCTACACCGACGCGAACGCCGACTCCCGGACCAAGGCGTTCGCCGCCGCGTTCCGCGCCCGCCACGGGCAGCCGCCGGGCCCCTGGGCCGCCGAGGCCTACGACGCCGTCCGGTTCGCCGCCCACGGCCTCGCCGCCGTCGGCGACGACGGCCGGTCCGCCCTGCGTTCCGAACTCCTGCGCCGCCCCTGGCAGGGCATCACCCGCCGCGTCAGCTTCGACGCCGCCTCACAGTTCTTCGAGGCCGGCGACGACAGCGACGGGTTCCTGTACCGAGTGACCGGAGGAGCCGCCCGCTTCGTGACGCGCTTCGACGACATCGGCAAGAAGACGTGAACCAGGGCTCCTTGCGAGCGGAGGTCCCGTGAAGTCCTCTGCACGGGGGTCGTTTCCGGTCTGGAGGTTGCCTGGGCGGTGACCGATCCACACCGGCCACTCCCCCGGTTCCGCCGGCCAGACAGCGGGCGCACGTCATCTCGCACGACACATACGACGGCCCGCCGAACCGGAGGTCGCGAACTCCGCCATGACACTCATGTCGGCGGAACCGTTTCAGCGGGCGCCGTGTCCTCCTTCACACGTGGTTCCACACCGCGGGACCACCGGTGAGGGGGATGGTCATGGGACAGGTACGCGAGGGGGCAGGGTTAGCGGTTCGGGCCGTCGTCGGGGTCATCGGCCTGGCGGTGTTGTACACGATCGGGGTGTTCGCCTTCGGCAGCGCGCTCTGGATCACCGCCCCGTTCCGCGGTGAGGTGGACAAGCGCGAGAACACCGTCGCCTCGGGCGAGTTCCGGCAGACCACGTACGAGGAGTTCTTCGATCTGTGCGAGGCCGTGCAGAACGCCGAAGGGACGATCCAGGTCCTTCAGGAGGAGCGGAAGACCGCTTCGGAGACCCGCACGACGCAGATCGACCAGTCGATCACCGCGCTGAAGGCCACGCGGATCGAGTCGGTCAACGACTACAACTCGAAGGCCGCCCAGGAGCACCGCGCGCCCTTCCGTGACAAGGATCTGCCGTACCGGCTGAATGCCGGCGCCAAGCGCACGACGTGCACCAACTGATCCCATCTCACCCCGGGAAGAGGGCAGCACCGTATGAAGAAGTTCGCACGTATGGCCCTGGCCACCGTCGTCGCGCTCGTCGTGGGCCTTGCCCTGACGTCCTGCACCGAATCCAGCCGGGACAAGGAGAACAAGGCCAAGCAGGACACCTACGACCACCTCGTGGCCCAGCAGCCGGCGGGCCGCATGGAGTACTCGCCGACCCGCGAATCGATCAACCAGTGGATCAAGACATGGGGGAAGCGGGGCAAGCTCTCGTACGTCTACATCCAGAACGCCAAGGGCGAATACGGGTACTTCATCATGAAGGGCCTGCCGGTGCCGCGCTGCAAGATGCTCACTCCGACGGAGAAGGTGGAGGCCTACTCCGAGGGCGTCGCGGTCCTCTCGCAGCCCGGCATGGACGGCACGTACACGTCGGGTTCCACCTGCAACGCCTACTACGGTTTCGACGCCACGACAGGCGCGTACATGGAGTTCACGGTCGGCACGAACCAGTCGTTCTTCCTGTTCGACAAGCCCATGACGATGCCGGAGTACGCCAGCGCCAAGCAGCTGGGGCCGAGCTCGGTGAAGGACGTCGAGAAGCAGCCGTGAGCGGCCGGGGACTGGCGGGAAGAGGTCCGGCTCCCGTGTCCCGTCGAGCGGCGACGAGGGCGCCGACCGGGCTGTTGATGCCGACGTCATCAACCAGGGCTTGTCCCACCTCTCGTGATTGACGGACCACCGGACCGAGTTCGAGCACGTTCTCCGCGACCGGCTCGGGCCCGCGAGTAGTCGGCCCGTCCGTCGCCGACCCGGTCGCACTCCGCCGAAGTGCCGTCGATCAGGACGTAGTACCGGGTCGGCTTCGCGCAGGGCACGCAGCAGGCCGGGCGCGCGGACCTGCGAGAAGGCGGGCCGCTGGGCAAAGCGACCCCGGACCGCCCACCCACCCGCCTCAGAACGATGGTCGTTGCGGCGGGCCCGGGACGCGAGGCCGCACGTAGCCGGCGCGGCCCGTTACCCGGGATGCCGCGCCTCAACCGACGCCCGCCTGAGCCTCGCCGACGTGCTCGACCTTGATGTACC
The DNA here is from genome assembly GCF_042716195.1 of Streptomyces sp. NPDC058683. Lineage (NCBI taxonomy): Bacteria > Bacillati > Actinomycetota > Actinomycetes > Kitasatosporales > Streptomycetaceae > Streptomyces > Streptomyces sp. NPDC058683. The sequence continues at coordinate 333,800 of NZ_JBHXSK010000002.1, forward strand.
GGCTGTTCTTCTCCCCGTACGCCTGTTCCAGGAGCGGCCGTGCCTTGTCGGGGTGATCGACCCCGACAAGGACGACCCCCTGCTCATCCACGCCGACTTCACGCATCTCGAAGGTGCCGTCCCAGCGCTTCATGTCGTCGCCGATACGGTCGGCCAGCGCGTCGAGCGTCTTCCGGTTCACGTCCGTGTCGTGCAGTCGCAGGGTCACGCCCTTAAGAGCCGCCCCGCAGACCTCGTCGTCGAAGGCGGCGGACGGGATGCGCCAGATGTCGGCGGTCTGGTGTTTCTCGTCGACGGAGAGCCCGGTGTAGACGTCGGAGTAGCGTTTCCGCACCAGCGTGTCGACACGCACGACGACCCGCTCCAGCGGGGAGTCGTCGTCGACACCCGGGGGGCTGCCCACCGGCTCGTGCCCCACGCACGACGACCTCCCCCGTGTGCCGGTCGTCTGGGTACCGGTCGTCTGTGTGCCGGTCGTCGCCCTGGGGTCGACGGACACCGTTTCCTCGCCGCACCCCACCAGCAGCCCCGCCAGCAGGCAAAGGCCCACCACCACGGCTGTCCGCTTCCGCATATGCCCCCTCCGTCCCTTTCGCCCTGTGGCTCGGTACTGTGACGCCGGAGCGGGCGGAAGGGTTCGTTCAAACTGCTGTGTGCGCCACCCTTGAGGTCATGCTCGTGCTGGTCGACGGCGGCTGTCTGCGGTGAACGTCGTCGGTCAGCGGACGGTCTCGTGCCGGAAGCGCGTCATTTCTCGGCTGGGGTGGGGGCTCGGGGAAGGCGCAGTTGGAAGCATGCCCCGAGGGTCCGGGGGGTGAGGGTGAGGGTGCCTCGGTGGCGGTGGGCCAGGTCGCGGGCGATGGCGAGGCCCAGGCCGGTGCCGCCGTGGTCGCGGGAGCGGGCGTCGTCGAGCCGGACGAAGCGTTCGAAGATGCGCTCGGCGTCCTCGGTGGGCACGCCCGGGCCGTCGTCGTGCACGGTGAGGACGACCCACGCGTCCTGGTTTCGGACGGTGATCTGGATGCGGTGTGCGGCGTGGCGGGCGGCGTTGTCGATGAGGTTGCGCAGCAGCCGTTCGTATTCGTCGGGGTTTCCGCGTGCGGGGGCGGGGGCGGTGCTGTCGCAGGTGAGGGTCAACGGTCGTTCGGTGAGGGGGTACTGCTCGGTCAGCCGGGAGAGGAGGGCTGTCAGGTCGACGGTTTCGGGGTCGGCGGCTATGGGGGTGCGGGTGTCGAGGCGGGCGAGGAGCAGCAGGTCTTCGGCGAGGGACTGGAGGCGGCGGGTCTGTCGTGCGGCGGTGGTGGCCGCGGCGGGCCAGTCGGTGCGTTCCGGGTAGGCGAGCGCGATTTCCAGGCTGGCCAGCAGTGTGGTGAGGGGGCTGCGTAGTTCGTGGGCGGCGTCTGCGACGAAGCGGCGTTGCTGGGCGGCGGCGTTGTCGAGGCGTTGGAGGGTGGTGTTGATGGTGGTGGCCAGGGCGGTGATCTCGTGTCCCGTGGCGGGGACGGTGACGCGTTCGCGGGGGTTGTTCGCGGTGACCGAGGCGGTGAGGACGCGGATGGCTTCGACCGGCCGCAGCGCGATGCGGACGGCGAAGTAGGTGGCGGCGGCGATCAGTACGAGGCTGACGAGCCCGGCCCGCAGCAGCAGACGGTCGGTGGTCTCGGTGATCGCCTCGGCTGTATGCGGCAGTACCACCACATAGGCCCGCAGGTTGGCGTCGGCGGCGACTCCCAGAGCGGCGGCTTTCTCACTGCTCAGTACATCGGCCGAGATGTCGGCGGTCACTACCTGATTGGTGCCGCCGGCCACCGAGAATTTGTCACTGGGGTCGTAGTCGGGGTTCGCAGGTAGGCGGACGGTGTCGATGAGCTCGGCCCTCAAGGTCTTCGGTGGGGCGGGCATCACGTGGTGGGTGCCGGGAGCGAAGTCGTCCATGCCTCCGCCATAGGCGACAGCGGTGCGTCGGCCGGTCGCGACGACCTCGTACGGCACCGCGCTCGTGGAGTCGGGAACGACACCCTGCTGCAACTTGTCGCAGATGGCCCAGAGTTGGTCCTTGGCCTGGTCCTCGGCGATCTGCGTGCTCTGGCGGTAGACGTCATGGTGGACCCACCAGCCGATGCCGGCCAGGATGACGGCGGCGGTCGAGGCGGCGGCCAGGGCCGCGACGGCTCGTACCGAGCGCGGCCACCAGCGGCGTCGCGGCTCAGTCGCGTTCACGGTCGTCCACCAGCCGGTAGCCGGTGCCCCGTACGGTCTGCAGGGACCGTCGGCCGAACGCGGCGTCCACCTTCTTGCGCAGGGCGCTGACGCGCACCTCCACCAGGTTGGGATCCAGGGCTTCGTCGGGCCACGCGTGATAGAGCAGATCCGTTTTGGAGACCGCCTGGCCCGCCCGGCGGGCCAGCAGCTCAAGGACGGCGAACTCCCGAGGGGTAAGTTCCACCCGGGCCCCGGCCCGGCGGCAGACGCGGCTCGCGACATCCAGCGAGAGGTCGCCCACGGCAAGGACGGGCGGGGCGACCGTGGCGGCTCGTCTGACCAGGGCCCGCAGCCGCGCGACGAGCACCATGTAGGAGAAGGGTTTGGCCAGGTAGTCATCGGCCCCCGTGTCTAGGGCCTCCGCCTGATCCCAGTCCCCGTCCTTGGCGGTGAGTACCAGGATGGGGGTCGCGTTGCCCTCCCGGCGCAACTGGGCGCAGACCTTGTAGCCGTTGAGTCCGGGCAGCATCAAGTCCAGTACGACAAGGGCGTATTCGCCGGTCCGGGCCATCCACAGTCCCTGCCGGCCGTCATGGGCGAGGTCGACGCTGTAGCCCTCGGCGGTCAGCCCGGTGTGCAGGGTGTGGGCAAGGTCCACCTCGTCTTCGACCACCAGGATGCGCATGCGGTGCAGCTTCGCACGGCGTCGGCCCGCCTTCCTGATCGGCCGGTCAGGTTGGGTCAGCCTTCGGTCAACAAGGTCCGGGCACGCTGGCGGAATTCCTTCGCCGCTGCTGAAAGGCCCTGTCGCCGATGTCCGTTGATCAACGTGCCCCCGCCGTGCCCAGGACGGATTCCCCTGCCGTACCCGCCCGTCGACACTCACCGAGCCCGGCCAAAGCCGTTGTCGTCATCGCGCCCTTGTCGCTGACCGTCGCTCTGGGGCTCTGGGGTATCCGCAGGAAGAACACCATGTGGGGGGACGAGGCCGTCACCTGTCAGCTCGCGCACCGCGATCTTTCGCAGATATGGCGCACCGCCCAGCATGTCGATCTGGTCCATGCCCTCCACTACGCCGTGATGCATGAGATCTTCGGTCTCTTCGGCGGAGGGCTGCTGACGTTACGGCTGCCGTCCGTGCTGGCGATGTCCGTGGCGGCGAGCGGAGTCGGGCTGCTGGGGCTGCGCCTGGCGGGACCCCGTGCCGGGCTGCTGGCCGGGCTGGTGTTTGCGCTCCTTCCCCAGGTACAGAAGTACGCGCAGGAAGGCCGCTCGTATGCCATGGTCTGTGCCCTCGTCACCTGGGCCACCTATGCGCTCGTGGTCAGCGTCCCGCATCGCGCCCGGTGGCGGTGGGCGGTCTATGGCTCCACCATGCTGCTGGCCTGTCTGCTCCATGAGTTCGCGGTCCTCGCCCTGGTCGCACACGGCGTCACCCTGGTCGTCTCCCGTGCTCCACGACCGGTGCTGAGGGCGTGGAGTGTGGCTGCCGCGGCCGTGGTGGCCGGGCTGTTGCCGCTGGCGATCTGTAGTGCCGGGCAGTCGGGGCAGGTGTCCTGGATCGGCGGACCGGCGCGGCTTCCTGGTTTCCTGGCCATGGCCGTCGTGGGCGTGGCGTGTGCCCTGGCACCCCTGGGGGTGAAGGGGCCCGTGCGGCTTTCCGTGCTGGCCGTGCCGATGGTTGTGCTTCCGGGCCTTCTGCTGCTGACCGCCTCACTGGTCAAGCCCCTCTTCGTCGACCGGTATGTGCTCTACAGCAGCATCGGAATCGCGTTGCTGCTGGGCGCCTGGATGGACTACTTCCTCCGGCGGCAGCGGTCTTCCCGCATCGCGTGGATCGCGGCGGTCGCCGTACTGACCGCGCTCGTCCCGCCGAGCCTGTCGCTGAGGACGCCCCAGAGCCGGAGCAATGACGTCACCGCCATCGGCGCCGCCGTACGCAAGGAAGGCCGTCCCGGTGACGGGCTGCTCTATCTCTCCGGCCGGTACCGGGCCTGGACTGCGGCCATCCCCGAGGACACCGGTTTCCTGACGGATCTGGCCCTGGCAGAGGATCCCGTTTCGTCCAACACACTTGCCGGTGTCGAGCTTCCCGCCCAGGACATCGCGGCACGCATGCTGGAATTCGACCGGATCGTCGCGGTCCGCGACCCGGCGGGTGCGCACTCGCCGACCGACCCGCAGGAGGAAGCGAAAACGAGCACCCTGCGGCGCCACTTCCGCGCGCACGGAACAACCCATGTCAACGGGGCGCGAGTCACCGTGTATGTCCGAGACCACGACCCGTCTCCGAAGGCCGCTCCTGGATCCAACAGCCCGGGACCGAGCGGTGAGGTGATGAGGTGACGGTGGTGGTGCCGACCCGTCACGCCGTCTCGACCCATCGCGACCACACGCAGGCGGCGCCCGCGATGCGCCCGCCACTGGCGCTCAGGTTGCGGCTGGTTCGCAAGGTTTCGACAAGGTTTCCACAAGGTCGGTGGCGCACCGTTCGGTGTGCAAGGCGAAACGTCGCCGCGTGGCCATCGGTGCCGCTTCGCACACCAGGAATGGCCCGGGGCACGGGCCCGAGCACAGCACCACCTATGGGCGGCAGCGGCGGCGCTCGCCGTGGCCGGGCGGGTCGGCGAGGCGGTCTCGCGCGAGAGGCTGATGGCCGAGGTGTGGGATGAGAACTGGTTCGGCTCCGCCAAGACCCTCGACGTGACGTTGGCGGGCCTGCGCCGCAGACTGACCGGGGCGGCACAGGCGGGCGGGCGGCAGGCCCGGCTGCCCCGGATCACCACGTTGCGGGGGCACGGGTACCGGCTGGAACGGCAGCCGGATCCGCCGGATTGACACACTCCCGGTGGGCCAGGGGCGGTGGGCCTGGCGGCCAGGAGGAAGGCAGGGCGTCGAGGCGGTTCACAAGGCCGAGCGGCGGGCCAGCAGCCCGGGGGCCATCGGCAGCCAGCCGGTCAGCAGACGGTAGCCGAGGACCGCCGAGACCGCCGCCGGTCCCGGCGCGCCGGCCGCCGTGAGGGCGAGGGCGAGCGCGGCGTCCAGCGATCCCAGTCCGCCCGGCGTGGGCAGCAGCGCCGCCGCGCCGCTGGCGACCAGGTAAGCCATGACCACACGGCTCGCGGGGAGGCCGAGGCCGATCGCATGGACCACGGCGACGACAACCCCGGCATGCAGCAGAGCGAATGCGACCGACCCGCCCCACAGCGCACCGGCCCGCGCCCGGCACCGGTGCACCTCCCGCACGTCGGCGAAGGCCCGGCTCACCACTCGTCTGAGGCGGCCGCTGATCGCGACCGCCAGGAAGACGGCTCCGGCCGCGACCGGCAGCAGGACCAGGACATGCGGGACCCGCGCGGAGAGACGGACCGTGCCGGGGGAGGTGACCAGCAGGGCCATTCCCAGCGCGCACCGAACAATCCCGCCGACGGCCGCCTTCACCGCCAGCGCGGTCGCCGAGCGCCGGGTGGACAGCCCGCACCGTGTCAGGAACCGCAGGTTGACCACCGTCGCTCCGGCGCCCGCCGGAAGGAGGTGGTTGGCCGCGCCGGCCGCGAACTGCGCCGCCATCAGCCGCCCCTTGGGCAGCCGTTCGACCACGGCCCCCTGCTGCGCCACGGCCGCGCACACCCAGGTGCCCACCGCGGCGAGGCAGGCGAGCACCAGCCACTCCCCGTCGGCGGCAGCCAGCCGGTCGGTGCCGCTGTCCAGCGTGGCCCGGTGCGCGGCGAGCATCCCGCCGGCGACGGTGAGCATCACCAGGGTGATGCCCAGCTGGACGTACAGGCGCCTGCCCACGGTGATCGGCGGGCTCTCGGCCGGGGTCACGACGGTCACCTCCCCTGCCGTACCTCGGGTGCCACGTACGCCCGAAGAGCGTCAACCTGTTCCTCGGGCCAGGTGCGTGCGTATGCGGGCGGGCGACCCCCTGGCGGAACGAGCACAGCGAAGGGTGTGCGGTGAGCGGCGCGCGTCAGCTCAGCCACGGTGATGCTGGCGTCGTGCCCTGACGTCTGGGCGGAGTCACAGCCGGTATAGAAGGCGACAGGGACGGCTTCGTAGCCGCTGAGCAGGCACGGCGGCCGTACACCGAGTTCGTGGAGGGCGGCGGCGGTGTCGGCCCAGTCGGCGCGGGAGGCGGCGGAGCTGTGCACGGTGTGCTCCAGGACGACGTACTGCACGGTCAGATGGCCTGCCAGGCCGAGCGCCACCAGGCTGACGGCCAGGGTGCGCCCGGCCCTGCGGGCCGGGGCGGTGATCAGGTGGGCGAGGCCATGGGCGGCAGGGAGGGCGAGCAGGGCGTAGGCGGGCAGCAGGAAGCGGGGGGCCGCGTAGCCGATGAGGAACAGGTAGGGGACTGCGGCCGTGACAGCGCAGGCCAGCGGAAGCAGGAGGGGCAGCGCGCGCCGGGCTCGGACGGCGACCACAGCTCCCAGGACGGCGAGGAGCGGCAGCGCGAACCACCACAGGGTCACCACCGGGCTGGGGGCCGATCCGGTGCAGGGCCGGCACAGGGTGCGTCCGCCGAGACTGCGTAACTGGTCGACCGCAGCGAGGTGCCAGCCGAGGCCGCCCTGAATGGCGGAGGCCGCGGACAGGCGCTGCGCGAGGCCGCCATAGCTCGTGTACGCCTCGATCACCCACTCGCCGGCACCCGCCACCAGCCCCACGACCAGCACGACGAGAAGACGCGGGCGGCGCAGCGAGAGAGCGAGCAGGGGCAGCACGACGTAGACCGCGTCCATGGGGCGCATGCACGCCATCAGCGCCGCACCCGCGAACACGCCCCACCAGGCCGCCCGGTCGCGTGCGTTCGCGCGGGCGCGCAGGAAGCAGCCGACGCAGGCCAGGGCGCCGATGGCGACCCAGTAATTGGGCATGGCCTCGGGGCCGTAGAACAGCGTCACCCACAACGAGGCGAACAGGCCGCCGGCCAAGGCCAGGGCGCCGCGCCCGAGGTGGCCCCGCCAGACTCGCAGGGCGAGGTAGAGGGCGAGACCGGAGAGGACTGCCAGGTAGATCCGGAGCAGGACGGTGGAGTCGGACCACGACGCGATCGGGGCGACGAGGAGTGAGATGCCGCGGGAGCGGGGCGCGCTGAAGTAGGCGGCGGGCACGTGACCGCTGACCTGGCTGACGTAGACGGTCTCGTCCCAGCCGAGACCGAGATCCGGCCGTACGAGGACGAGTTGGGTGAGCGTGAAGGCGGCCGCGACCGCCCCGAGCCAGGGCTCGCCCCGCGGACGCCGAGGCCGGACGGCCTGCGAGGGGAGGCCGGCGCGAGGGACACCGGTCGTCGTGGCGTTCGAGCCGCCGGGCATCTTGCACCTCTCGTCGTCGCACCCCACGGAACCTGCCGGGGTGCCGGATCCTCCTACAACTCGTAGGAGGACATCCCACCCTACGACTTGCAGGGTTAGATGCGGGTGAGAAGACGTCCGTTCCCTTCAGCCGGCCCCGGGGCGAGCGATTCCCTGGTCATAGGCGAAGATCACGGCCTGGACGCGGTCCCGGGCGCCGATCTTGGCCAGGACGCGGCCGACGTGCGTCTTCACGGTGGACTCGGTCACGACGAAGCGGGCGGCGATCTCGCCGTTGGTCCAGCCCTTGCCGATGGCGACGAGGATCTCGCGCTCGCGTTCGGTGAGGGAGGCCAACCGCGGGTCCTCGCCCGGGTCCCCCGTTCTGGCGGGCACGTGCCGGGCGTACTCGTCCAGGATGCGGCGGGTGAGGGCCGGCGCGATCACCGCGTCGCCCCCGGCGACCGCGCGGATCCCGGCGAGGAGTTCGTCGGGGCGCGCGTCCTTGAGGAGGAAGCCGCTGGCTCCGGCCCGCAGGGCGGCATGCACGTACTCGTCGACGTCGAAGGTGGTCAGCACGAGGACCCGGGAACGCCCCCCGGCCTCGACGATCCGGCGGGTCGCCTCGATGCCGTCCATGCCGGGCATCCGTACGTCCATCAGCACGACGTCGGGACGCAGTTCGGCGGTCCTGCGGACGGCCTCGGTGCCGTTCGCGGCCTCACCGACCACTTCCGTCTCGGGGATGGAGTCGAGCAGCACCCGAAAGCCGTAGCGCTGCAGCTGCTGGTCATCGACGACGAGCACCGTGGTCACCGGGTGCCTCCCCGAGGTGTCAGGTCGAGGGCGGCCTCCACGGCCCATCCCCCGTCGGCCGCGGGTCCGGCGCTCACGGTCCCTCCGTACAGCGCCGCTCGTTCGCGCATGCCCACCAGTCCGTGTCCCTCCTCGTTCCATGGTCCGGGGTGTCCGGCCGGACCGTTGTCCCGGATCCGGATGACGAGCCGTTCGTCCCCGACGACGACCGACAGGTTCACCTGGGTACCGGCACCCGCGTGCTTCAGGGTGTTCGTCAGGGCTTCCTGGACGATGCGGTAGACCGTCAGCTGCATCCCGCGGTCCAGCGCGTCCACCTTGCCGACGGTCCGGTAGACGATCTCCAGGCCGGCGGTGCGGACGCCGTCGCACAGCGTCTCGATGTCGGCGAGGCCGGGCTGGGGACTGAGTTCGAGCGCCTGGCGGGTGCCGTCCGACGCCTCGCGCAGGACACCGAGCACGCGCCGCAGCTCGCCGAGGGCCGTCCGGCCGGTGTCGCCGATGAGCTGCAGGGCCTCCTTGCCGCGTTCGGGAGCGACGTCGGTGGCATACGCGCCGGCGTCGGCGAGGGTGATGATGACGGACAGGTTGTGGCCGACGATGTCGTGCATCTCACGGGCCACCCGGGCGCGCTCCGTGGCGGTCGCGAGTCTGATGCGCTGGTCTCGTTCCGTCTCCAGCCGTGCCGCCCGCTCCCGCAGCCCCGCGAGCTGTGCCCGCCGGGTCCGCACCATCAGGCCGACGGCCAGGGCCGCGGTCGCCGTGCTCAGCAGGAAGAACAGGGCGTCCCAGACGGACATGGCCGAGGAGACCCGCACCGCGACCAGCACCATCCCCGCCGCCATGACCGCGCAGGCCCACGGCAGCCGGCGCAGCTGCCCGTGCAGGGCCAGGCTGTACAGGGCGACGAACAGGGCGACGTCCGCGCGCAGCGCGGCACCCAGCGACCACTGCAGGACGAAGACGACGGCGATGGCGACGAAGGCCGCCATGGGCCGGCGCCGCCGCCACAGCAGCGGGAGCACCAGACCGGCCTGCAGGGCCGGCACGGCCGCCAGGGGGAGCTGAGTGAAGGCGAACTGGAACCTGTGCGGGCCGTCGCCGTCGCCGTCCCCGTACCCCGCGCCGCCGTGGTGCAGCAGGTCCGGCAGGCAGAACATGAGGAAGACCAGCGCCGCCACCGCGGTGTCCAGCACCCACGGATGGGTGCGGTCCGCGTGCCGCAGCCGCTGGCCGACCCGGGCGAGCCGGGCGGCCAGCGGTCCCGCCGCGCCGATGTCCCCGGCAGAGGTGGTCGTCAAGGTGGTCACCTGCCCATGGTGCAGGCTGTCAGACGTCGCTGCGCACGAGCCGGTACGCCGCCCCCGCCAGCGCGAGCACCGTCCAGCCGAGGAAGACCAGCAGCCCGGCGCCCGGCGACAGGGTCGTGGAGTCGTGCGTGAGGGCGAACATCGACTCGCCCGCGTTGGACGGCAGGTAGGGGCTGATGTTGTCCTGCCAGGAGCTCGGCAGCAGGGAGATCAGGCCCGGAACCAGCATCAGGGCGGCGACCAGTACCGAGATGCCACCGGCCACCGACCGCAGCAGGGCGCCCAGGGCGGTGCCGATGACGCCGACCAGGCCGAGGTAGAGCCCGGCGCCCAGCAGGCTCCGTACGACTCCCGCGTGCGTGAAGCCCATGGCGGCGGGGGTGCCGGAGACGATGCCGCTGCCGAACCCGAAGGCGACGAACGCGCCGAGGGTGCCGACCACCAGCGCGACCAGCCCGAACACGGCCGCCTTGGACCACAGCACGGGCAGCCTGCGCGGCACGGCCGTAAGTGTGGAGCGGATCATTCCGGTGGAGTACTCCCCCGCCGTGACCAGCACGCCGAGGACGCCGAGGGCGAGCTGGGCGAAGTTGGTGCCGAAGAGGGACAGGCTCACGGCCGTCGCGGTGGCGAAGTCACGGTCCTGATGCCCGGAGCCGATGCCGGACTTGTAGTGGTTCGCAGCGATCAGGCCGAAGGCGACGAGGAAGAGCAGGCCGAGGCCCAGGGTGATCCAGGTCGAGCGGAGCGACCACAGCTTGGCCCACTCCGAGGCGAGCACACGCCGTCCGGTCACCCGGTAGGCGGGGCGGGCGGGGGCGGCCGGGGTCGCCTCGACGGGCGCGGTGAGGGTACTCATGCCGCACTCCCCTCGGCCACGCGGGTCTCGATGCCGGTCGTCGAGCCGTGGTACTCCACGGCATCCCTGGTCAGGTTCATGAACGCCTCCTCCAACGACACCGTCCGCGCGGTCAGTTCGAACAGCGCGATCCCGTGCTCGGCCGCCTTCAGGCCGATCTCGCGGGCACTCAGCCCGGTCACCTGAAGCTCCTCGGAGCCGGCCCGGCCGGTGATGTCGACGCCGGGACCTGCCAGTGCCTCCCGCAGCCGGGCCGGCTCCTGGGCGGCCACCTGCACCGTGTCGCCGCCCGATTCCCGGACGAGGTCCGCCACGGTGGTGTCGGCCAGCAGCCGCCCGCGCCCCACGATGATCAGATGGTCCGCGACCAGGGCCATCTCACTCATCAGGTGGGACGACACAAACACGGTCCGGCCCTCGTCGGCGAGGGCCTTCAGCAGGTTGCGGATCCAGAGCACGCCCTCCGGGTCGAGCCCGTTGACCGGCTCGTCCAGCATCACCGTCTGCGGATCGCCCAGCAGCGCCGCCGCGATACCGAGCCGCTGCCCCATGCCGAGGGAGAACGCACCGGCCCGCTTCTTCGCCACGCTGCCGAGGCCGGCGAGTTCGATCACTTCGTCCACCCGGCGGCGCGGAATGCCGTGGGTCAGCGCGAGCGCCAGCAGGTGGTTGTATGCCGAGCGGCCCGGATGGATCGACTTCGCCTCCAGAAGCGCCCCCACCTCCTGAAGCGGCGCCTGGTGGCGGGCGTAGAGCTGCCCGTTGACCGTCACCGACCCGCTGGTCGGGGCGTCAAGCCCGACGATCATGCGCATGGTCGTCGACTTCCCCGCGCCGTTGGGCCCCAGGAAGCCGGTCACCGCACCCGGCTTCACGGCGAAATCCAGCCCGTCGACGGCCGTCTTCTCGCCGTACCTCTTGGTCAGCTGCTGTGCGTCGATCATGCGCGTCTCTTCCTGTCGGAACCGGCGCCCGTCTGTCACCCCCGACGCCTCACCGACAACGCTAGGAGCCGGAACGCCCCGATTCGGTGGTACCGGGGACTGATCCACGCCCGTCGGGTCGTACCGCGGTACTACGCGCCACTACGCCCTCGGTCCCGCCGTTCAGGGCCGGCGTGCCATCGTGCGGATCATGACCGCACGGCACGTCCTCGACGCCGGCCCCTCGCCCCCGTACACCAGGTGGCGAACAAGGTGCCGGAGGTGACGGTCTGCTTCTGGATCATCAAGGTCCTGACCACCGGCATGGGCGAGACCGCATCGGGCCTTCTGACCCGAACGCTCGGCCCGGTACCGGCAGTCGCACTCGGCGGCCTCGCCCTGGCCGCTTCCCTGACCGTTCAGTTCGCCCTGCACCGGTACGTCGCCTGGGCCTACCGGACCGCCGTCGTCACGGTCAGCGTGTTCAAGAATGATCAAAGGGCCGTTTCAGATCTCATCTGAAACGGCCCCTGACCCGCGACTTCGAAAAGTCGGGACGACAGGATTTGAACCTGCGCCCCCTTGACCCCCAGGAGTGAGCGTCCAAGGAATTTTCTGGATATAGCAGGCCCAACCAGGACGCAGGATGTGTGGAGAAGGCCCCCTCGTGCACCGTCGCGCACACCGTGTGGTCCCCAACTGGTCCCCGCTCGCGGCCGTAGATCTGCCACCAGACGCTCCATGAGACCTGTCGACGCCATGACCCATGTCGCCCGGGCCGGACAGCCCGAGCACGGAGGCCATCCCGTCCAGTTTCTCCCTCGGTGCAGTCGTCCACGGGCTCAATACCGGGACCGCCGAAGGGAGAGGCGGAGTTCAGGGTGAGGATCAGGCCGTCGGGCAGCGACCAGGGGTCGGCCAGATCAAGGCGAAGCCGCAGGTCTGCTGCAAACCAGGACTTCGGCTGCTTCGCATCGAAAGGGACGACACCGCCGCGCCTCTTCGTCCAGGAAGGGTACGGCGCCGTACTGCTCGGCCGCGGTGACCGGCTCCCGTTGGGGCCAGGGGATGCTCTTCGAGTCGGCCAGATCACGCATGATCACGCGCGCCCGCGTCAACGCGTCGGCGCGCCGGGAAAGAATTCACGCACTCGATAGAGCGTCGAGGACAAGAAACGTGCCTTTCGGGCAGGGGCACGGGCGGACACGCCTTCATGGTACGCATCCGCCCCTGTCCCGGATTACAGCCTCAGCTCAGACAGCGGCAGGCGGTTCAGGAGGAGCACCCGTTCGAAGAACAGCAGGTATATCCCTCGGCACGGCCTTCATCGGCGTCGCTGCCGAGGTCGAAGTCGCCCAGACTGCCGTCGCTTTCGCTGTAGACCCGCAGAGGGAACCCCTGAGATCACCGAGGCAGGCCGGCTACTGACCGGCACCGATCTGCCGCTCGCCAAGATCGCCCGCTGGGCGGCCTGCCCGACCCCCATTGCTTCGCCCACGTGACCAGCGCAGCCCCTCGCGAGTGGCACGCACGCCTCGCCTCTACCGGGACGTAAGAGGCTCCGGGCGTCCGAGTCACCAGCCTTGCTGGGGTTCGCCCAGCGGAAGTCCGCAGTCGCGGAGCCAGGCTTCGCCCTCGGGCGTCCAGGCGACGCGGGGACCGAGGGAGACCCAGACGCCGAACTCGCCGAGGGACGGCTTGGCGATCTGCTCCAGCCAGACGCTGTTCAGGCAGAGTTGCACGCCGCAGTCCTTGAACTCGGGCAGGCCACGCCAGCCGCAGTCCCATCTGACGTTCAGGGTCAGCGGCCCGAGCACCGAGACCATCTGGTCCAGTTCCTCCTCGGTGCAGTTCTCGTCGGGCTCGCTGTAGGGATCGCCGAAGGGTGGAGTCGAGTCCAGGGTGAGGGTCAGCCCCTCTGGCAGCGGCCAGAGGTCGGCCAGGCCGGGGCGGAGCCTCAGATACCCCGCGAACGAGGAGTTCGGCTCTTCATTGTCGAACGTGGTGACGCTGCGGCGCCGCAGTTCATCCAGGGCAGCACCAACGCCGGGCCGTCCCTGGTTCCCGTAGATGCGGGCGGTGTCGAAAGCTTGGAGGGCGTGTGCGTACTGCTCTGCCGTGGTGACCGGCTTCAGTTGGGGCCAGGGGTCGGCCGTCCAGTCGGCCAGGTCTCGCATGATCGCCCGCGCCCGCGCCCGCGCACTCGCAGCGTCGGGAAAGGATTCGCGCACTCGATAGAGCGTCGAGGACAAGAAACGTGCCTTTCGGACAAGGACAGAGGCGGACGCGCCCTCATGGTACGCATCCGCCTCTGTCCCGGATTACAACCTGAGGTCAGACGACGGCAGGCGGTTCAGTAGGAGTACCCGTTCGACGAATAGCCGCCGTTCTGGCTGTCCGTGGTCGAGGTGAGCAGTCCGGCGCCCTTGGAGACGGCCGAGTTGCCCCAGGTGTAGCTGGTGTCGTCGACGACCGTGCCGCTGGTGGAGTCGGTGGTCTTGGCGTCGGTGGGCCGGCCGGTCTGCGGGTCGTACTTCAGGGTCAGATCGACCCAGTTGGTGGTCGGGCCCATGGAGTACTGGAGCGGGTCGCCGTACTCGTCGTAGCCGATGGCGGAGACGTACGTCCAGGCGGTGGTGCCGCTGCCGGCGACGCTGGTGGCCTGACCGTACTGGTCGTAGCCGTAGTTGAGGGTCTCCACCGGCAGTCCGCCGCTTGCCGGGTCCTGCTGGCTCGCCAGCGTTCCGGTGGTCTTGTAGGTGTAGGACTCGGTGTAGCCGCCGGACGGCGCCAGCGGCGCCAGGTTGCTCGGCAGATTGGCCAAGGTGGTCTTCGAGGCGGCGACCTCGCCCAGGTTGGTGTAGGCGAGCACCGCGTTGGTGACCGAGGGGCTGCTGGTGCCCGCGACATCCTCGACCAGCCCGGCCTCTCCACCGTCATCCTGGACAGCGGCCTCGAAGACCTGCTGGCCGGGGCCACCAGCGACGACCTGGACGCCAACGGCTACACCGCGCTCGTACAGCAGCTCCAGGGCTGGGGTATCAACGTGGTGCTCACCTCACTGACGCCCTGCGAGGGCTTCACCGGTGACGGCGCCACGCCCAACGACCCCTGCACCAGCACTACGGACAGCAACCGAATGGATGTCAACGCCTTCCTCGGCGGCATGGACCTGGGCAACCCCTGGGCCACCCCGGCCGTCTACTTCGCCGACTTCGACGCGGCCGTCGCCGTGCCGGACTCGGCCACCGGCGAGGAGAAGCTGGCGGCGGCAGCCGACAGCGGCGACCACGTCAACCTGTCCAACCCCGCCTTCGGCGCGCTCACCACGGCCCTGCTCTCCCCCGTCGACACCTGGAACCTGGACGACGGCATGCCGGTGGCCACCGACACCGCAGCGACCGACACCCTCAACGCGGCGGGTGCCGACCCGAACCTCGGCAACAGCCCGCTCACCCTGACCGGTGGCACGACCTGGGCCACCGACGCGACCCGGGGCACCGTGCTGAGCCTGGACGGCAGCACCGGCTACGCCGTCAGCCCCAACCCCCAAGTGGTCAACAGCACCGGCAGTTTCACCCTCTCCGCGTGGGTGAAACTCAACACCGTCGGCACCACCAACCAGACCGTCCTCGCGGAGGAGGGCACCGAGAACAGTCCGTTCTACCTGCAGTACAACCACTCCCACACCGGCAGCCCCGGCTGGGGCCTGGGCTTCACCAGCGCCGACACCTCGAACCCGACCTTCACCTACGCCTACGCCGCGGGCGCCACGGCCGGTACCTGGACCCACCTGACCGGCGTCTACAACGCCGCCACCAGGACCGCCCAGCTGTACGTGAACGGCACCCTGGCCGGCACCGCCACCGGCGTCACCCCGTGGGCGGCCACCGGAAACCTGGTCCTCGGCCGGGGACTGTACAACGGCAACCAGGACGACTGGGTGAACGGTTCCGTGAGCGGCGTCCAGGCGTACAACTACGCCCTGACGGCCAATCAGGTTACCGCGCTGTACCAGAACATCCCCTAAAATCCGCGGAACCTGACGGCCCGACAGCACCGCTGGGGGCGGTCCGCGCACGCGGGCCGCCCCGTGACCTCAGGCGGTGTTGTTACCGACCCCTCCTTGCCCGTTCTCGACGCTCATGGCTACGAACGGGCCCACTACGGCTCGCCGAGGAGCGGCCCTAGCCGGCAGCGAACGATTGACAAGTCGTCCACAGCGGCGAGGAGCCGCCGGGGCGCGGTGGCGCGGCCGGGTCGCCCGGGCCCCCAGGAGCCCCGCGGGCAGGCCGCCGAGACCCGACTCAAGGCAGATGCAGGGCCGACCCGGGCGATGACGTCGAGCCCCGACTCGCCCGCTGGGCGAACAAGGCGGACCACGTTGCGCTCACTTCTGAAGCCAGAGCTCTTCGGAACACGGGAAACAGGTGAAAGACGAGCCGCTGTCGGACTGGGCTGAGCGCCGCGATGCGAAGATCGGACGCCTCCAACAAGCCCTGCCTCTCGTGTCCAACCAGCGGGGTGCATGGTGAAGTTGCTGGTCATGGGTCTGGTGTACCCGGAACTCGGGGTGTTCGTGCTGGGAGCGGATGACTTCGGCGAAGATCGTCGGCCATCGGGAGACTTCGCGGTGAGGACCAGCAGGGCCCTGTCCAGGGCGGTCGCCCATATCGGGTCGGTGCAGACTTTTCCGAGGACCCGCCAGCCTTCAGGTGGGCGAAGCCGTGCTCGTCCGGCGCCCTCCCGGCCGCCAGCGCCTTGTCGGACAGCTTCTGACCTCGCCTCAGCGGCCATTCCGGGCAGCCTTGTAGCCGGTGGTCACCGCCGGGATCGCTGTCGTCGCGGCCGACGATCCCCAGGTCCGCGATGGCCCCGAGTCCGGCCGCCCGCAGCCTGGCGGTGAGCCGGTCGTGGTGGCAGGCAGTGATCTCCGAGGTGCGTCTGCCGCCGAGACCCGGAGCAGTCGGCCCCGGTCGTCGGTGAGGTCGATCACGGGCAGGCCATGGCACTTGCGTTTGCCGGAGTGCGCGCCGGGAGGCGCTTGTTGTTCGAGTGGAGGTGAAAGACCGCCACCGCGGTCCTGTCGTAGCAGGGTGGTTGAAGCTCGGGGCAGCCTGAGCCGGGAGGTGCCGGGGCGGGCGGGAAGCAGCCCGGCAAAGCCGGGACGCGTCAGTACTGCCAGATGGTGCGGGTCCGGCGAGCGAGACGGAGGTGAGCACGCGAGGAACCGGCGTTTACGCCTCCTTCACGCGCGCCAGCTCGAACCTGGTGGATGAGGGCTGGATGCGGTGCGTCCCTGCTGGATATTCGGCTGGCCGGAACTTCCCGGACTGGTCCCCAACCGGTTCCCAAAAATGATCAAAAGGCCACTCCAGAACTTATCTGAAATGGCCCCTGACCTGCGACTTCGAAAAGTCGGGACGACAGGATTTGAACCTGCGACCCCTTGACCCCCAGTCAAGTGCGCTACCAAGCTGCGCCACGTCCCGGTGCGCTCACTCACGGTGACCCGCGTGATCACGCGAACAGCACCTTACCCCACGTCCCCGGGCGGCCCGAAAGAGGGCGGGAGGGGGAGGGCGCGGGGACGGGGGACAATCGGCCGTATGGGCCGTATGGAAAACGCCGGGGCAGAGGCACGGGACCGGGACGCCGAGGGGCGGGCGCGCAGCGCACGGCCGCGGGACGGGCTGGGGCGGCCGCTGCCGTACGGCGCGCCGGGCGTCGAGCGGCAGGCCGAGGGCGTCGTACGGACTCCGGAGGAGACCCTCGTGGAGGCTCAGGCGCTGCTGGACGCCGGGAAGCCCTTCCACGCGCACGAGGTGTTCGAGGACGCCTGGAAGTCCGGGCCGGAGCAGGAGCGGACACTGTGGCGGGGGCTGGCCCAGCTGGCCGTGGGGCTCACGCACGCGGCCCGGGGGAACCTGGCCGGCGGGGCGCGGCTGCTGCGGCGCGGCGCCGGCGCGGTCGAGGAGTGGGCGGCCGGCAGCGGGGTCCGGCGGCCGTACGGCATGGAGCTCGAAGGGCTCGCCGCGTGGGCGCGGGAGCTGGCCGGGCGCGTGGAGAGCGGTGCCGGGAGCGTCGAGGCCGGGGCCGAGGCGCCGCGGTTGCGCGGCACCCGGTAGCACCGGGGGGACCCGTTGTCAGTGGCATGCGGCAGACTCGGGGCGTGCGAAAGATTCATGTCATCGGTATCGGCGCGGGCGACCCCGACCAGCTCACCCTCCAGGCGGTCCGGGCGCTGAGGAGCACGGACGTGTTCTTCCTCCTCGACAAGGGCGAGGTCAAGAGCGATCTGACGCAGCTGCGCCGGGACATGCTCGACACGCACATACCGGACGGCGGCTACCGGTTGGTCGAGGAGCGGGACCCGGACCGCGACCGGGCCGCGAGCGGCGGGGCGTACTCGCCGGCCGTCGGGGACTGGCGCAGCGCCCGCGCGGACATCTACGAGCGGCTGATCCGCGAGGAGCTCGGCGCGGAACAGACCGGCGCCTTCCTGGTGTGGGGCGATCCCTCGTTGTACGACAGCACGCTCGCGATCCTGGAAGAGGTGCTGGCCCGGAACGCGGTGACGTTCGAGTACGACGTGGTGCCCGGGATCAGCAGTGTGTCGGCGCTGGTGGCCCGCCATCGCACAGGGCTGAACCGGGTGGCCCGGCCGGTGCAGATCACCACCGGGCGGCGGCTCGCCGAGGGGCTCCCGGACGGCGTCGACGACGTGGTCGTGATGCTCGACGCGCATCAGGCCTTCCGGCAGTACGCGGACCAGGACATCGACATCTACTGGGGCGCCTACATCGGCACCCCCGACGAGATCCTGGTCTCCGGTCCGCTCGCCGAGGCCGGTCCGCGTATCGAGCGGCTGCGGGCCGAGGCGCGGGAGCGCAAGGGATGGATCATGGACACGTATCTGCTGCGCCGCCACCCGGGGGTTCCGAAGGAAGGCTGAGCGGTACCCGGGTGGGCCAGTCCGGCATGCGACGGTAGCCCACCGGTGTGAGGGTGACATCGTGACAGTGACCGAGGCGTCCGCGCTGCCCGACGCGTCCCAGCCGCCCGTGCTGGACACCCGCCGGCGCAACGTCGTCTTCGTGACGATCGTGCTGGGGATCCTGCTCGCGGCCCTGGACCAGACGATCGTGGGCACCGCGCTGCCGACGATCGTGTCGGACCTGGGCGGTGCCGCGCACATGTCGTGGGTGGTCACGTCATATCTGCTCGCGGAGACCGTGGCGACCGTCCTGGTCGGCAAGTTCGGCGACCTGTTCGGCCGCAAGGTGGTCTTCCAGGTCTCGGCGATCGTGTTCATCACGGGCTCGTTCCTGTGCGGTCTGGCCACCAACATGTCGCTGCTGATCAGCTGGCGGGCGCTGCAGGGCATCGGCGCGGGCGGGCTGATGGTGACCGCGATGGCGCTGATCGCCGACGTCATCCCGCTGCGGGAGCGCGGCAAGTACCAGGGCGCGATCGGTGCGGTGTTCGGCGTGGCCACGGTCATCGGGCCGCTGCTCGGCGGGCTGTTCACCGACCATCTGTCGTGGCGCTGGGCGTTCTACGTCAACGTGCCCATCGCGATCCTGGTGGTCGCCGCGGCCGCCCGCACGATCCCGGTGGTGAAGTCGGCGTCCCGGCCGGTGATCGACTATCTGGGCATCGCGCTGGTCGCGGTCGGCGCCAGCTCGCTGATCCTCGCCACGAGTTGGGGCGGCAACCAGTACGCGTGGGGTTCGGGCACCATCGTCGGCCTGTTCGTGGGCGGAGCGGTGGCGCTCGCGCTGTTCTGCTGGGTGGAGACCCGGGCGAAGGAACCGATGCTGCCGATGCGGCTGTTCGGCAACCCGGTCTTCACGGTCTGCTCGATCCTCAGCTTCATCGTCGGCTTCGCGATGCTCGGGGCGATGACCTATCTGCCGAGCTATCTCCAGTACGTCGACGGGGACTCGGCGACGATCTCGGGTGTCCGTACGCTCCCGATGGTGATCGGCCTGCTCATCGCGTCGGTCTTCAGCGGCAACGTGGTCAGCAAGACCGGTCAGTACCGGATCTTCCCGATCGTCGGCTCGCTGGTCATGGGCGCCGGGCTGTATCTGATGTCACTGATGGGGCCGGGCACCGGCGTCTGGCTGGAGTCGCTGTACATGTTCGTGCTGGGCACCGGCATCGGTCTGTCCATGCAGGTGCTGACGATCGCCGTGCAGAACACCGTCGACTACACCGACCTGGGCACCGCGACCTCGGGCGTCACCTTCTTCCGTACGCTGGGCAGTTCGTTCGGCACGGCCGTCTTCGGCACCATCTACACCAACGCGCTGAAGCCGAACCTGGCGGACGGGATCGCCGCCGCCACCAAGGCGAGCGTCCTCTCCCCGGCGGTCATCACCAAGGCGGCCACCAGCCCGGAAGGCCTCCACAGGCTGCCCGCGCCGGCCGCCGAGCCGATCATCCAGGCATACGCCGACACCATCCACACGGTGTTCCTGTGGACGGTGCCGGTGGCGGCCGTCGGGTTCGTGGTCGCCCTGTTCCTCAAGCAGGTCCAGCTGCGGGACAGCGCACGGCTGGGCTCCACCGACATGGGCGAGGGGTTCGCCTCGCCGCACGGGCCGGACTCGCAGCGGGTGCTGGAGGCCGCCGTGGCGAAGATCATCGGCAGGGCGGACCTGGAGACCGGCCGCCGGCTCATCCGCGAGTCCGGCACCCGGCTGGACGTGGCCGGCGCCTGGGCCGTGATGCAGGTCGAACTGCTCACCCGACTGGTCGGCCACGGCAACCTCGGTCTGATCGCCGCCCGCCGCCGGCTGCCCCCGGAGGTACTGCTGCCGGTCTACGACCGTATGGTCGACGAAGGCTATCTCACCCGCGCGGGCACCTTCCTCTCCCTCACCGCGGCCGGCGACCAGGAGGCCCGGACCATCGGCAGAGCCTGGGGCGACTGGCTCAAGGACCGCGTCCAGGACGACCTCGGCCGGCCTTCGGGCGCCGACCTGCGTGCCGCCGTCGACACCATCGCCAAACGCCTGCTGGTCGAGGACCTCACCGACGGACTCTCCGACCGCTCCGCGGAGTTGGAGCCGGCCACCGCCAAGACAGCCTGACCTCGACACGCCGGCCACCACGACCGGGCCACGGCCGGGTGCCGGCCGGCCTCGGCGACCACGGTCAGACGATCCACCGTCGGCCCACCGCAGTCCGGCGATCGGCCGTCGGTCCACCGCAGTCCGGCGATCCGCCATTCGGTCCACCGCAGACCGGCGATCCACCGTTCGGTCCACCGCAGACCGGCGATCCACCGTTCGGTCCACCGCAGACCGGCGATCCACCGTTCGGTCCACCGCAGACCGGCGATCCACCGTCGGCCACCGTCGGCCCACCGCGGACCTCACCCGCCACGCGGACCTCGCCCGCCAACACGGACCTCACCCGCCACACAGGCCTCGCCCGCCGACACGAACCTCGCCCGTCACACGGGGCCGAGATCCAGCCACTCCAGTACACCCGCCACGTCGGGCACCGTCGCCACCCCGGACGGCAGCGGCGGGCGGCGTACGACGACCACGGGCAGACCCAGTTCGCGTGCGGCCGTGAGCTTGGCGGCCGTCGCCGCTCCCCCGCTGTCCTTCGTGACCAGGACGTCGATCAGGTTCTCGCGCAGCAGCGCGGTCTCGTCGGCCACCGAGAACGGCCCGCGGGCCAGCAGCACTTCGGTGTGCGGGGGCATCGGGGGCTCGGGGGGCTCCACCGAGCGGACGACGAAGTGCCGGTCGGCCAGGTGGGCGAAGGCGGACAGGCCCAGGCGTCCGGTCGTCAGGAGAACCCTGGGGCCGAAGCGCGGCAGCAGGTCCGCCGCTGCGGGCAGGGAGGCGACCGGGTGCCAGCGGTCCCCGGGGCCGGGGCGCCAGCCCGGGCGGCGCAGCACCAGGGCCGGGACGCCGGTCCGTGCCGCGGCCAGGGCCGCGTTCGCGGTGATCGTCTCGGCGAAGGGGTGGGTGGCGTCCACGAGGGCGTCCACGCGCTGTGCGCGCAGCCAGTCGGTGAGGCCTTCCGCCCCGCCGAAGCCTCCGACGCGTACCTCGCCGGCCAGCGCGCCCGGCCGGATGACGCGCCCCGCCAAGGAGGTCGTGACGCGGACACCGGGGTGCGCGGCGAGCGCGGCGGCCAGTTCGCGGGCCTCGGTGGTGCCGCCGAGGATCAGGACGTGCGGGGACATGGGGCGAGCGTACGGGCCCTTTCGGCGGACCCGGGACGCGGGACGGCCGCCCGGCGGGGGGCCGGGCGGCCGTCGTGGGAAGCGACTCCCGTCAGCCCTGGCGGGCCTTGAAGCGGGGGTCCTTCTTGTTGATCACGTAGACCACGCCGCGTCGGCGGACCACCTGGGCGCCGAGCTTGGCCTTCAGTGAGCGCAGGGACTTGCGTACCTTCATGGTTCTGTTCTCCTCGTGTCGGTCGCCGGGCCGGTTCAGCCGCGGGCGGCTGCGGTGCGGCCGTAGCGGCGCTCGAAGCGCTCCACCCGGCCGGCGCTGTCCAGGACCCGCGACCTGCCGGTGTAGAAGGGGTGCGACGCGGACGAGACCTCGACGTCGATCACCGGGTACGTGTTGCCGTCCTCCCACTCGACCGTCCGGGACGAGTCGGCGGTGGAGCGGGTCAGGAACGCGACGTCCGCGGCACGATCACGGAAGACGACGAACCGGGAGTCGGGGTGGATGCGGGACTTCATGGGTTTTCCTTCCTGGGGCCCGGGTCCGGTGGTGGTTCCGGAGGGTTCGGGCCCGGTCGTTCTGGGCGGTTCAGCGCTCTTCGCGGAAATCCACGTGCGCGCCGGCCACCGGGTCGTACTTGCGCAGGACCAGCCGGTCGGGGTCGTTCCGGCGGTTCTTGCGGGTCACATAGGTGACTCCGGTCCCGGCCGTCGACTTCAGCCTGACGACGGGACGCGCGGTGCTGCGTGCCATGAGGTTCTCCCTTCGCCCACACCCGGGATCACTGATCCGAGCATGTCAATCACGATGGTTGTAACAACACCTCCCCCGGTCGCATTCCCGGGCTGCCGGAGCGGCTAGCGCAGGAGCAGCTGGAGGCCGCCGACGATCGTCGCCGCGATGACCAGCTGCTCGAACAGCCGCTGGTTGATCCGGTCCACCGCCCACTTGCCGAGGAGCGCGCCGGGCACGACGAACACCACGAGCGCGGCGTCGAGCAACAGTGAGTTGCCGTCGATCAGACCGAGGCCGGCGCTGAAGGGGACCTTGGCGAGGTTCACGATCAGGAAGAAGAACGCCGAGGTGCCCAGGAAGCCGAGCTTCCGGAAGCCGGCGGAGAGCAGGTACAGCGACATCACCGGGCCGCCGGCGTTGGCGACCATCGTGGTGAAGCCGCCGAGGACGCCGTACGAACCGGCCTTCACCCGGCCTGCCCGGGTGGTGACCGCATCCGGGTCGTCGGGGCCGTCGGCCTTACGGCGGCGCCACAGGGTGACACCGGCCATCAGCAGCAGGATCGCGCCGATCGAGGTCCGTACGACCTGGTCGTCGGCCCACACCAGGAACAGCGTGCCGATCACCACGCCGGCCGCGACCGCGGGGAACAGCCGCCACAGCGTGGGCCAGTGGGCGTGCCTGCGGTAGGTGGCGACGGCCAGTACGTCGCCCGCGATCAGGATCGGGAGCAGGACGCCGGTGGAGGCGCGGGCCGGGAGGATCGCGGCGAAGACGGCGAGGCTGACGGTGTTGGCCCCGCTGACGGCGGTCTTGGAGAAGCCGACGAGCAGCGCGGCGAGGGCCAGGGCGGCGAACTCCCAGCCGGATATGTGCCAGAGGGTCATGGTGTTCATGCGGGGACCGATGTTATGTCCGGACAAGCCGATCCGGTAAGTACCGTCTCGCCGATCGGTCCTGCGCACGGCGTCTTCCTCCTGCGCACGGCCTCCTCCTGGGGAGTGCGGCCAGGTCCGGCAGGCGTGTCCGTCCGTTTGCACCCGTTCGGCACGGGCACCCGACCCGCGACCACAGCACGACGAAGGGAATCGCACGCATGACCGTGGTGAAGAGCACGTTGTCCGACGGGGCGCTCCGGGTCACCGGGACCGCGCTCCAGGACACCCTGGTGGATCTGCTGGGGCTGTCGCTGATCGGGAAGCAGGCGCACTGGAACATCGTGGGGCCCCGGTTCCGCTCGATCCATCTGCAGCTCGACGAGGTGGTCGCCGCCGCGCGCTCCTACTCGGACACCGTCGCGGAGCGGGCCGCCGCGCTGGGCGTGGCCCCGGACGGCCGCCCGGAGACGATCGCCGCGGCCTTCTCGCTGCCCGGCACGAAGGACGGCCGGCTGCGGGACGACGAGGTCGTCGACCTGATGGTGCGGACGCTGGAGGCGGCGATCGGACGGCTGCGCGAGCGGATCGCCGCGACCGACGAGCCCGACCCGGTCACCCAGGACCTGCTGATCTCCCTCACCGCCGACCTGGAGAAGCAGCACTGGATGTTCGCGGCCGAGAACAACTGAACTGCCGAGAACGACTGAGCTGCCGGGAGGCTCACTCGGGCCCCTCCGGCACGTCCGTTTCGAGCGCCGCCGCGCGCAGGGCCGCCGCCACGCGGATGACCGCCTCCGTCGGCGGCTGGGGCAGCCGGGCCAGCAGTTGGCGCCGCTGTTCCTGAGGTCCGCCGCGCACCGGCAGGATCCGGACGCCCGGCGGCGCGGCGGCGGCGAGGGCGGCCGGTACGGTGGTCAGCCCGAAGCCGGCCGCGACGAGATGGAGCTTGGCGAGCCAGTCACGGACGGTGTGGACGATCTCGGGCCGCTCGTCAAGGCCGGGCCACACCCCCATCAGCCGGTCCTCGCCGGCCGCGGGGCCGGCGATCCAGCGCTGTCCGCGCAGGTCGGCCACGTCGACGAAGTCGCCGCGGGCCAGCGGGTGGGCGGACGGCAGCGCGAGGCACAGGGCGCGCTCGGTGAGGGTCTGGAGCGCGAGCGGCGGTGACTCGGAGTCCGGCGCCCGGAACGGCGGCGCCGACGCGATCAGCGCGAGGTCCAGGCTCCCGGCGCGCAGGGCACGGACCAGGGCCGGGGTGGTGCCCTCGCGGCCGATGACCAGCAGTCCGGGCTCGGTGCGGCGGAGCGTGGTCAGGGCCCGGGGCACCAGCACGGCGCCCGCGGTGGGGAACCAGCCCAGCCGGACCGTCCCGGCCCCTTCCGGCAGGCCGGAGAGCTCCCGCGCCGTCGCCTCGATCTCGTCGAGGACGGCGGTCGCGCGCCGCATGACGATCCGGCCGGCCGCGGTGAGCCGTACTCCGTCGCGCCGCCGTTCCAGCAGTTCGGCGCCCGCCGCCCGCTCGATCGCGGCGATCTGCCGGGACACCGCGGACTGGGTGTAGCCCAGCGTGGCGGCGGCCGCGGTGAAGGTGCCCTGTTCAGCGACCGCGCGGAAGACCCGCAGCGCCGTCAGCGACACATCGTTGAAGTCCATGACGTTTACGCATACCACCCTTGCCGAACTTTCGTTGGACTCATGGACATGGCGTTCCTAGCGTGGTGGGCATGAAGACTTCCCGTATCGCCCTGGTGACCGGCGCCAACCAAGGCCTCGGCCGCGCCCTCGTCGAAGGACTCGCCGCCCGGCTGACCCCGGACGACCTGGTCCTGCTCACCGGCCGCGACCAGCGGCGGGTGACGGACGCCGCCGTCGAGGTCGCCCGGCTGCCGGGCACCCGCTCCCGGGTCGAGGGCCGGGTCCTGGACGTCACCGACACCGACGCCGTCGCCCGCCTCGCCGGCGAACTCCGCGCCCGCTACGGCGGGGTGGACATCGTCGTCTCCAACGCGGTCGCCCGCCTGCTGCCCGACGAGTCGCAGTCGGAGCGGGCCGACGAGTTCATCGACGTCTCCAACACCGCCACCCACGCGATCCTGCGCTCCTTCGGTCCCGTCCTGCGTCCGGGCGGCCGGCTGCTGGTCGTCGCCAGCTCGCTCGGCACGCTCGGTCATCTCGACCCCCGGCTGCACCACCTGTTCGACGGCGCCACCCTCGACCAGGTCGAGTACGCCGTGGAGTCCTGGCGCAGCGCCGTCCACCAGCACACCGCCACCGAGGCGGGCTGGCCGGTCTGGCTGAACGTGCCGTCGAAGGTGGCGCAGGTCGCCGCCGTCCGCGCCCTCGCCGCCGAGCGCCGGGAACAGGACCTGGCCTCCGGCACCCTGGTCGCCTCGGTCTGCCCCGGCATGGTCGACACCGCCACCTCCCGCCCCTGGTTCAGCGACTACAGCCAGGCCCAGTCCCCCGCCGACGCCGCCCGCGCCGTCCTCGACCTGGTCTTCGCCGACCACGTCGACCCCGCGCTCTACGGCGAGCTGGTCCGCTTCGGCAAGCCCCTGCCCTGGCACGACGGCACGCCCCCGGTGGAGCAGGACCGCCTGGTCACGCCATGAGCGTCGAACCGTGAACATCGCGCACAGCACCGTCCGGCAGCACCCAGCAAGGAGTTCCTCCATGACAGCCATCGGCACCCCATTCGGCTTCTCCAGCACGGCCGCCGAGGTCGTGGCGGGCATCGACCTCACCGGCCGCCGTGCGGTGGTCACCGGCGCCTCCTCGGGCATCGGTGCGGAGACGGCCCGGGCGCTGGCCTCGACCGGTGCGGAGGTCACCCTCGCGGTGCGGGACCTGGCCGCGGGCGAGCGGGTCGCCAAGGACATCGGTGAGACGACCGGCAGCCAGCGGGTGCAGGTCGCACGGCTGGAGCTGACCGACCCGGCGTCCGTCGCCGCCTTCGCCGCCGCCTGGCAGGGACCGCTGCACATCCTGGTGAACAACGCGGGCGTCATGGCCTGCCCCGAGCAGTACACCGAGCAGGGCCGGGAGTGGCAGTTCGCCACCAACCACCTGGGCCACTTCGCCCTCGCCACCGGCCTGCACGACGCGCTGGCCGCCGACGGTGCCGCCCGCATCGTCGTCGTCAGCTCCACCGGCCACCAGCAGTCTCCGGTGGTGTGGGACGACATCGACTTCGCCTTCCGGCCGTACGACCCGTGGCAGGCCTACGGTCAGTCCAAGACCGCCAACGTCCTGTTCGCGGTGGAGGCCACCCGCCGCTGGGCCGCGGACGGCATCACCGCCAACGCCCTGATGCCGGGCGCCATCTACACCAACCTCCAGCGCCACACCGGCGGCCGCGGGAGCGGGCGGGTCCCGGCGGAACTGATCAAGACCACGGAACAGGGCGCCGCGACCTCGGTCCTGCTGGCCACTTCGCCCCTGCTCGAAGGCGTCGGCGGGCGGTACTTCGAGGACTGCAACGAGAGCGAGGTCGTCGACCGCCGTACCGGCAGGCTGTACGGCGTCGCCCGCTACGCCGTCGACCCGGACAACGGCCGCCGGCTGTGGGACCTGTCGGAGGAACTCCTCGCCGGCTGACCCTCGGCGTGGGCCACTCCCGGGCGGCGAGAACGCCGCCCGGGCCGACTCAGAGGTCCAGGATCCGGGCGACGGTGCGCAGCACGCCGTTGTCGTTGTTGGACGGGGCGAGGTGGCGGGCCCGGCGGATGACGTCCGGGTGGGCGTTGGCCATGGCGAAGGACCAGTCGGCGGCGTCGAGCATCTCCAGGTCGTTGAGGTAGTCGCCGAAGACCATGGTCTGCGCGGGGGTGATGCCCAGCTCGCGCTGGAGACCGCGCAGGGCGGTGCCCTTGTTCGCGGTGCGGTTCATCACGTCGACCCAGTGCTCGCCGGAGACCACGACCTGGTGGGTACCGGCGAAGTCGGCCAGCGCCGGGGCGGTGGTGCGCTCGGCCGGGCCGAAGTCGAAGAGCGCGACCTTGATCACGTCGTCGTCGACGGCGGTGAGGTCGTCGACGACCCGGTGCTCGACGTAGTAGCGGCGGACCTCGGCGAGGAACGCCTCGTCCGTGCGCTCCACGTACGCGGACCGCTTGCCGCAGACCACGGCACCCACGTCGACGCCGTCCGCGACCAGCCGCCGTACGGTCCGGGCGAGAGCGCCGGCGACGGCCGGGTCCAGGACGTCCGAGCTGAGCTCGACGCCGTCGCGCACCACGTAGGTGCCGTTCTCCGCGATGAACACCATGCCGTCGGCGACGTCCGCGAACTGCCGGGCCAGGGTGGCGTACTGGCGGCCGCTCGCCGGGCTGAACAGCACACCGCGGCGGCGCAGTTCGGCCAGCATCGGCCACAGTCCCCCGGGGATGCGCTTCTCGTCGTCGAGGAGGGTGCCGTCCATGTCGGTGACGACGAGGCGGATGTCGGCGGGACCGGCGGGGAGGCCGGGCGTGGCGAGGAGGGACGCGGGCGAGGCGGGCATGTCCTGCTTCCGGTGGGGGACGGCATTCGTACACCAGTGTCCCCCATAGGGCTGACGGGAGCGGAAACGGCCGTGGAGATTCCTGTGACAGCGCGATCACCGGGCGGCACAATGTCGGCCGACGGCGTTGCGGCGGGGGAAGGACGACGGACGTGGGCGGCAACGGGTCGGCTGAGCCGGCGGCGTCCGTGGCGCACAACGCGCGGGTGTGGAACTACTGGATCGGCGGCCGGGACAACTACACGGTCGACCAGCGGGTCGGCGAGCAGGTCGCCGGGATACTGCCGGTGATCCGGGAGGTGGCCCGCGCGGACCGGGCGTTCCTGGGCCGGGCGGTACGGCTGCTGGCGGACGAGCACGGGATACGGCAGTTCCTGGACATCGGCACCGGACTGCCGACGGTCGAGAACACCCACGAGATCGCCCAGCGGATCGCGCCCGAGGCTCGGATCGTGTACGTCGACAACGACCCGGTGGTGCTGCTGCACGCCCGCACGCTGCTCACCAGCTCCCCGCAGGGCGTCACCCAGTACGTGGACGCCGACGTCCACGACCCGGACACCGTCGTCCGGCGGGCCGCCGAGACCCTGGACCTGACCCGCCCGGTCGCGGTGCTGATGCTGGGCATCCTCAACTTCGTCCTCGACAGGGACACGGCCCGCGAGGTGGTGCGGCGGATCATGGCCGCGGTGCCCTCGGGCAGCTTTCTCGTCCTGACCCATCCGACGGCCGACGCGGAGGTGGGCGGCCAGGGCAACATCGCGGCGATGCGGTTCTGGAACGACCACGCCGCCCCGCCGATCACCGCCCGGAGCCACGCCGAGATCGCCGGCTTCCTCGACGGGCTCGATCTGCTGGCGCCGGGCCTGGTGCCGTGCTCGCAGTGGCGCGCCGGGGCCGACTCCCCGGCGCCGGTGCCGCAGTTCGGCGCGGTCGCCGTGAAACGCTGACCGGGACGTGTGCATCCGAGCCCGTCGAGGAGGACGTCGTATGCCACCCCTTGTCGACCCCGTGCCCGGCGGGCGCCCCGGTGATCTCGCCCGGGCGCATGCCCTCGCCCATGAGCTGTCCGCGCAGGGCGTGCGCGCGATCGTGCTGGCCTATGTGGACACCGCCGGGATCTGCCGGGTGAAGACGGTCCCCTGGCAGCGGCTCCAGCAGGCGGTGGCGTGGGGCGTCGGCATGTCCCCGGTGTTCGACACCTTCCTGGCGAACGACGCGATCGTCCGCACCGACGTCCTCGGCTCGCCCGACGGCGATCTGCGCCTCTACCCGGATCTGGACCGGCTGGTGGTGCTGGCCGCGCAGCCCGGCTGGGCCTGGGCCCCCGTCGACCGGATCACCCAGGAGGGAGACCGGCACCCGGGGTGCAGCCGCACCTTCCTGCGCCGGACCGTCACCGACGCCGAGGACCGGCTCGGCCTCACCTTCAAGGCGGGCGTCGAGATCGAGTGGGCGCTGGGCCGGGCCGCCGCACCGGCCGACGAGTTCGCCCCGGCGACCCAGGGCCCGGCGTACGGCGCCGCCCGGCAGGTCGAGCTGAGCGACTACGCCGCCGACCTGCTCGCGGCCCTGGACGCCCAGCAGGTGCCGGTCGCCCAGTTCCACCCCGAGTACGCCCCCGGCCAGTTCGAGCTCTCCACCGACGCCCTGGATCCGGTGTCGGCGGCCGACCAGAGCGTGCTGGTACGGCAGACCATCCGCGCGGTCTCGCAGCGGCACGGCCTGCGGGCCTCCTTCTCCCCGGCCGTCACCGAGCGGGGCGTCGGCAACGGCGGCCACCTCCATCTCTCCGCCTGGCGCCACGGGGTCAATCTGCACGCCGGGGGCGACGGCCGGTACGGCATGACGGGCGAGGCCGAGTCCTTCGTGGCCGGGCTGCTGACCCATCTGCCCGGACTGACGGCGGTGATCGCGCCGAGCCCGGCCAGCTATCTGCGGCTCAAACCCTCCCAGTGGGCGGGGGCGTTCACGGCCTGGGGCCGGGAGACCCGGGAGACCGGCGTCCGGGTCATCACCGGCACGAGGGGCCACCAGAACCAGGACGCCAATCTGGAGATCAAACCGGCCGACCTGGCCGCCAACCCGTATCTCGCCCTCGGCTGCGTCATCGCCGCGGGACTCGACGGGTTCGTCTCGGGCGCGGCCCTCCCCGAGGAGGTCGTCGACGACCCGGCCCGGCTGATCCCGGACGAGGCGGTGGCCCGGGGCGTACGACGGCTGCCGACCTCGCTGGCGCAGGCCGTGGACGCGTTCCGTGAGGACAAGGTGCTGTGCACGGCCCTCGGCCCGGTCCTCGCGGACGCGGTGGTCGCCGTACGCGAAGGCGAGACTGCGGCCGTCGCCGGGCTCGACGACACCGGGGTGGCGGCGGCCTACCGCTGGAAGTACTGATGGCGGGACCGATCCGGGAAGCCCTCGACACGCTCCCCCTCGTCGACCACCACTGCCACGGCGCGGTCACCGCCGACCTCGGCCCGGCGGACTTCGAGTCGCTGCTGACGGAGGGCGCGGCCTGGCCGGGCGTGTCGCCGTTCGACAGTCCGGTCGGCGTGGCCGTCCGACGGCACTGCGCACCCCTGCTCGACCTGGACCGGCACGCGCCCGCCGCCGACTACCTGGCGCGCCGCGCCGAACTGGGCTGGCAGGAGGTCAACCGCCGGTTCCTGGAAGCCGCGCGCGTGGAGACGTTCTGCGTGGACACCGGCTACGCCCCGCATCCGGTCACCTCGCCCGCCGACCTCGCGGACGCGTCCGGCGCCGCCGCCTACGAGGTGGTCCGGCTGGAGAGCATCGCCGAGGAGGTGGCCACCCGGGGCATCGACGCCGGCGACTACGCGGCCGCGTTCCGGGCGGCGGCCGAGGAGGCGGTACGGCGGCCGGGGGTGATCGCGGTCAAGTCGGTCGCCGCCTACCGCACCGGCTTCGACCTGGATCCGGCGCGGCCGACGTACTCCGAGGTGACCCGGGCGGCCGCGCTGTGGTTCGCTCGGGGCGGCCAGCTCACGGATCCGGTGCTGATGCGCCATCTCCTGTGGACCGCCGTGGCGCTCGGGCTGCCGCTCCAACTCCACGCCGGTTTCGGGGACTCGGACCTGCGACTGCACCTGGCGGACCCGGCCCTGCTCACCGACTGGCTGCGGCTGACCGCCGGCACCGTCCCGGTACTGCTGCTGCACTGCTGGCCGTACCAGCGCCAAGCCGCCTATCTGGCCACGGTGTTCGAGCATGTGCACCTCGACGTCGGGCTCGCCCTGCACTATGTGGGCCCGGCCCGGGCGGGTTCGGTACTGGCGGAGGCGATGGAGATCACCCCGTTCCGCAAACTGCTGTACAGCTCGGACGCTTATGGTGTGTCCGAGTTCCACCATCTCGGCGCCCTGTCCTTCCGGCAGGGGCTGGCCGGACTGCTCCAGGAGCGGGTGGACGCCGACGAACTGAGCTCCGCCGACGCAGTGAGGATCGCCGCCTGGACAGGACGCGACAACGCCCGTCGCCTCTACGGACTTCCCGTATCGGACCCCGGCCGCGACTGAGCGCGCGCCCCACCCGGAAAGTATGATCAAGCAATGTCTGACATGACCGAAACCACGCCCGGTTGGCTGTCCTCCGACGAGCTGGAGATGGCTCGCGCCCGTATGCCGATCCTGTACGTGGAGGCCGTGCCCGTACGTGTGGACGACAGCGGCGAAGTCACCAGCATCGGACTGCTGCTCCGCATCGGCCCGGACGGAACGGTCAGCCGGACCCTCGTCTCCGGCCGTGTCCTGCACCACGAGCGGGTCCGCGACGCTCTGTTGCGCCACCTGGAGAAGGATCTCGGCCCGGTCGCCCTGCCCCGGGTGCCGGCCTCCCTGCAGCCGTTCACGGTGGCCGAGTACTTCCCGACGCTGGGCGTCACGCCGTACCACGACCCGCGTCAGCACGCGGTGTCGCTGGCCTACATCGTGCCGGTGACCGGTGACTGCCGGCCCCGCCAGGACGCCCTGGACCTGGTGTGGTTCAGCCCGCGGGATGCGGTGTCCGAGGCCGTGCAGAGCGAGATGCCCGGCGGTCACGGTGTGCTGCTGAAGCAGGCCCTGGCGCATGTGGGGTGCGTGGCCTGAGGACGGCCGGGGTGCCGCCGACACCGCTCAGCCGAGCTGTTCGGCGGCCCAGTGGGCCCAGTCGCGTTCCATCTCGGCCCGGCGCAGGCCGTATTCGAGGGCGATCCGGCCGTTGACGGTGAGCGGTCCGGCCTCGTCCGCCGGCCCGGTTCCCAGTTCCGTGAGCCGCCGGTGGTCGGCCGCGGCCCGCTCCGCCCGCTCGGCGAGGACCGCGCGGGCCTGTTCGTCCGTCGCCAGGTCCAGGAAGAACACCTTGAGCAGCGGTTCGCTGCGGCGCGGCTGCCGTCGCGTCGGCGTGACCAGCCAGGCGCGCAGTTCTCGGAGCCCCCGCTCGGTGACCGTGTACTCCTTGCGCCGGCGCGGCCCCTCCGCCGAGACGCCGACCAGCCCGGCCGCCGCCAGCCGGTTCAGCTCCCCGTACAACTGGCTCTGGGTGGCCGGCCAGACATGGGCCAGCGAGGTGTCGAAGAGCTTCAGCAGGTCGTAGCCGCTGGCGGGCCGGTCGGCCAGGAGACCGAGGAGTGCGTGGCGAAGGCTCATGCCTTCACGGTAGCTCCACATTGACAGGTCAACTAATACCTCTCACCTCCAACATGTCAGCATTGGAATATCGGCGACCCGCTCAGGAAGCGGCGCCGACCCGGCTGGTGACGTTCGGGATGTCCTGCTCGGCCCAGATGCACTTGGAGTCGCTGAGGTAGCGGGCGCCCCAGCGCCGGGACATGGCGGCGACCAGCTGGAGGCCGCGGCCGCCCTCGTCGGTGTAGGTGGCGTGCCGGATGCGCGGGGTGCTGAGGCTGCCGTCGTAGACCTCGCAGGTCAGGATGCGGCTGCGCAGCAGCCGCATCCGCATGGGGCCCCTGGCGTGCCGGACGACGTTGCCGACCAGCTCGCTCACCAGGAGTTCGGTGGTCGTCGTCAGCTCGTCCAGGCCCCAGCGGCCGAGCTGGACGCGGACGAACTCACGGGCCTGGCCCGCGGCCCGGGGATCGTCGGGCAGGCCGAAGGAGGCGATGTCGGCGGCGGGCATGGCCCGGGTATGGGCGATCAGCAGGGCCGCGTCGTCGGTGGTCTGCCCCCGGTCGGGCAGCAGCTCCGATACGACCGTGTCGCACAGCTCCTCCAGACCCCGGACGTCCTTCTCCTGGTCGGTGCCGGTGAAGCGGGCGGGGCCGACGCCGGCTCCGGCCAGGACGCGCAGCAGCCGGGCCAGCCCCTGTTCGGCGTCCTGCGCGGCCGACTCGATCAGCCCGTCGGTGCACAGGACGACCAGACTCCCGTCCGGCAGCGGCAGCCCGTGCGCCGCGAACGGCGGGGTGGCGGCGCCGAGCGGCGGATCGGGGCTGGTGACGGGGCTGTGCACGGTGCCGTCGGGATACACGAAGACCGGCGGCGGGTGACCGGCCACGGAGTAACTGCACCGGCGGCCCGCCGGGTCGTAGACGGCGTACAGGCAAGTGGCGTAGAAGTCCTCGCCCAGGTCGCTGACCAGGTCGTTGAGGTGGCTCAGCAGTTCGTCGGGGGCCATGTCGAGGTCGGCGAGGGTGCGTACGGCGGTGCGCAGCCGGCCCATGGTGGCCGCCTCGGCGATGCCGTGGCCCATCACGTCGCCGATCACCATGGCGACCCGGCCGGCGGAGAGCGGGATCACGTCGAACCAGTCGCCGCCCACCTGCTCGCCCCGGCCCGCCGGCAGATAGCGTGCGGCCGCGACGGCGGTGGGCAGCCGCGGCAGCGCCTGGGGCAGCAGGATGCTCTGCAGCTCCTGGGCGCGGGCGTGCTCCACGTCGTACAGCCGGGCCCGTTCCAGCCCCTGGCCGACCAGGGCGCTGAGCGTGGTCAGCAGGGTGCGCGCGTCCTCGTCGAAGGGGAGCGGCTGGTTGTAGGAGAGGACCGCGACGCCGATGGCGCGCCCGGAGGCGACCAGGGGCAGGAACGCCCAGGCCATCTTCGGCGAGGTCCCCATCAGGATCTTGTCCTTGACCGCCGGATAGCGCTCGTAGATCTCGGCCGGCGACTCCAGGAACAGCGGCTTGTGGGTCCGCAGCACATCGGTGACGGGCATGCCGGCGGTGAGCGGGCCCTCGAACCGCCTCAGGTACTCCAGCGGGTATCCGACCTCGCCGACCCTGGTCAGCCGGCCGTTCTCGAACACGGAGACGACCAGCCCGTCGGCGCCGAACGGCGACAGGACGTGGTCGGCCACGGCCCGTACGACGTCCTGGACGGTCACGGCCTCGGCGAGCGCCGCGGTCAGGTGGGTCGCCTTGGCCGTCCGCACCTGCTCGGGCTCGGGACCGGGACCGGCAGCACGGCGCGGCGGTTGTCCGGGGGCGGATTCCAGGCGCTCGGCGGTCCAGGCCGCCACCGCGCGCAGAAACGACAGCTGTACGTCGTCGGGCTCGCCGCCGCTGTCCCCGGTGAGCACCGAGAGCGCGCCGATCGGTCCCTCGGCGCCGACGAGCGGCAGCGCCACGACGCCGGAGGCGCCCGTCCCCAGGTCGTCCCCGGCCGCCTGGACCAGGACACCGCGCCGCAGGGCACACGCCGGCGGCACGTCCTGTTCCTCCCGCAGCTCCGCCCAGCCCCGCACGGCCTCGGCGGCGACGCCGTCCACCGCTTGCAGGGTCAGCCTGCCGGTGCGCCGGTCCCACCCGTGCAGCAGGGCGCCCACTCCCCCGACGCTCGCCGCCGCCTGCCGAAGAGCCAGCGTCAGCACCCTCGCCCGCGCCCCCGCGGCGGGGGACGGCTCGGATGCGGCCCCCTCCGGACGGTTCGGGCACATAACGACAGGTTAACCCGGGAGGTTGCGGGGACCACCGGGGAGCCGGACGGAGCCGTGCCGGTCGGCTATCCCTTCCGCAGGGCCGCGCGAAGGGCGTCGTCGATGCCGGGCTGCCGGAAGACGAAGCCCGCCTTCAGCAGGCCCGCGGGCACGGCGCGGCAGCTGCCGGTGACCCCCACGGAGAACTCGCCGAGGACGGCCCTCAGCGCGACGGCGGGGACCGCGGCGAGGGTGGGCCGGTGCAGGATCCGGCCCGTCGCACGGGTGATCTCACGGTTCGTCAGCGGTTCGGGGGCCGTGAAGTTGACCGGTCCGGCCATGTCCTCGTGGTCGATCGCGTGGCGGAGCGCGGCGATGTGGTCGGGCAGGGAGATGAAGGGCCAGAACTGGTCGCCGGAACCGAGCCTGCCGCCGAGACCGAACCGGAAGAGCGGGAAGAGCTTGCCCCAGGCACCGCCGTCGGCGGAGACCACCAGGCCGGTACGCGGGTGGACGACCCGGACACCGGCCCGCGCGGCCGGCGCGGCGGCGGCCTCCCAGCCCACGCAGACGGAGGCCAGGAAGTCGCTCCCGGCCGGGTCGGCCTCCGTGACGACGCGGTCGCCGGTGTCGCCGTAGTAGCCGGTGGCCGAGGCCGAGACCAGCACCCGGGGCGGCTCGGCGGCCTCGGCGCAGGCCTCGGCGACGGTGCGCGTCCCCTGGAGACGGCTGAGCCGGATCTGCTGCTTGTACGTCTCGGTCCAGCGCCGGTCGCCGATCCCGGCTCCGGCCAGGTGCACCACGGCGTCGACGCCGTCCAGAACGGCCGGGTCCAGTCGGGCGCCGGGCTCCCAGGAGGCGGATTCGCTGCCGTCGGCCGGCTGCGGGGCGGTCCGGCCGCGGGTCAGACGCAGTACGCGGTGGCCGTCGGCGAGGAGGGAGCGGGTGAGGGCGGAACCGATGAGTCCGGTCGATCCGGTGATCGCGACGCGCATGACGTTCTCCGATGAGCGAATGTTTGAGAGTTCAAACCATCGCTCGCCAGAGTACTCCGGCCGGACGCCGGAGGGGCGCGGGGAACCCGCCGGACCGATCCTGGAGAGGCCGACCACCGAGGAGGGCCGAGATGGAGTACCTGGTCACGATGGTCACCCGGGTGCCGGACGGTACGACGGAGCGGGAGGTGGCCGAGGTCCGGGCACGGGAGGCAGCGCACAGCCGCGAACTCGCCGCGCGGGGGCGCCTGCTGCGGCTGTGGCGTCCCCCGCTGGGGCCGGGTGAATGGCGCTCGATCGGCCTGTTCGACGACGCGGGCCCCGAGGCGCTGGAGCGCACGCTCGCCGCGATGCCGTTGCGCGTCTGGCGGACCGACGAGCCCACCGAGCTCGGCCCGCACCCCGCCGACCCGGGCCCGGGCGAGGTCCCGGTCGCGGCGGACAGCGAGGAGTACCTGGTCACGTACGCCGTGGACGTGCCCTCCGGAAGCGGGGCCGAGAGCCCGGCGGAGTCGAGGCGCGTGCGTGACCTGGCCGCCGAGGGCCATCTGATCCGCCTGTGGACGCTGCCGGGCGGGGGCCGCGCCATCGGCCTGTGGCAGGCGCCCGGGGCCGACCGGCTGCGGGAGATCCTGCGGTCCCTCCCGATGGCCGACCGGCACACGGTCGACACGGTGCCGCTGACCCGCCACCCCAGCGACCCGGCACAGGTGACGTGATCCGGGCGGGCGGTCCGCGGCATGGTGCGTCGGCACCGCCGCGGCCCCCGTCTCCCGCACCGTCGCGACCCCCGTCCGGAACGGGAGCCGCGACGGTGTCACCGCTCGGGACGGTCCGGTGTCAGGACTTGCCCTTGGTGACGAGCCACTTGCCCCCGACCCAGTTGCCGACCGTCTCGTAGCCGGAGCGGAAGGAGCCCAGCCAGTCGAGCTTCAGGCCGGCCTCGGCGGCGGACTTGACGGGGGTGTAGCTGCTCGCGTCGGTGGCCGAGCCGCCCGTGGTGTTCGCGGCGTAGTACGGGAAGGGGTAGACCGGGCGGGACGCGGTGGTGTTCCCGCCGCTGTCGACCGACCTGGTCGTCAGGCTGTCCGGGGCGTCGCCCCGGGTGACCCAGTCGGTGATCGCGGTCAGCGCGTCGAGGGTGTTCGGTCCGTCGCCGCCGCCGCAGTGCGCGACGCCGGGGAGCAGGAACAGTCGGGCGAAGGTCTCGGTGGCCGCCTCGCCGCCCATGACCTTCTCAACTGCCTTGTAGTAGGCCATCGTTCCGACGGCCGGGATGTGCTGGTCGCCCAGCCCGTGCCAGAGGATGAGCTTGCCGCCGGCCTTCTTGAACGCCCTGAGGTCGGGGTCGGTGGCGTCGTACATGCCCTCGTTGGGCCGCATGACCTTCTTGTAGTAGGCGGCCGTGAACTTGATGTCCTTGTACGTCAGGGCCGGCTGCGGGCTGTCGAAGATCTGGTAGCGCAGGGTCTCGCGGACGAAGCCGATGTCACCGGAGGCGCCGGTGGCGGTGGCCGGGGTGATGATGCCGGCCCAGTTCAGCTCGGAGCCGCGCAGCTGGTAGCCCGGGTAGAGCAGCTTGCCGTGCTCGTCGGTCGGGCCCGCGTAGATCCGGCGCAGGGTGGTGACCTGGTCGGCGGTCAGGCAGTAGGCGTCGGACGTCGAGGTCCGGCCGGTCCTGCACTGGATGGTGCCCGGGTCCCAGGTGCAGCTCAGCGGGTCCGCGATGATCCCGTCGGCGGGCGCGTCGCAGCCCTTGAGCACGGCCTTGTGCAGGTCCGCGAGGTCGGCGTTGGTGAGGGTGGCCGGGCCGCCGTCGAGGTAGACGGACTGGGCGGTCCAGGCGTGCGAGAAGGTGTTCAGCGCGGTGAAGTTGTTGGCCGGGGCGCCGGCGATGATGCCGTCGAAGTCGGTCGGGTAGCGCTGGGCCTCGGTGAGGGCCTGGTGGCCGCCCTGGGAGCAGCCGTCGAAGTAGGAGTGGGTCGCCGCCTGCCCGTAGTACTTCTCGATGATGGCCTTGGACGCCTGGACCAGCTCGTGGTCGGACTTGTAGCCGAAGTCGGCACGCAGGGTCGGGTCGGTGGAGAAGAGTCCGCCGCCCACGGAGTGGCCCTCGTCGCTGGACGCGACCGCGAAGGCGCCGCTGGTCAGCGGGACGCAGCCGGCCGAGGCGGGCGCGTTGGTGACGGTGGTGCCGCCGCACAGGCCGCCGCACCCGAGCTGGAGGTAGTTGGCCTGCCAGCCGGTCTCGGGGAGCTTGATCTCGAAGTGGATCTGCGGGGCGATCACGCCCTTCACGTCACAGGCGGCCCAGTTGCCGAGCGTGTTGGCGCTCGCGGCGAGTTCGGCCGCCGAGGTGATCTCGAAGGGAACGCCGGGGACCGCGCTCGCCAGGTCCAGCTGGGCTATCCCGGAGCAGGACATCGCCGGTGCGATACCGGAGGACGTGCCGCTGGCCGTCGTGGCGTTCGCCGAGGTCGAGTCGGCGGCCTGCGCGTCGCCGGTCGCGCCGTAGGCGAGCGCCAGGCTCGCACCGGTCACGAGCGCCACGGTGGCGGCGAGGGTGGCCAGGAAGGCCGCTGACTTCCCCCTGCACCATCGGAACAGCTGAGGCATGCTCGGAACTCCGTTCGATCGCCGGATCGGAAAGCGTGCGGGGCGCCATGACGGCGGGGAGGACCGGCGGGCCGCTCCCCCTCGGCAATAGCTGTACGGCGCAGGAACGTAGCCTTCCGGCAAACTCGGCGCAATACCTGTCGACCAGATTGTTGACGATTTTGTCGTCGAGGACGTCGACCGGCGGACCGGGCCCGTCCTGGCACCGCGGTTCACCAGCGATCAGGACGAGGGCGGCGACAGTAAGGAGTGAGAGCTGGGGGTATTTTCCGGATGTAACAGACTTAGTGGGAGCGTAAGTTGTGTGCAGTAGCCTCCGTCGTGCGGCATCGCGCACACCGTGTGGTCCCCAACCGGTCTCCGCAAAGGGTGCCGAGTCGCCGGTGTCCGACCCTCGCGGCCAGGGAAGGCGCCGGTCACGCCGTGATCGCCGACCGAAACCTCCGCCACAGCCTCACGGCTGTGACAGAGGAACCCGACGGGCTGTCACCCGCCCATGCGGGTACGCAGACTCAAAGGGCGCATGTCGCTCCACACCTCGGCGACGTGGTCCAGGCACTCGGTCTTGGAACCACGCACCCCCGCTTCCCGCCAGCCGAGCGGCAGTTCCCGCCCGGCGGGCCAAATGGAGTACTGCTCTTCGTCGTTGAGGACCACCGTGTAGGTCCGGTCGTCCTCGAGCTCGTCGGACATTCCAGTCTCTCCCTGTCTCATGTCTGTCATATTCAGTAGTGTTCTGGGCACGTCCGTGCCGCCCTGTCGCGCCGGACCAGACCCCGACGCGAAGGACGGACCACCAGCATGCGCCTGGCGGACATCGATCTCCTCGATCCGCTCACCTTCCGCACCGGTCCGCCGCACCAGCTGTTCGCCCAGCTGCGCGCAGAGGCACCCGTGCACCTGCACCACCGGGCGGATGGTCCGCCGTTCTGGGTCCTGACCAGGCACCAGGACGTCGTGCGGGTCGCCCGGGACCCGTTGTCGTTCTCCTCGGCACGCAACGGCGCGTTCCTGGACGAGCAGCCCGCGGCGGTACGGCAGGGACCGGAGCAGACGACCCTGGTGAACCTCGATCCGCCCGAACACACCCGGTTACGTGCTCTCGTCGGCAGATCGTTCACGCCGTCGGCGGTCGGCACCCTGACTCGCCGGGTTCGAACACTGTGCACCCTGACGCTCGACCGGGTCGCCGAGCGCGGAGAGTGCGACTTCGTGCGTGACATCGCCGCCGAACTCTCCCTGGCGGTCCTTGCCGAGATCGTCGGATTCCCCGACTCGGACGACCGCCGCCGGGTCCACCGGCTCGCCACGCTCCTCGGCGACCCGATGGAGCAGGCGTTTCCGGACGTCACGATGCGCGCCACGATGGAGCTCTTCGAGTTCGCCCATGACCTGGCGGCCTGGCGCAGCCGGGAGCCGGGCGACGACCTGGTGAGTGTCCTGACCATGGCACGCGAGGGCGACGCCCTGACGAGCAGGCAGTTCGAACTCTTCTTCCTCCTGCTCGCGACGGCCGGACACCTGACCACGCAATACCTCATTTCAGGAGCCATGCTGGCTCTCTTCGAGCACCCGGCCCAATGGGTTCGGCTGGTGGACGAACCAGGGCTGCTGGAGACCGGGGTGGAGGAGATGTTGCGCTGGGTTTCGCCCGTCATGCAGTTCCAGCGCACCGCCACCCGCGACGTCGAGATAGGCGGGCAGCGCATCGCCGAGGGCGACCGCGTCGTGCCTTACTACGTCGCCGCCAACCGGGACGAGACGGTGTTCGCCGAACCCGACCGCTTCGACCTCCGGCGTCCGGAGAACCACCACGTGAGCTTCGGCGGAGGTGGACCACACCACTGCCTGGGCAACAACCTGGCGCGCCTGGAGGCACGTGTGCTGTTCGAGGAACTGGCCCGCCGGATGCCCGACCTGGAGCCGGCGGGTCCCCCGGACCTTCTGGGATCGACCTTCGTCAACGGCATCAGATCGATGCCCGTACGGTTCACTCCCACCCGGCCGCTCCGGCTGCGTCCGAGAAACTGACCGTCCCCGTGTGGGCGCCCTCACCCCACGTCCACACCCTTCCCCACCAGGATCCTGCGCGCCGCCCCCAGACTCGTCAGCGCCCGGATCTCAGCGGAGGAGAGGGCCACTCCGTAGACGTCTTCCAGGGCCACCACGATCTGGATCTGCATCATGCTCGTCCAGACGTAGGTGTTGAGCGGGGCCGTGTCCTCCCTCATCTCCGCCTCCGGAAGGTTCAGGACAGTCGCGAAGAGCTCCTCCAGCCTCATCGGGTCGCAGCCTCCCACCAGAACGCGCCGTCAACAGCGGCACCGGGGCGGTCGAAGAGCCAGGTGTGTTCCAAGAACGCTGTCAATTCCTCTCCTTTTTCCGGATGTTCAAGGACGGTGACGTCCGGCCGGGCGGCCCGCACGTCCGCGCAGTGGGCGGCGTCGGCGCTCAGGTAGAGACAGTCGCCGAGGGACGCGCCGCTCGCCTCGCAGGCCGCGTCCAGCGCCAGGGCCGGCGGCCGGCCGTCCGCCCAGACCGTGACGCCGTGGCCGACCGTCCCAGCGGACTCCGGCCCGACGGCATCGGGCGGGGCGCAGACGTACACCGACCGGCCCTGCGCGGCCAGGGCCCGGGCCGCGGCGGTCAGCAGCTCGGTGACGGATTCACCGGGCCCCGACACGAAGGGGGTACCGTCAAGCACGACGGCCTTCGGATAGTCCCCGGCCAGCGCCGACACCTGACGGGCCAGGCAGGTCCCGAGCACCGCGAAGAACTCGGCCGTATACGGGATGCGGCCGGCCTGCTCACTGATCGGATCGCTGAAGTCCCCCACCTCGTACAACTCCAGCATCGGTTCCATGTCGAGGCACACCACCCCCTCGATCGCCGCCAGCCCGGTGAGCAGCCGGGCGCGCCACTCGTCGTCGGCCTCGGCCCACTCGTCGGCCGCCGGGCAGAGGACCACCACGAACGGGGTCGCCCGGCCCTCCTGGAACGCGGCGAGGACCTGCAGGAACTCGCCGACGATTTCGCGCTGAAGGGTGTGGGCGCCGTTCGGGTTGCCCCAGTCCGCGGCCCTGAGCAACACCGCGTTGACGCCGTCCGTGTTGGCGGCCATTGCGCTTGCCGGGTCGAGGAGCTGCTGGAACACCTGGTTGTAGGGCGCGAACTCGACGGCCGGCGGCAGTCCGAGCTGGTCGGCCCAGTAGGTCAGTGACTGCTCCACGGGACCGGCCGTGAACGTGGCACCGACGACGAGCGGCGCTTGCGGACTCTCCTCTCCGTCGTCCACCCGCCGCGCCTCAACGGCGTTCGCCGGCTCCCGCCCACGGTCGGCCGGCGGAAGAGCGCTGATCCTTCTGGACGGTTCCGCCACGACGACCTCGAGCAGTTCCTGGAAGCTTGCCAGGAGCCGTTCCACGGTCGCGGCGTCGAACAGCTCCGTGCTGTAGTCGAGCGTGCCCCGCAGTCCGTCCGGACTGTCCTCCATGGCCATGTTGAGGTCCATGAACACATCGCCCGGGTGGACGTCGAGCGGGGTGACCTCCAACCCACCCAGACTTGGCGACAGCGCCAGATCGTTGGTGTAGACGAACATGACCTGGAACAGGGGATTGTGGGACAGGGTTCGGTCGATACCGAGGTCCGCCACCAGCTTCTCCACCGGCAGGTCCTGGTGGTCGTAGGCGCCGATCACCGTCTCCCGGACTCGTCGCAGCGTCTCCGCGAACGTGGGTTCTCCGCCCAGATCCGTGTGCAGGACGGTGATGTTGGCGAAGAAGCCGATCAGGGACTCCAGCTCGGGGGCGTTGCGACCGCCGACCGGGACGCCCAGCACGATGTGGTCTTCGGCCGACCAGCGGTGCAGGAGCACCATGAAGGACGCCAGCAGGGTGACGAAAACCGTCA
Organism: Streptomyces sp. NPDC058683; assembly: GCF_042716195.1. Lineage (NCBI taxonomy): Bacteria > Bacillati > Actinomycetota > Actinomycetes > Kitasatosporales > Streptomycetaceae > Streptomyces > Streptomyces sp. NPDC058683. The sequence continues at coordinate 375,922 of NZ_JBHXSK010000002.1, forward strand.
CGTCCTGCTGGAGGCTCATGGCCTTCAGACCGTCGGACAGCTCCGGCGACAGGGTGAACACCGCTTGCCGGCCTCGATGGGTCGGAATCTCCGCACGCGGACGGTCGTACGGCAGCGCCAGCACGGGCGGAGCACCGGTCAGCGTCCGGCGCCAGTAGTCGAGCTGGCGCTCCACCGCCGGCCCGTCCAGCCAGCTCTGCTGCCAGAGGCTGTAGTCCGCGTACTGGACGGCCGGCTGGGGAAGCGGCGCGAGCCGGCCGGTGCGATGGGCGTCGTAGAGGACCCCGAGTTCGGCGGCCATGACACCGATCGACCAGCTGTCCGCCACGATGTGGTGCGTGGTCAGGAGCAGTACGTGTTCCTGTTCCTCGGTCCGCAGCAGGGTGGTACGCAGCAGGGGGTCCGTTTCGAGGTCGAACAGCAGGCGGGCTTCGCGGTGCGCGAGCTCCAGCATGGTGTCCCGACGAAGGTCCTCCGGCAGGCCGGACAAGTCCACCAGCGGGAGCGGGATGTCCCTCGGCCCGGACGGCGACTGCATCGGGATGCCGTCCACTTCCCGGAAGGAGGTGCGCAGGATCTCGTGGCGGCGGACGATGTCGACGAACGCCCGGCGCAACGCCCACGGAACCAGCTCGCCCGTCAGACGGAGGGCGGCGGACAGGTGGTAGGAGGCCGTGCCGGGATTCATCAGCTCGAAGAACCACATGCGCTGTTGCGCGAAGGACAGCGGCACCGCGCCGTCGCGGTGCACGGGGAGCAACGGCGGTACGGCATCGGCGACCGGTGCGCCGGCGAGCTCGCGCACCCGTGTGGCCAGGTCGGCGACCGTGGCGGACTCGAAGACGGTGCGCAGGGTCACCTCCCTGTCCAGGGCGGCGCGCAGCCGGGAGACCATCTGGATGGCCATCAGGGAGTGGCCGCCCAGTTCGAAGAAGTTGTCGGTGGTCCCCACCCGGTCGACGCTGAGCACGTCCTGCCAGATGGCGGCGATCGCCCGCTCGGTGTCATCGGCGGGGGCGACGTACGCGTGGCCGGTGACGGTGGTGCGGGCCGAGCGCTCGTCGGCCGCGCTGCCCGGGTCGGGCAGGGCGCGGTAGTCCACCTTGCCGCTGGAGTTGAGCGGCAGGGCGTCGAGCCAGATCAGCACGGTGGGCACCGACACCTCGGGGATCCTGCGCAGCAGGGTGGTACGCAGCTCCGTGGGTGAGGGCCGGGCGCCCGCGGCCACGAGATAGGCCACCAGGCGACGGTGGCCGGTGGTGGCGTCGTCGTGCGCGATCACCGCGGCCTGGACGAGTGCGGGGTGTTCGCGCAGGGCGGCTTCGATCTCGCCGAGTTCGATGCGGTGGCCGCCCAGTTTGACCTGCCGGTCGACCCTTCCGAGGAACTCGATCCGTCCGTCGGGGCGCCACCGCACCCGGTCGCCGGTGCGGTACAGGGTGTCGCCGTCGACGAACGGCGACGGGACGAAGCGCTCGGCGGTGAGCTCGGGCCGGTTCAGGTAGCCCCGGGCGACACCGTGTCCGCCGATCCAGAGTTCGCCGGGAACGCCGATCGGGACCGGTACCAGCCGCCCGTCGAGTACGTACACGCGGGTGTTGGCGATCGGCCGGCCGATGGACACCCCGCCGTCCAGGTCGGCCACCGGCCAAGCGGTGGACCAGATCGTGGTCTCGGTGGGTCCGTACATGTTGAGCACCCGGCCCGCGGTGGCGTCGAGCTGTGCGGCCAGCGCGGGCGGCAGCGCCTCGCCGCCGACCACCAGGGTGTCCAGCCGCCGCAGAGCGCGCTCGGTGGCCGGATCGGCCGTGAGGACGCTCGCGAGGGAGGGCGTGCACTGGAGATGGGTGACGCCGTGCCGCTCGATCTGGGCGGCCACGCCGTGGTCCGCCTCCTCGGCGGCTCCCGGTGCGGCGAGGAAGCGGCGCCGGACCTCGTCCAGCAGGGGCAGGGAGGCGAGCACGTCGTCGGCGGGCACGCCGAAGTCGATCAGGCAGGCCAGTTCGTCGACGCCGGTCGCGCGGACGCGCTCGGCCATGGCGGCGCACTCGGCGACCGTCCCCATCATGGCGCCGCCGTCGTAGTACTGCTCGAAGGCGTGGTCCAGCAGGGCCTCGACGTCCTGCTCCGTCGGCTCGCCGTCGATGCCGAGGCTCGGCGCGAGCGAGCGGACCAGCCCGAACGACTGCCGCAGATAGGAGCGGAAGGGCGCGCGGACCGTCTCGCGCACGTCGGCGGAGTCCGAACCGACATAGGTGTGGACCATCAGGACGACATGGCCGGCCCCGTCGTGCCCGGCGGCCCTCCAGGCCGCGCGGTACACCGCGATCTTCTGCTCCAGCTCCTCGAGGTTCTGGCCCAGCAGATGGGTGAGCACCCCGGCTCCGGCCTCACCGGCGGCGCGGAAGGTGTCGGGGCTGCCCGCGGCAGCCAGCCACACCGGCAGCTCCGACCGGACCGGGCGGGGGAACGTGTGCGTCTCGATGTCCTGACCGACGCCGTTGCGGACCGTCACGCCCTCGCCGCGCCAGAGCCTGCGCACCGTCTCGAGGTGTTCGCGGGTGGCCTCCCGACGGCGTTCGAAGACGGCCGGGTCCGGGGCGAGCGCGAAGTCGTCCGCGTGCCACCCGGACGCGAAGGAGAGCCCTACGCGGCCCTTCGACAGGTGGTCGACGACCGCCCACTCCTCGGCGACCCGCGCCGGGTGGTGCAGCGGCAGCACCACGCTGCCGGCCCTGATCTGGATCCGCTCGGTGGCCACGGCGAGCGCGGCGGACGTGACCGAGGGGTTCGGGTACGGGCCGCCGAACGGGGCGAAGTGCCGCTCGGGTGTCCACACCGCGCGGAAGTCGTGGCTGTCGGCGAAGCGGGCCCCGTCGAGCAGCAGCCGGTAGGGGTCGTCGCTGTCACTGCTGACCGCGAAGTAGAACAGGCTGAAGTCGAGGGGCCGCGGCACGGCGGAGCCGCGGGTGACGGCGCCGGGGAGGATGTCACCGTCGTCCTGGACGACGACCGTCCAGCCGTGGGTGAGCGGCCACAGCAGCTCCAGGGCGGCGATGTCGAAGGACAGGCTGGTGACCGCGAGCCAGACGCCGGGGCCGCCGTCGGTGCCGCTGTGGGTGCCGCTGTGGGTGCCGATCACCTCGTCCATCGCCGACAGGAAGTTGGCCAGCGACCGGTGCTCGACCACGACGCCCTTGGGCTGCCCGGTCGAGCCGGAGGTGTAGATCACGTAGGCGGGATCGTCTTCCGCACTCGCGGCCCGCTCCCGGTCCCCGGGCACCGGACGGTCGTCGTCGACCAGGACCACCTGCACCGGGAAGCCGTCGAAGCGGTGGCGCTGGGCCTTCGTGGTGACCACCACGCGGACCCCGGCATCGCTCAGCATGTACGTCAGCCGCTCGGGCGGGAGCGCGGCGTCGACCGGGAGATAGCAGGCGCCGGCCCGGAGCACACCGATCAGGCTCACCACCATCTCCGGTGAGCGCTCGACACAGACGGCGACCGGCGGGCCGGCGACCACCCCGGCCGCGCGCACCCGGGCCGCCAGTTCGTCGGCGGCGGCGTCGAACGCGGCGTAGTCCAGACGCCGGTCGCGGAAGACGACTGCCGGAGCGTGCGGGGTGAGCGCCGCCTGGCGGCGGACGCGTTCGTGGACGGGCTCCCGGGAGTGGTCCCGTGCCGTGGCGTTCCAGAGGCCCAGCGGCAGGCTCTGCTCCTCCTCGTCGAGCAGCGGCAGTGCGCCCACACGCTGTGCGGGGTCGGCCACGACCGCCCGCAGCAGCGTCCGCCAGTGACCGAGGAGGCGGCGCATGGTGCCGGCGTCGAACACCTCGGCGTTGTAGAGGACGGTGGCACGCGGCTCGCCGTCGGAGTCGGTGAACTCCAGGGTCAGATCGAACTCGGTCGCGACCCGGCTGCTGTCCAGCGGCTCGACGGCCAGACCCGGCAGATCCAGGGGTTCGGCCGAAGTGTTCTGCACCACGAACAGCGCCTGGAACAGCGGTGGGCGGACCGGATCGCGGCGCGGCTGGACGGCCTCCACGACCTGCTCGACGGGCACGTCCTGGTGGTCGAAGGCCCCGAGGGCCCCTTCGCGCACCCGCGCGAGCAGCTCGGTGAAGGTGGGGTCGTCGGCCAGATCCGCCCGCAGTACCACGGTGTTGACGAAGAACCCGATCAGGTTCTCCACCTCGGTGCGGGTACGGCCGGCGACGGGCGTACCCACCAGCGTGTCGCTCTCCCCGGTGTACCGGGACAGGAGAACGTGGAAGGCCGCCAGCAGAGCCATGAAGCGGGTCGCGCCCGCACGCCGGCAGAGCCGGTCCAGCCCGGCGATCAGATCGGCGGGCAGGACCAGGGACTCCTGGGCGCCGAGATGACTCGGTGCCGTCGGCCGGGGCCGGTCGGTGGGCAGTTCCAGCAGGGTCGGCGCCCCTGCGAGGCTCCGGGTCCAGTAGCCGAGCCGGTCGTCGGCCGGCCGGGCGCGCTGCCAGACGGCGAAGTCCGCGTACTGGACGGGAAGTTCGGGCAGCCGGGCGTCGGAAGCGGAACCTACGGCGGCGGCCCCTTCGGCTGCGGCCCCTTCGGCCTGGTAGAGGACCGCGATCTCCTTGAGCAGGAGGTCCACCGACCACATGTCCCCGATGATGTGGTGCAGGACCATGAGCAGAACGTGCTCGTCGTCACCGGTGCGCAGCAGAGTCGTTCGGAGCAGCGGACCCGTGCCGAGGTCGAAGGGGCGGGTGCTCTCCGCGCCCATCAGCTCCTCCAGCCGGGCCGCGCGCTCGGACTCGTCGACGGGGGTGAGGTCGACGACGGGCAGTTCCAGGTGCACGTGGTCGTCGATGAACTGCACCGGCTCGTCGTCCTCGACGGCGAATCGGGCGCGCAGGTTCTCGTGCCGGGCGGCGACGACGTTGAAGGCGCGCTCCAGCGCGGCGGGGTCCATTCGCCCGCTGATCCGCCAGGACGCCGTCATGTGGTAGGTGGAGGTGCCGGGGTGGACCTGTTCGAAGAACCACATACGGCGTTGCTGGAAGGACAGCGGCAGCGCCCCGCCCCGCTCGGCGGGTGTGAGGGCGTCGGCGGCGACCGGTCCGGCCGCGGCACGGCGCAGGAGGTCCAGGGCCTCCTCCCGGTGCTCCCGGAGCGCGGTGCGCAGTTCCTCGGTGAACGCCCCCGGCGGGGCGCTGAAACGCAGCTTCTCGCCTTCCGCCCACACCTCGATTCCGGCCTCGCGCAACCGGCGCAGCAGTTCGACGACCTTCACAGCTCCCCCTCTTCGTAGGTCTCGCGGTGCTCCGGGCGCGTACCGGCGAGCCCGCTCAGCGCGACGATCAGGGCCGTCTGCCCGGCCACCGTCGGCTCGGCGAACAGTTCGCGCAGCCGTACCTCCACCCCGAAGCGCTCCCGCAGCCGGGTGGCGAGCCGGGTACCGAGCAGCGAGTGGCCGCCGAGGTCGAAGAAGTTGTCCGACGGCACGACCAGGTCGATACCGAGCAGTTCCGACCAGATCCCGGCGACGAACCGCTGGACGGCGGCGTCGGGTCCGTCGAACGGATCGTCGGCCGCGGCGCAGACGGGTTCCGCCGGCACGGGGGCGGCCGGGGCGGCGGGTGCCGGTGCGGCCGCGTCGAGGGTGGATCCGACGGCCGGCTGCGCCAGCCAGTGGCGCCGCCTCTCGAAGGGGTACCGCGGCAGTTGCGCCGCACGCCGCGGGCGCGGCTGCCACGCCCGCCAGTCGATCTCCACGCCGGCCGCCCAGAGGCTGCCGACGGCCTCCGCCAGGACCTCCGGGTCGGGGCGACGCGAGCGGGGGTGCCGCATCGACGGTACGACGGCCGTCTCCCGCCCCGCGGCGACCGGTCCTGCGAGGGTCGACAGGGTCCTGCCCGGCCCGACCTCCACGAGAGCCGTGTCCCCGGCGTCGAGCAGCGTGCGCAGTCCGTCGGCGAAGCGCACCGGTGCGAGGGTGTGTCCCGCCCAGTACGCCGGGTCCGTGGCCTGCCGGTCGGTGATCCAGCCTCCCGTCACGTTGGAGACGAACGGGATCGCCGGGGGGCGGACCGGCAGGGTGGCGATCAGGTCCCGCAGTTCCCGGGCCGCCTCCGCCATCATCGGCGAGTGGAAGGCCCGCGTGGTGTGCAGGCGCCGTACGCCGACCCCCTCGGCGGCCAGGCGTGCGGCCAGCGTGGTGATCACGTCGTCGGCGCCGGAGAGCGCGCACGAGTCGTCGGCGTTGACCGCCGCGACGGACACCCCGGCGGGCAGTTCGGTCAGCTCCCGGACGGGTAGCTGGACGGCCAGCATGGCGCCGGGGGCGGCCTGCTGCATCCACCGGCCGCGTCGGGCGACCAGCGTCAGCGCGTCCTCCACGGTGAACACCCCGGAAAGACAAGCGGCGGTGTACTCGCCCAGGCTGTGGCCGAGAAGCGCCCGGGGCCGTACGCCCCAGCTCTGCCAGAGCCGGGCCAGGGCGTACTCGACGGCGAACAGGGCCGGCTGGGCGAGCCAGGTCTCGTCCGTGGCCTCGGCCGCCGACGCGTCCGGCGCGAGGACGGCCGCACCCAGGTCCGCGCCGAGTTCGCCGGCGAGGTGGTCACGGCAGCGGTCGAACTCCTCGCGGAAGACCGGCTCGGTCCGGTGCAGGCCGGCCGCCATCCCCGGGTACTGGGCGCCCTGTCCGGGAAGCAGGAACGCGACGGCGGGGGCGACCTCCGGCCGCCGGACGGCACGCGGTCGCCGGGTGCCGTCACCGGTCAGCGCCCGCACGGCGCCGGTGGCGTCCGCGCAGACCACGAAGCGCCGGTACTCGAACGCCTTGCGGCGCAACCGGGTAGTGGCCGCGACGTCCCCGAGATCGGTGTCCGGATGGTCCCTGAGGTGGGCGGCGAGGTCGTCGGTCACCGCCTCCAGGGCGGTGGCCGTACGGGCGGACATCAGCAGCAGGTGCGGGCGGCCCGGCGCGTCCGCCGACGGGTCCGCCAAAGCATCGGCGGGGGGTGCCTCCTCCAGCACGACGTGCGCGTTGGTTCCGCCGATGCCGAAGGAGCTGACCCCGGCGCGGCGGGGCGTGTCCCCGGCGGGCCAGGCGGTGGCTGTGGCGGTGAGCCGGAACGGACTGCTGTCGAGGTTCAGCGCGAGGTTGGGGGTCTCGTAGTGCACGCTCGGCGGCAGCGTCCGGTGCTTCAGCGCGAGCACGGCCTTGATGAGTCCGGCGATGCCGGCCGCGGCGTCGAGGTGTCCGATGCTGCTCTTCACCGACCCGACGGTGCAGTAGCCGACGCGGTCGGTCCTGGCGCGGAACGCCCTGGTCAGTGCGGTGATCTCGGCGGGGTCGCCGAGTGCGGTGGCAGTGCCGTGGGCTTCCACGTAGCCGATCGTGGCGGGGTGGACGCCCGCCACCCGGTGCGCCGCCCGGATGACCTCCGTCTGCCCGGGGATGCTCGGCGCGGTGTAACCGACCTTCCCGGCACCGTCGTTGTTGACCGCGGTGCCCTTGATGACCGCGTGGACGCGGTCGCCGTCGCGCAGGGCGTCGGAGAGCAGCTTGAGCACGACGAGGCCGACGCCGTCGCCGGGGACCGTCCCGCCTGCACGGGCGTCGAAGGCACGGCAGTGCCCGTCCCGGGAGTAGATGCCCTCCTCCTGGTAGAGGTAGCCCTCCCTGCCGGGGAACATCAGCGACACACCGCCGGCCAGCGCGAGGTCGCAGTCACCGCTCAGCAGGCTCTGGCAGGCGACGTGTACCGCCACGAGCGAGGTCGAGCACGCGGTCTGGACACTGACGCTGGGGCCCTTCAGGTCGAGCTTGTAGGAGGTCCGCGTGGTCAGCATGTCCTTCTCGTTGCCGATCACGAGTTCCATGAACTCCGGCAGGTGGGAGAGCTCCCGCAGGGGGCGGGTGAGGTACGTGCCGGTACTGGATCCGCCGTAGACGCCGATCGCCGTGTCCGCCCGCTCCGGGTCCACGCCCGCGTCCTCCAGGGCGTGCCAGGCACACTCCAGGAACAGCCGCTGCTGCGGGTCGGTGGCCGCCGCGTCGCGGGGGCTGAAGCCGAAGAAGCCGGCGTCGAAGAGGTCGGCGCCGTCCAGCACGCCCTTCGCCCGCACATAGCGGGGGTCGTCGACGATCCGGCGCGGGATTCCCTCGGCCAGGAGTTCCTCCTCGGTGAGGGCGCTGATCGCCTCCGTCCCGTCGCGGAGCAGGGTCCAGAACTCCTCGACGCTCCCCGCGCCGGGAAACCGCCCGGCCATACCGATGACCGCGATGTCGGAGCTGTCCGACTGCGTCATGCTCAACTCTCCCCCGTAGTGCAGTGTGTGCGTGGTGGGCGGGCCGCGGCCGCCGTCATGCGGGTTCCTCCTCCGCCCTGGAGCGCCGCCGGCGCAGGCGGTCCCGGCCGACGGCCGCGTCCTGCGGGTCTTCGGCCGCCTGCTCCGGCCTGCGAGGGCCGTCCAGGTGGCGGGCGAGGGCCGCGACGCTCGGATGCTCCAGGATCGTCAACGGCGTCACGTCACGGCCCAGTTCGTCGCTCAGCACCGCGGCCACCTGGACCAGCTGGACGGAATGGCCGCCCAGATCGAAGAAGTTGTCCGCGCCGCCGACGGCCGGAAGTCCCAGCTCCTTCTGCCAGACGGCGGCGACGGCCCGTTCCAGCGGGCTGTGCAGGCCCGTTCCTCCCGCCCCCGGAGCCGGTGCGTCCGCGTGGATCTCCGGCAGCGCCGCCCGGTCGATCTTGCCGACAGCCGTCACCGGCAGCTCCCCGAGCACTCCGATCCGGGACGGCACCATGGCCGTGGGCAGCGTTTCCCGCAGGTGGTCCCGCAACTGCGCGACGTTCGGCCGCCGGCCGGGTTCGAGCACGACGTACGCGTCCAGGCGCAGCTCGCCGGAGGGCTCCGGGCTGACTCGCGCCACCGCGGCTCGCACGTCGGTGTGCCTGCCCAACGCCGTCTCCACCTCTCCCAGTTCGATGCGGACCCCGCGGATCTTCACCTGGCTGTCGGCGCGTCCGAGCACGTAGAGCCGCCCGTGCGCGTCCTGTCTGGCCAGGTCGCCGGTGCGGTACAGCCGGCCGCCCGGCCGGCAGCCGAAGGGGTCGGGGACGAAGCGGTCGGCGGTCCGGCCAGGCTGGTCCGCGTAGCCGCGGGCGAGGCCGTCGCCGCCGATGCACAGCTCGCCGACCATGCCGACGGGCACCGGCCGCAGGTCGGCGTCGAGCAGGTGCACGCAGGTGTGGTCGATGGGCCGCCCCACGCTCACCGGCGTGGCGTCGGAGCCGATCTCGCCGCAGGTCGACCAGATGGTCGTCTCGGTGGGGCCGTACATGTTCCACAGCTGCCGTACCCGGGGTCTCAGCGCGGCCGCGAGCTCGGGCGGCACCGCCTCACCGCCCACGAGTGCGGTCAGCCGCGGCGAGCCGGTCCAGCCGTGGCTCAGCAGCATGCGCCAGGTGACCGGGGTGGCCTGGAGGACGGTGGCCGACGCGGTGTCGAGCAGCCGGGCGAGCGCCTGCGGGTCGGCGGCGGTGTTCCGGCCGGCCAGGGTCACGCGGGCACCGGTCACGAGCGGCAGCCAGAGCTCGAGCTCGGCGATGTCGAACGAGGCCGTGGTGACCGCCACCAGGCTGTCCCGCGCCGAGATCCCGGGCGTGCGGCCCATGGAGCGCAGGAAGTTGGCAAGGGCGCGGTGCGAGATCTGCACCCCCTTGGGAACGCCGGTCGAGCCGGAGGTGTGCCGCACGTAGGCGAGCTGGTCCGGGTCCACCGGCAGGTTCAGATCCGAGGCGTCGTGCGCGGTGACGGCGTCCCCGTCCTGATCGGTCCGCACCAGGTGCCAGTCGCGCTCGGGCAGGGCCGTGGCGCCGGCGTGGTCGGTGACGAGGACGGGCGGCGCGGCCGCCGCCGCCACGAGTCCGATCCGCTCCGTGGGATGCAGCGGGTCGATCGGCACATACGCGGCGCCTGCCTTGTGCACGGCGATCATGGCGATCACCAGGTCCTCGCCGCGGTCCAGGCAGATGCCGACCAGGGTCTCGGGACCGACGCCCAGCTCGCGCAGACGGCGGGCCAGCCGGTTGGCCCGGGTGTTCAGCGCGCCGTAGGAGAGTGACCGGTCCTCGAAGGTGAGGGCCGTCCGCTCCGGCGCGCGCGCCGCCTGTCGCTCGAACAACTGGTGGGCGCAGCGCACCGGTTCGCGCTCCTGCGGATCGGGCTGCGGGGCCGTCCCGGCCGACGGCGGCGTCGCGCCGGCCGCGCTCAGCGCGCCGACCGCGGCCCGTGGGCGGACCGCCGCGTCGTCCGCGAGCGCGACGAACTGTTCCAGCAGGCAGCCGGCGGTCTCGTCGTCGATCTCGCCACGCCGGTGCTCCAGCGTGATCCGCAGCTGCCCCGCGCCGCGCTCGGCGACCAGGCACGCGGTGAACGGACCGGTCCATACGGACATCCGCTCCAGGGTGAACGTCAGGCCGTCCGGCGCTTCGGCCACGTGGTCGTCGCGGAACGCGAAGCCCCAGGCCGGGTGCGCAGGCGGTGCGCCGCGGTCCTGCTTCCAGTTGAAGAACTCCAGTTCCTCGCGGGCGTGTCGGGCGGCCCGCCGGCCTCGCTCCATGACCTCGGCGAACGGGTCGGCCTCGGCGACCGGGCACACCATCGGCAGCACCTTGGTACACGGTCCTACGACCGTCTCCAGCTCCTCGTACACCCTCCCGTCGGTCACCTGGCCGAGCACCACCTCGCTGCCGCGCATGTGCTGCCAGAGCAGGGTCTGCCAGCTTGCCGCGAGGAAGTCCGGCAGCTCTGCCCCCTGGCGGTCCGCCGCCTCCTCGAACCGGGCGAGCCGGGCCGCGGAGAGCTCCACCGAGCGTGCGCCCCGGCCGGCCCGGGTGGGCTCCCCGGAGGTCGCGAAGGGCAGTACCTGGCCGCGTACGAGCGTGCGCAGCCGTTCGAGCTGCCGGTCGAGCCGGCCGTCGTCCTCCTCCAGGAGCGCGTTCTGCCACTCGGCGAAGCCGCTGTACTGGACGGCGGGTGGTTCGTCGTCGTCCGGGCCCCGGAGGCGGGCGAGTTCGGAAGTGAGGATGCGCAGGGTCCCGCTGTCGGCGAGCAACGCGGGCAGGCGCAGCGTCAGCGTGTGGTGCCGCGGGTCGATGGCGGTCAGAACGGCGTGCAGAGCGGGGCCGGGTCCCGGCGGGCGCGTGGGGTGGGGCTCGTCCGGGTCTGCGACCACGTGCAGTTGGTATCCCACCCCGTCCGGGACGAGGTGGTCGGCGGACTGCCCGGGCGTGTGGGGCGGGGCCTGGGTGCGCAGCAGATCGTGGCGGTGGACGAGCGCGGCCAGTGCCCGGTGCAGATCCTCCGGTCGCAGGTCGCCGTCGATCCGGATGACGCCGTAGGCGTCGTGGGTGTCGTCGGCCGAGGCCTGGATGTGTCGTTGCTGGGGGGAGAACGGAATGGCGTCCATGTCACTTCCTGCCCTGGCCCGCGCCGGTGTGGTGCGGACTCCTTCTCACGCTGTCGAAACGGGCTCGGGCGGCGGCGGCCCGCTCCCGGGCCGCCGTGCGGTGCCAGGCCTCCTCCGCCCGGGCCGCCACCTCGTCCACGGTCGCGTCGGGCCGCTCGGCCATCGCGACGAGCAGGCACTGCAGTTCACCGAGAAGCCGGCGGGCCGTGGTGGATGTCAGGGCGTCGGCGTTGTAGACCAGTTCGCCGCGCAGCACCGTCTCCGTGTGGACCACGTGCAGCGAAAGGTCCAGCGTGGTGGTGTCACCGCCCGGGTCCTGCGGGGTCACGTGGACCCCGGGCGGTCCGGCCGGCCGGTCGGTACGCCGGTGGTACTCGATCTCGACCTGGAAGACCGGGGCTCTGTTGATGTGGCGGCTCGGTCCGATCAGCTCGACCAGCCGGTCGAAGGGCAGCTCTCCGTGGGAGTGCGCGGCGAGGGTCGTGTCACGGACCGTCGTCAGCAGGCTCCGCACGCTCCGGTCGGCCCGCACCTGGGTGCGCAGCACCAACTGGTTGGTGAAGAAGCCGACGATCCGTTCCAGTTCCACGCCGCCCCGGTTGGCGGTGCCGGTGCCGACCAGCAGATCGGTCCGGCCCGTGTGCCGGTGCAGCAGGACGAAGTAGGCCGCGAGCACGATCATGAAGGGGGTGACGCCCTCCCCGAGACCCAACCGGACCAGTTCGTCGGTCTGTTCCTCGGTGAGCGCGTACGGCAGGGTGCCCGCCCGGAACACCGGGGTGTCGGGAAGGGGGCGGTCGTAGGGCAGGTCCAGGGTCTCCGGGGCCCCGGCGAGCTGCCCGAGCCAGTAGTCGGCGGCCCCGGCGAGAGCTCCCCGGTCGATCAGGCGCTGTTCCCAGAGGGCGTAGTCGGTGTACTGGACCGGCAGCGGCGGCAGGTTCGGCTCGGTGGCGTCCAGGTGTGCCGTGTACAGCTCCCAGAGGTCGCGGAGCATCAGGTCGGTCGACCAGGCGTCGGTCACGATGTGGTGGACGGTCAGCAGGAGTAGGTGCCGCCACGCCGGGAGCCGCAGCAGGACGGCGCGCAGCACCGGACCGCGGGCCAGGTCGAACGGCCGGCCGGACTCGCTCCGCGTCAGAAGCGTCGCCTGGGCCTGGGCCTCCGCCTCGCCGAGGGACGACAGGTCGACCAGCCGCAGGCCGGTGTCCACCCGGTCCTTCACCCGTTGCTCCACCCGCCCCTGGTGCTGCCGGAACGTCGTCCGCAGCGAGGCGTGCCTGCGGCACAGCGCCTCGGTCGCGGCGGCGAGGGCACCGGCCGACAGCGGTCCGTCCAGTCTCAGCGCGGTGACCACGTTGTGGTGGGCTCCGCCGCGGTCGAGCTGGTCGATGAACCACAGCCGTCGCTGGGCGTGGGACAGCGGGACCGGGCCCGACCGGCCGGCCGGCCGGACCGGTTCGGCGGGAGCACCGTCGGGGCGGCCCCGGGCGCTCTCGACCCGGCGGGCGAAGGCTGCCAGGGCGGGCGCCTCGAAGAGCGCGCTGAGCGGCAGCTCGACGCCGAACGTCTCCCGTACCCGGGACGTCACCTGGACGGCGAGCAGTGAGTGGCCGCCCGCGGCGAAGAAGCCGGTGCCGGGGGTGATGTCGTCCTCGCCCAGGACCTCGGCCCAGATACCCCGCAGCAGTTCGAGCACAGGTGCCGGGGCGTCGGGCGTCGCTTCGAGCTCCGGTTCCGGCTCCGCCGCGGCGGGCCGCCTGCGGGCCGGGGCGGTCCCGGCCGGGTCGGCGACCGGATGGCCGGCCTCCTTGCCGACCCGGTCCAGCAGGGCGACGAACTCCTCGAGGAACCGCTGCGCGGTGACGGCTTCGAACAGGTGCGTGTTGTAGCTCAGCGTCCCGGTCAGACCGTCCTCGCCGTCGGCCATGCTGAGCGACAGGTCGAGGGCCTCCGCCGGGTGTACGACGCCCAGCGGCTCCACGGCGGTCCCCGGCAGGTGCCAGCCGGCCGGGGGCGTGTTCTGGAACGCGAACATGGTCTGGAAGACCGGGCTGTGGCCGGTGCTCCGGTCCAGCCGCAGCTCCTCCACCAGCCACTCGAACGGCACGTCCTGACGGGCGTACGCGGCGACGGTGCGCTTCCTCACCTGCCGCAGCAGGTCCCGGAAGCCGGGGTTGCCCGCCAGGTCCGCCCGCATGGCGAGCGGGTTGACGAAGCATCCGATGACGTGTTCGAGGTCGCTGTCGTCGCGGTCGGCCACCGGCGTGCCCACGACGATGTCGGTTTCGCCGCTCCAGCGGTGCAGCAGGGTCTGCAGCGCCGCAAGCAGGGTCATGAAGAGTGTCGCCCCCTCGTCGCGTGCCAGTTCGCGCAGGGCGGCGGCGACCGGCTGGGGGACCTCGAAGTCCGTCGTCGCGCCGTCGTGGCCGAGCACAGCGGGCCGGGGCCGGTCGGTGGGCAGTTCGAGGCGGTCCGGGATGCCCTCCAGCTCCGCCTTCCACCAATCGAGGCGGGCGCGCAGGCCGGGTTCCTCGAGGCGGCTGTGCTGCCACCGCGCGTAGTCGGCGAACTGGAGCGGCAGATCGGGGACGGCGGGCTGCCGGCCCTGGGTGAACGCGGTGTAGTGGGCGGACAGTTCGCGGACCAGCAGCCCGTAGGACCAGCCGTCCGCGACGATGTGGTGCAGCGACAGGAGCAGGATGTGTTCGGTGTCGGTCGTCCTGATGAGGGTCGCACGCAGCAGCGGGCCGTGGGCGAGGACGAACGGGCGCCGCACGTCGGCCTCACGCAGGGCCTGTACGGCCGGTTCGCGTTCGCCGGGAGCGAGGCCGCCGAGGTCGATGACGGGCAGCGGATCGGCGGGGCCCGGGCCGGCCACCTGGACGGGGCGGCCGTCGACGGTGGTGAACGTGGTGCGCAGGACGGCGTGCCGCCGGATCACGGCCTGGAAGGCGCGGCGCAGGGCGACGGTGTCGAGCCGGCCCACCAGGCGCAGTGCTTCGCGGACGCCGTAGAGGGCGCTGCCGGGGTGCCACTGGTCGAGGAACCACATGCCGCGCTGGGCGTACGTCAGCGGCGCCGGGCCGTCGCCCGTGGGCCAGCGCCGCCCGGGCCGCCGTGCCGTGGAGCCGGCCCGCTCCAGGAGGAGCCGCTCGAGCCGGGCGCGTTTGTCCGGGGAGAGCCCGGCCAGGCGCTGGGCCAGTGGGGTCGTGGGATCCGGTGCGCTCACGGTCGCGGCTCCCGGTCTGCGAGGTGACCGACCGCCGCGTCGTCGGACGTGTTCTCCAGGTCCGCGATCAGTTCGAGCAGGTCGTCGCCGGGTTCCTGGGCGACCGAGAGCCGGGTGATCTCCGTCGTGAGGGCGGCGATGGTCGGGGCCTCGAAGACGGCACGCAGCGGGACCTCGACCCCGAGCGACTCGCGCACCCTGGCCACCATCCGGCTGGCCAGCAGTGAGTCCCCGCCGACGGCGAAGAAGTCCTCGTCGGTGCCCATCCGGTCGCGGTGCAGCAGGTCGCACCAGATTCCGTGGAGAAGGAGCTCGATCGGGCTCTCGGCGCGTGGCCCGGCCGAGCCGGCCGATTCCTCGTCACGGGGCGCGGGCAGTGCCCGCAGGTCGACCTTGCCGCCCGAGGTCAGGGGCAGCGCGTCCATGAGGGTGACGTAGGACGGGACGAGGTAGTCGGGCAGCCTGCCGCCCACGAAGCGCCGCAGTTCCGCGGGGGTCGGCCGGGCGCCGGGGGCGGGCACGCAGTAGGCGGCGAGACGCCCCTCGTGCGCCACGACGACGGCCGGTCCGACGCCGGGGTGTTCGGTCAGCGCCGCCTCGACGTCGCCCGGGTCGACCCGGTAGCCGCGGATCTTGAGCTGGGCGTCCCGGCGCCCGACGAACTCCAGTTCGCCCTGCTCGCCCCGGCGGGCGAGGTCGCCGGTCCGGTACATCCGCTCGCCCGGCCGGTCACCGAACGGGCAGGGCAGGAACATCACCGCGGTCAGCGCGGGGTCCGAGACATAGCCGCGGGCCAGACCGATTCCGGTGATCCAGAGTTCCCCGACCTGTCCGTCCGGCACCGGCAGGAGGTCGTCGTCGAGGAGGTGGACGCCGGTGTTCGGCAGCGGTGTCCCGATCGGCACCTTCGCCAGGTTCTCGATCTCCGCCGGGTCCATCGAGGGCAGGTACAGGGTGGCGGCGATGGTGGTCTCGGTCGGACCGTAGGCGTACACGAACCGGGGCCGGTGCGGCACCAGCCGTGCCCAGGCCGCCAGCCTCTCCACCGGGATGCTCTCGCCGCCGGTGATGAAACACCGCAGCCAGGGCACGGTCCGGCCGGTGGCGGAGAGGGTGTCGACCAGGAGCTGGAGGTAGACCGGGGGCAGCATGACCCCGGTGATCCCCAGACGCTCGCAGTCGGCGATCAGTTCGGGCGGCGAGGTCCAGTTGGGCGCGGGGTGCACCACGAGTGCCGCACCGGCCAGCAGGGTCGGGTAGATCTCGGCGGCGGCGGCGTCGAAGCTCAGGGCGGTGAACTGCAGGACGCGGTCCTCGGGGGTGAAGCCGTAGATGGCGGTCTTCGCCAGGGCCCGGTCCCGCAGCGCCCGGTGGTCGATCATGATGCCCTTGGGCACGCCGGTCGATCCCGAGGAGTAGATCACGTACGCCAGGTTGCCGGGCGAGACACCGCTGTCGAAGGGCTGTGCGGAACAGTCCGCGATCGCCTCGCGGTCCCGGTCGACGCAGACCACCGGCCCTTCGTACCCACCGACTCCGCCGACCAGGGACTCCTGGGTGAGCACCAGGCGCGGGCGGGCACTGCCCAGGATCAGCGCGAGCCGTTCTGCGGGGGTCGCGGGGTCCAGTGGCAGATAGGCGCCGCCGGCGCGGAGGATGGCGAAGAGCCCGACGATCATGTCGAGTGAACGTTCCAGCCGCAGGGCCACCACGGTGTCGGGGCCCACGCCCAGACCGGCGAGGTGACGGCCGAGGCGATTGGCCTCCTCGTCCAACTGGCGGTACGTCAACTCCCGGTCGTTCAGGACGACCGCGGTGGCGTCCGGGGTACGGGCCGCCTGCTCGGCGAGAAGCTCGGACACGTTGCTCATCGGTCTTCCTTCCTGTCGGCGGGCCCGCCCGGCCAGACCGCGTACTGTCGCAGCCCGTACATCAGAGGTGCGGTCGGCGTGAGGTGCTCGACCGCCCGGACCTCTCCGATGACGACGGTGTGATCACCCGCCGGCTGCAGGGTGTGGACACGGCACTCGGCGACCGAGCGGGCGTCCAGGTCCAGCCGGGGCAGACGCGCCCCGGCGGTCGGCGTCCACCTGACGGAGCGGAAGCGGTCCGCGCCCCCGGCCGCGAAGATCCGGGCCGCCTCCCGGCCGTCGCGGTGCAGCAGGTTGACAGCGAACTGCCCGTGGTCCCTGAGCGCCTTCAGGGTGCTGCTGCGGTTGTCGATGCAGACCAGGAGCAGGGGTGGCTTTGCGGAGACCGCGCTCAGCGAGGAGCAGGTCAGACCCAGGGGGCCGCCGTCGGCATCGACCGTGGTCACTACCGTCACGCCGCTCGGGAAGCCGGCCATCAGGGACCTGAACTCCGCCGCGCGATGAGCCACGGCGATGTCGACGTCCTTCATCCGCGACCCGCCTACGCCTCGACTGGCCGGCGCATGTGCGCGAAGTACTCGTACTGGCTGGGCAGTTCGGCCTGCGCCCGGCGGGCCTGGCCGGCCAGACGGTCGAACTCCGCCGTGGCGGCGCCGTCGTCGAGCAGGTCGATCACCGCGCGCGAACGCGTCTTGATACCGCCGAGCCCCAGCAGCAGCGCGACATACGAGTAGGGCTCGAAGCCGTGGTAGTACGGGTAGACGCTCTCGGCGTCCGGCAGCTTGGACCGCCAGAGCTCGATGCGCTCGGCCAGCCTGCCGGGCAGTTCCCGCTCCTTGGTCGCCCGCCAGTAGGCGTTGTCCGTACGCGCCGCCGCGTAGTAGTGGAACGCCAGGAACTCCGCGATCCCGTCGATGCAGCGGCCGACCACCTGGTTGTAGTGCTCCACCAGCGTGGGGTCGATCCGCTCGCCGGGAAAGTGTTTCACCAGCTGTTCGATGCCGTGCTGGATGAAGAAGATCCCGGTCGACTCCAGTGGCTCGACGAAGCCGCTGGCCAGCCCGATCGCCACACAGTTGCCCACCCAGGAGTTGCGGGTACGCCCGATCCGCATCCGGATGTGGTTGGCCTCCAGGTCCGCCGCGGCCGGTCCACAGGCCTCGCGGAGCGCTTTCTCCGCCTCCTCGGGCGAGCAGTAGTCCGACGCGTACACGTAGCCGGTGCCGATCCGTCCGAACAGCGGGATGGTCCATTTCCAGCCCGCGTCCATCGCGGTTGCGGTGGTGTAGGGCGCGATCCCGTTCCGCTCGATGTCGGCGGGGACCCGCAGGGCGACGGCCCGGTCGTTGGGGAGGTACTTCTGGAAGGAGGTGAAGGGCTCCTCCAGCGCCTTGTTGATCAACAGCCCGCGGAACCCGGTGCAGTCGATGTAGAGGTCCGCCTCCACCGTCCCGTGCTCCTGGGTGACCAGACCGGCGATGCCGCGCTCGTCGCGCCGCACGTCGACGATCGAGTCGACCACGCGGCGCACACCGCGCGCCGTCGTCCTCTTCATCAGGTAGTCGGCGAGCAGGGCGGCGTCGAAGTGGTACGCGTACGGGTACTGGGTGTCCTGTTCGGCGAGGGTGGTACGGCTCCCCGCCCCGAGGGCCTCGTCGTCCGCGTCGAACAGCCGGCCCTCCAGGGAGTACGGGGCGCGCATGGTGTCGCACAGGTTGGCGATGACGAAGCAGTCGCGGTCGAAGCGCTCGGAGGGCGCGTTGCGCAGCCACCACTCGGGGAGCGGGTAGCCGTCCACCTTCGAGAAGCGCTCGAAGGGGTGGTAGAAGTCATGGCCGGGATGGCGCCAGTTCTCGAAGCGGATGCCCAGCTTGTACGTCGCGTTGCAGGCCGGCATCCAGTCCCGTTCCTCCAGCCCGATGTAGCTGAAGAAGTGCCGGATGGTGCTGAACGTGGCCTCGCCGACGCCGATGGTGGAGATCGCCTGCGACTCCACGACGGTGACGGAGATCTGGTCGGCGAAGCTCGCCTGGAGATAGGCGGCGGTCATCCAGCCGGCGGTGCCGCCGCCGGCGATCACTACGGTCTTCTTCATCGTTCGAGGTCCTCCGGTATTTCGAAGTTCAGTTCCTCGCGGCAGAACCGCTCCCAGTGCGCACCGCCGCGGTCCCACAGGACGCTCTGCGCGGAGGCCAGCGGGTCGGTCACGACTGTCAGGTCGTCCCACAGGTAGACCACCGTGTCGTCGGCCGGGCGCTCGGTGCCGGCCGCCTCCGTCCAGTCGGCGAACCGGCGCAGCCTGGCGAGGGGGTAGGCCCTGCAGTAGGTGCGACCGGCCGGCGCGGCCGGCTTCTCGTTCTCCTGTCCAGCGGTCACCCGAGCGCTCCCGTCTCCTCCCGTGCCGCCTCCGGCGGCGCCGCCGCGCTCATCTCCGTCTCCGCGTTGCGCAGCCTCGGGTTGGCGTAGTTGGCCGCGACCACCAGCAGGAAGGTGGCACCGAGCACCATCAGCAGCAGCCCGATCCCGCGGCCCTCTCCGACACCGACGACCTTGCCGAAGCTGCCCGCGAGCGACCCGCCCGACCGGAGCAGCGGATCGAACACGCCCACCAGCGGCCCTGCCGCGAGATAGGCGACCGGCAGGCTCGACCAGGCCACGAAGCGGTTGAGGGCGAACACCCTCCCCTGCATGGAGTCCGGTACGTACGTCCGGATGATCGTGGCGGTGCAGCCACGGATGAACTGGATGCTGAACAGGCAGCCGAAGAGCCCGACGCCGATCAGTACCGCGTTCGGGCGAAGGCCCGCGATGAACAGGCACAGTGCCTGGGCGATCCCGAACAGCAGGACACCGGCGACCCGGTTCTTCGGCCCGCCCCACGCCGCCATCGCCGCACCGCCCAGGAAGATCCCGAGTCCGCCGGCGGAGAAGGTCGCACCGAGGACGGGCGCGTCGGCGAAGCTCAGCACCAACGGGGTGACCACGATCTGGGTGAGTCCCACGGAGAAGCTGACGAAGGAGCCGAACAGGAACAGGTACAGGAACCCCCGGTGCCTGAGCATGTAGGCCCAGCCGTCCTTCATGTCGTTCCACAGCGACGGCTTCCCGGTGTCCTCCCCCTGCTCGACCGGCGGGAAGGCGACCAGGAGGAGGGCGAGCACGCCGACGACGTAGGAGATCAGGTCGATCAGCAGGACTCCGCCCAGGCCGACGGCCGCCATCAGCACACCGGCGATCAGCGGGGGCGCCACCATCCCGACGTTCTCCGCGGTCTGGACCAGGCCGCTGGCCCGGCCGAGGTGCTGCTTGGGCACCATCTGGCTGACGGACGCGTAGTAGGCAGGGTCCCGGAACGCCCCGCAGACGGCGAGTACGGTCACGCCGACGTAGATCTGCCAGACCTCGAGGTCGCCGCTGTGCCGAAGCAGCATCAGCAGGCCGATGACCACCGCGGAGGCCGCGTTGCTCGCCAGCATCATCCGGCGGCGGTCCCAGCGGTCGGCCAGGGCGCCGGCGAACGGCGAGAGCACGATGGCGGGGACCATCGCGAACACCAGCACCAGGGCGAACTCGCTGGTGGACCCGGTGCGCTGGTACACGAACACGCCGAGTGCGAAGTCGACGAGCCCGGTGCCGAGCGCCGAGACGAACTGGCTGATCCAGACGGTCAGGAACACGCGTTTCGGATCGCTTGTCTTGATGAGCGCCACTGCTGCTAACTCTTCCTGTCGTGGGGTCCCATGGGCCGGTCCGGCACCGTGGGGGTGCCTCCGACCAGCTGCCGCAGGCCGGAAGTCCAGCCCTCCAGAAGCCGTTCGGCCGTCGAGGTGTGGAACTGGGTGTGCCGGTAGCACACCTCCAGCTGAAGCCGGTCACCGACGATCATGGCGTCGAGCTGCAGTGCGTACGGCGTCACGGCGGCTGGATCGATGTCCGGCACCTGTCCGGCGATCGAGGGGCCGAGCAACGGGTGTTCGTGGGCTCCCGGGTCGACGTGTCCCGCGTACGAGAACAGGACGTCCGCGCTGGGCAGGTCCGCCAGCTGCTTCCTGACCTGCTCGTCCTCGCTCAGGAAGCGCAGCAGGTTGTCGCCCGCCCCGTGGGTGGAGGACCAGTCGCGCAGTTGGCCGCCGATCGCGGGAATCAGCTCGGTCAGTTCCTGGTGGCCGCCCGTCTCGAACAGCACCGGCACGTTGAGGACCATCCAGCCGACGGTCCGGGACAGGTCCACCCCGTCGACGGACGGTTCGCGCCCGTGGTTGACCACATCGAAGAGGAACCGCTCGTGCCCGCTCCAGCGGGCCAGGCTGCGGGTCGCGGCGGCCAGCAGCAGGACGTCCACCGAGGTGTGATCCTCGGACACGGCGCGCTCGCGCAGCCGGCGGGTCTCCTGCGCGGTGAACACCTCGAGCACCGAGTGGGTGAGCACACCGGTCGCCGCGGCGGCCGGAACGTCCCTGGGCAGCGGTTCCACCTCGGAGCGCGCGCCGGTCAGCCAACGCGGCAGCTCGGCCCGGATCTCGGGCGACTGCGCATACTCGTGCAGCCGCCCGGCCCAGGTCAGCGCCGACGTGGTCACGGGTGTCAGCATCACCGGCTCACCGTTCAGCGCCTGCTGGTAGGCGTCCTGCAGGTCTTCCAGGAGGAAGCGCCAGGACATGCCGTCGATCGCCAGATGGTGGAAGATCACCAGCAGGTGCGGCGGCCGCCGCGGGCCGAACTCGAAGAACGCGAACCGTGCCAGCCGGCCGTCCTCGGGGCTCATGTCGAGATGCAGGGCGCGCTCGTGCCCGGCCAGCGCGGCCGGCCAGTCCTCCTCGGCCGTCCCGCTGAGGTCCACCCGGTCGAACGGAATGTCCTCGGGTACCCCCGGGTCGATCTGCTGCCACCCGGCCCCGGTCCGGACGAAGCGGGTACGCAGCGACGGATGGTGCGCGAGCAGTCCCGTCACGGCCTGCCGCAGCGCGTCCGCATCCGCGTCGGCGGGCAGCTCGAAGCGCTGGGACTGGTTGAAGTGGTTCGGCTTCTCCAGGCCGAGCCGGAAGAACCATGACTGGAGCGGCAGCAACGGGGCAGGGCCCTGCGTCTCGGGAGCGCGCTGCCCCTGCTCCGTGACGGTGGCCACGGCGGCCAGTGCCGCGACGGTCTGGTACTTGAAAACCTGGCGCAGTGACAGGCGCAGCCCCGCCCGGTTCGCCTTGGCGATCAGCTGGACGGCGAGCATCGAGTCGCCGCCGCTGAAGAAATTGCAGTTCACCCCGACGGACGGCCGTCCCAGGATGGTGGCGAAGACGTCCGCCAGGCGACGCTCGGTGTCGGTCCTCGGCAGTCCGCCCTCGTCCGGTGCCTCCCCGAGGTGCGCCGGTACGGCCGCCCGGGTGCGACTCTCCACGGCCTCAAGGATCTGGGCCGCCGTGGTGAACCGGCCGGTGGCCGGGCCGGCCGGCCGTCGCCGGGGCCGGGAGGCGCGGGCCGGCCGGGTGTCGGCCGGCTTTCGCCACCGGACGCCGTCTGTCAGCGCCGCCACCGGGGCCAGCACGGTGGCGGCCTGCTCCCTCGGCAGGGTCTGCTCGGGCCGCAGACCCGCCAGGAAGCCGTGGACGGCGTCGTTGCGTGCGGTGGGACGGTACGCGAAGGCGATGTGTCCGCAGCCCCGCTCGCGGGCGAGTGCCGCCAACGCCTCCAGGACGCGTTCCTCCACCCCCTTGCCCAGCACCGGGCAGGTCAGCGTCCAGAGGTCCACGCGCAGGGTGTCCCCGTCGGGCACCGCGCCCACCACTCCGCACAGTCCGTGATCACCGAAGCGGTCACTCGCCCGTACGCCCCACCGCACCGCTGTTCCCGCGGTCCCGGCGAAGTGCTCCGCTGCCCGGGGCACGCCGTCCAGATGGAACTCGGCCACCCGCCGGGTGAGGTCTGCCGCGGCCTCGGCCAGGTCCGGGCTCAACGGCGCGCACTCGACGTTCAGCCGAAGGCCGGCCAGGAACCCCTCCAGGGTGAGCGCCCGACCCGCGGCACCGCCGGTCGCGGTCACTTCCCGGGGAGTGGGCGGGAGCCGGTCCACGAGGCCACTACGGTCGACCTCGACCGCCCAGTACTCCCGGTCGGGCGGCAGCAGCAAGGCCGACACCTCGGGCAGCTCCTGCCGGACGACGTCGGCACTCTCCGGCACCGTGGTCAGGAACACCGCTCTGGCCCCGTCGGGCGCCAGGTCCGCCATCAGCGAGCGGAGCTGGTCGACGATCGGGCTGCCGATGCCGTGCCGGCCGGCGAGCGGCACCGTCTCGGAGAATCCGGCGGCCGTCTCCTCCCCGGTGTTGGACAGGGCGATCACGGCCCCCGCGCGGGCCGTCTCCGCGAGGTAGACGTGGAGGTCGGTCTCCGGTCCGGCGCTCCCCCGGTCACCGCTGCGCGTTCCCGACTGCTGCGCGGCGCCGTCCAGCGCGGGTCCGTCCAGCACGATCAGCCGCCGTGCGGGGGTGGCCCGGCGCAGCGCCACCAGCCTGCCGATCCGCCGCCCCAGGAGGTCGAAGTACTCCTCGGAGTAGGGGATGCGAGCGGAGGCCAGCAGCGCGGGCCGGTATGCGTGGGCGCTTCCAACGCTGCGCAGCACGAGTTCCGCGTCGACCAGGGCGACTCGATCACGGCCGGCGAGGCTGCGGCGCAGCGCCTCCCGCGCCCGGGCAGCCGTCGCCATGACGCCGTCGGGGTTGCCGTCGTCTCCCACGCCCGTCGGGCGGAGCCGGGGTATCTCGGGCAGGACGAAGAGCAGGTCCGCCTGCCAACGCGCGGCCGCTGCGACACAGGCGTCGGCGAGATAGCGCAGGTCTGTCTCGTAGGCCTCGGCGTCGGTGCCGTCGCTGGGCAGCGCACGACCGGCCCACAGCTCCTCCAGCCGCGGGGCGACCACCACCACGTGCGGGGCGAAGCGCGCGGTGGCCGATTCGTCGTCCAGGCACTGCCGTTCGATCTGGTTGAACGGGGCGACCAGGAACTCGGCCCGCACACTGCTGTCGGCAAGCGCGGTGCCGAGGTAGGGCACAAGCGGGTCGACCGTGTAGCTCGCGAGCAACGCGACGCGCAGGCCGCCCGGCTCCGGTTCGCGTATCAGCTTCTGCCACCTCAGACGGGTGCGCAGCCGCTCGGCGTCCGCGCCGCGCCCGGCTCCCGTGTCCGCTGCCGTTGTCACAGGCCCGCCTCCTGCGGCTTCTCGACGGCGGTCCGGAAAGCGGTGAGGAACTGGACGGCCTCGCGTCCGTTGACGGCACGGTGGTCGTAGGCCAGTCCTGCGGAGAAGTGCCTGCGCTGGGTCACGGTTCCCTCCTTCAGCACGAGTTCGGTCTGTACCGAGGCGATCGAGACCATCGCGACCTGCGGCGCGAGGATGATCGGCACGGCCATCAGGACGTCGGGGTCGGTGTTGAGCGAGACACTCAACTGGCCGCCGCCGAGGTCGTCCTCGTGGAAGGAGTCGCGAAGTGCCTTGATACGGAAGTCCATCAGGCGGTCCGTGATCTCCACGATGGTGAGCGTCTCCGCGTCCCTGACCACCGGGACGAACAGTCCGGTGCCGACGTCGATGGTGACGCCGATGCCCGCGCCGGGTCCGGGGGTGGTCAGGTGCTCCCCGTCCACGAGGTGGCCGAAGAAGGCCGGGAAGGAGGGCTTCAGACCGGCGAGCAGCTTGATGACCGCCTCCGGGAGGCCGACGGTCTGCTGGTGCTCGGTGTTGAAGGCCCTCAGCCGGTCGAGAAGGGCGTCGCAGGGCACCTTGACCGCCACGAAGGCGTCCGGGACGGTCTGGTGCGTCCGGCTGACCACTCGGGCGATCATCCGCTGGCGCGGCGTCAGGGCGATGCCCTCCTTGACAGTGGCCACCTGCACCAGGGCCTCGACATCGGCCTCGCGCACGATCCGCTTGCCCAGGGAGCGGAGCTGCTCCTCGGTGAGACCGGCCTCCGCGGCGAGGCGACGGGCCGGCGCCGTGAGGGTGAATCCCCTGTCGTCGGCGGACCCCACTGGCTCGGCGGCGGAGCGGGCCGGTCGGGTCAGGAGGTATTCCTGCCGCTCCTGTTCGTCGGAGAACACGTAGCCGATCGTCTGGCCGACACGGCATTCCACCCCGACCGGGACCTCGTGGTGCAGGATGCCCTCGGTGTCGCCGTAGATCTCGGCAGCCGCCTTCGAGGTCTCCACGACGGCGACCGGGTTCTCCTCGTCGACTCTCCCGCCATGCGGCACCGACCACTCGGTCAGGTGGCAGCTGTCGTCGTTGCCGTTCAGTCTCGGCACCGCTATCTCGTACATGCCGTCACCCGTCCGCGTACCCCGTCGACGATGTCCTGTGTCTGTACGACCACCCGGCGCTCCAGGTGGCGTGCGGCGGGAATGATGGTGTCCCGCGAGCTGATCGAGCCGACCGGATGTCTGAGCCTGTCCCAGCAGGCGTCCGCGAGGCTCCGGGCGACCTCGGCGCCCCAGGTTCCGCCGGGGGTTCCCTCCTCGACCACCAACACATGCTCCGCTCGCGCCGCATCGCCCAGGATCGGCTCCGGGACGAAGGGGTAGAGCTGGGAGCAGACCATGACGGTGACGTCGGTCTCGTCCTCCAGCAGCAGGGTCTCGGCCGCCTCGAGGGCGCGCGAGACCATGCCTCCGCCTGTGATGAGGAGGATCGTTCCGGCGCCGTCCTCCGACGAGACCCGAGCCCAGTTGCCGTCCCTGTCGGCGAAGTCGTATCCGAAGAGGTCGTCGATGGGGCCGGGAGTGAGCGATCGCTCCCCGTACACGGGCTTGGGCTCGAAGAACATGCAAGGGCGGCCGTCGTCGAGCACCCGGCGGAGCACCGCCTGTGTGTCGTGCAGCGGCGAGAGTTCGTGCAGCACGAGGTCGGGGATCCCGATGAAGTGCTTCTGCAGGCTCTGGCTGTGTGTCGGCCCGTAGCCCCGATTGCCCCCCACGGGGCACCGGACGACGATCGGGACGTCGAGCCTGCGCCCGTACATCGAGACCGACTTGGCCGAGACGTTGAGGATCTGGTCGAAGCAGAGCGCGGCGAAGTCGCCGAACATGATCTCCACGATCGCTCGGTTGCCGGTGAGAGCCAGACCGTTGGCGACACCGACGATGCCGCTCTCACTGATCGGGGTGGAGATCACCCGGTCGGGGAACTTGGTGGACAGCCCGGCGGTGACCTTGAAGGCACCGCCGTAGGGGTCGAGAACGTCTTCGCCGAGCAGGAACAGCGTCGGGTCGTCCGCGAAGAGGGTGTGCAGAGCGCCGTTGAGCTCGTCGACGACGCGGTCCGTTCTCAGCATGTCACCAACCAGGTAGCGGGTTCACGGGCGACGACCTCGGCGACGGCGGCGTCCACACAGACGCGTGCCTGCGCATCCACCGAGGCGAACTGGGCGGGGTGGGCTCGTCGGTAGGCGGCGTGCCAGTCGCGCTCCCGGGCGGCCTGCAACCACACCTCGTCGCGGGTGTCGTCGCCCTTGCTGTGCGGGCCCACCCGAACGGTGTCGAACTCGACCACGAGAGGCTCACCGTGTTCGCGCACGCGCCGCAGCAGGGGCTCGAGCTCACGACGGATGTCAGGGATCTCCTGGGAGGAAGTCCCGTGGTAGGTGATGTCGAAGGCGGCCGCGCGCCCCCGGACGGAGCCGGCCATGTGCCGCTCGGCCGGCGTGGTCTGGGCGATGTGGTTGTTCTCCACCACCACGGCCAGCGGCACCTCCCACAGCCGGGCCATGTTGAGGGCCTCGTACACCGAGCCCTCACCGAAGGTGCCGTCGCCGATGTAGGCGAGAGCGACTCCCCCGCGCCCCTCACGCTTGAGGCTCAGCGCCGCACCCACCGCGACGGGCAGGCTCTCCCCCTGCACGCCACTGGAGAAGTACCGGTCACGGTGGAGGTGCTGACTGCCACCGACACCGTCGCAGACCCCACCGGTCCTTCCCATGATCTCCGCCAGCAGCGGGACCGGGTCCTCGAACCTGGCCAGGTAGTGGCCGTGCCCGCGGTGGTGGCTGAAGACGTAGTCGTGCTCGGTGAGCAGCGGCTTCAGCGCCACCGGCACGTACTCCTGCCCGAGGCAGGTGTGCGTGGTTCCGTCGATCCTGCCCTGTTCGAACAGTCGCAGCAGCGCCTCCTCGAAGCGTCGGACCGTCAGCAGCAGGCGCAGGTCGCCGTCATCCAGTCTCAGTCCCACGGAGTGCCCCCTGATCCGTTCCCAACGGCGTGCGGAAGAGCCTGTTGCCGATGACGTCCTCGAGGTACGGCACCCCGACGGTGTAGCCGGTTCCTCGCTCGTCACCGATCATCCGGACCCCAAGCCGCCAGTGCGTCTGCTTCCAGCGCTGGTGCACCTTCTCCAGTTCTTCGGCCGCGGCGCGCACCAGCGCGAGTCCGTCCGGATCCAGCAGTCCGGCCTCGGCCGCCTCCCTGACGGTCGAGGACAGGTCGCTCCAGTCCTCGGTGATCTCCTCCCGCAGCTTCGGAACGGCCTCGAACGCCGGCGAGTCCAGTCGTTCCCGGGCGGGTTTTCCGCACCGCGCCTCGAAATACTTGTAGCTCTCCGACTGAATGGCGCTGGCACCGTCCGTGTAGACCCGGAAAGTACGGAAGGACTCCACTTGCATGGTGGCCAGGAGAGAGAAGAGAGTACGCGCCTCGGAAAATATGTCCCGACACCAGAGAATATTCTGTGCGGCTTCCCCAGGTCTCTTCTCACGAATACGCAGAATCGCCTCGGAAATCTGCTGCCCCATGGCCGCGAAGGTCACTTCGAAGGACTGCAGTACCCGAATGAACAGATACTCGTCGTGGATGGTATGGACCGGCTGCATGGCGAGCTCCAGAACCATCGCGTGTTCCGGCGAAGCACGGCTCCGAATGGCTTGGCACAGCCCGCCCACAGAATGCGGAAGGATTGCACCGGTCACCTGCAGACGCTCTGCCACCGGGGTCAGCGCAGCCCCGATCAGACGAGCCCGTTTGTCCATCAGCCGGGAGTCCGGGCGCATCTGCGGCAGTCGGTCGTGGGCGCCGTTACGGGCACCGTCCTCGAAGGTCCACACATCTGCCAGGAGCAGACCGACCCACTCGTCCCGACTGTTCGTCACATCACATCGAACACGGGCAAGTTGACTGTCGATCAGATCGATGGCCAAGTAACTCTGGTATGAGTACGCGCCGTCCCACTTGTCCAGGACGACCGCGAGGAAGCGTTCCAGCAGGAGCCGATCCCGGTCGTCGGCGGCCGCCGGGGCGAGCCTGGCCCGCAGCGACGCCAACTCCCGGAGCAGTCCTTCGGAAGCGAAGTGCTTGCCCCGGGCCCGCAGGTGGGACATCACCGATGTGTAAGGAAAATATCGCCCAGGCCGGGTTTCATCCCAGCCTGCAAGCGCACGGATTAACTCGGCCGGCTCGGCCGACGAAAGTGGAATCACCTGTTCCCCCGCAGGTTTTGAGGGCGCCACCTCGCAAGTCGGCAGCGCCTCGGCAGAGATTACAAGCCGAACTTCCCCGTGGCAACCCCGATCTCGTTGGCCACTTGGGTCACTGCGCACCGACAGCAGCGCCCCGCTTGCCCGATTTCAACCGGGGCCGGGAGGTTCACCCGGCTCTGCCCGCCGCGGATTTGAAAAATATCGCTTGACCGCACCGAAAGGCACACTTAGAGTCCCGGCGGAATCGTTGTCATAAATGCGGGGGTGTTTGCATGACGGTCCGAGTGCTCGGCCTGAATCTGAGCCACGACAGCAGTGCCTGTCTTGTGGTCGACGGCGAAATCCGCGCCGCGCTCGCGCTGGAACGGACCTCGCGGGTGAAGCGGGGAACCGTCCCGCTCCACGCGTACGCCGGTGCGATGGCGGAACTGACCCGCGACGTCCTTTCGGGCGAGGACCTGACGCTGTCGGACATCGACTACTGGATCACCACGTCGACCGAGTCGCGGAACGAGGAGGACGAGGCACGCCTCGCGCAGGTGCTCGGTCTGCTGGTTCCGCCGGAGCGGTCCGTACACCTGCCGCACCCGGGGCACCATCTGGCGCACGCGAGCTCCGCGTTCTACACCTCGGGGTTCGAGGAGGCCGCCGCCCTCGTCATCGACGCCTACGGGTCGCTGCTCGGCAGCGGCCGGGAGCGGGAGTCCGGATTCCACTTCGCCCCCGGGACCGTACCGGAGACCGTGCTGCAGACCGTGCGGGACTCGGCGCGGGCAGCCGGCTACCAGCGCGACGGCGAGATGTGGCTGCCCCAGGAGCTGACCGGCGTGGGCGAGATCTACCGCGTGGTGACGCTGGCGCTCGGCTTCCGGGAGTCCGGGACGGTCTACGACGACGCGGGCAAGACCATGGGCCTGGCCTCGTACGGCAAGCGGCTCTCCCAGGAGAATCTGTTCATCGGGATCGGTCCCGACGGCAGCCTCTCCTTCGACCGGGTCGCCGACTCACTGGTGGAACTCGGCCTGGCAGTGCGCGTCGGCACCGAGCTCAGGCTCGTGCCACGGCCGCCGCGCGCCCCGTTCACACAGTTCCACTACGACCTCGCCGCCCAGGTCCAGGCCGAGTTCGAGGATGCCTGCCTGCACTTGGTGCGTGAGCTGTTGGCGCGCACCGGGAGCCGCTCCCTCGTCGCCGCGGGCGGATGCTTCCTCAACTCCACGCTCAACCCCAGGCTCTTGCGCGAGACCGACATCGACCGGCTGTTCGTCTTCCCGGCAGCCACGGACGACGGAAACGCCGCCGGCGCCGCCCTGTACGCGTACCACAACCTGACCGGTCGTCCCTCCTCCAGCGGCAAGGCCCTCCAGCACGTCTACTTCGGTCCGCCCCGGCTCGCCGGCCGGGACGTGGCAGCAGTGGCCGAACGGTGGAACCTCACGGTGCAACGGCATTCCGGCCCGTCCGGCATCGCGAAGGCGGCCGCCCAGGCCATCGCCCGCGGTGAGATCGTGGGGTGGTTCCAGGACCGCTCGGAGTTCGGCCCGCGCTCACTCGGCGCGCGTTCGATCCTGTGCCACCCGGGTCTGCCGGGAATGAAGGACCGGCTCAACGCGCGGGTCAAGTTCCGCGAGGCGTTCCGCCCGTTCGCCGGTTCGGTCCTCTCCGAGCGCGCGCGGGACTACTTCGACATGCCCGCCGAGGAGAGCCCGTTCATGCTGCTGGTCTGCCCCGTGCGGCCGGAGCGCCAGGAATCGGTGAGCGAGATCGTCCACGTGGACGGCACCTGTCGGATCCAGACGGTCAACGACGCCACGCCGGGGGCGTTCCGGACGCTGCTCCAGGCCTTCGAGGCGGAGACCGGATTGCCGCTCGTCCTCAACACCTCGTTCAACCTGCGCGGCATGCCCATCGTGGAGCACCCGGAAGAGGCCGTCGACTGCCTCTACGGCTCCCGCCTCGACCGCCTCTTCATCGGTGACGTCGAGATCGCCGCCCCCGACTTCGAGGGACTGCACCCCGTCGCCGTCACGGCCGAAGAGCACTGGAGCGCTGACCGGACGGTGTCGAAGGGACCGTCCATGGCGGGCCTCCCCGAGCTCGGGTTGCGCCTGCTCGACCTTGCCGACGGAAGCCGGCCGATCAGCGAGGTCGCGAAGGAGATCGGCAGCGACGTCGACGAGACCGTGGACGTGGCGCTCGACCTGCGCCGGCTCGGTCTGCTCCGCTGGGCCGAAGTGCCCGAGGTGCCCCGGCCGGTCTACCCGCTGGCCCAGTACCTGCCCGACGGTTCCGCGGACTGAACCCGCCCGGCCGACAGCGGTGGCCCCGGACATCACCCAGGTGTCCGGG